>DDSR01000125.1 GCA_002343455.1 Deltaproteobacteria bacterium UBA2385 | reverse complement strand
TCCCACGGGAGGCCGCCGCCATCCCCGCCGCCGCCGTCCGTGCCGGTCCCGCCATCCGTGCCGTCCTTGCCGTCGCCGTTGCAGGCCAGAGCCAGGACCAGTGAGAACATGAACATCGCGCGCACCTCCAGGAGGCCAGCTTAGCCGGCCTTGACCCCAGGCGCCTTGTCGCCGGCGGGGGTTCCGACCTCGGGAGGGGCGAGGGTGTCCAGCTGGGCGCAGGAGGTCCCGTCGGGCACCCGGCGCATTGAGAACCAGCCGCCGGCGTCCTCGGGCACCAGGGGCACGTTGACGGCGAAGAGGGCGTTGCTCGCGCCGATGGTGCGCTGCTCCAGCAGGGTCAGGCCGGCCCGGCCGCGCACCGCGTCCGGCCCCTCGAAGGCGCCATCCAGCCAGGTGACGCTGTGCTGCACCAGGTAGACGCTGACGGTCCCGAAGACCGGCGCCTGCACCTGCACCGTGACGCCCGGGGCGCCGTCCCCGTCGCCGTCGATGACGCCCGGGGAGTCGGCATCGCGGGGCATGACGCCGCCGGCCAGCGCCGAGTCCCAGCCCAGCAACACCGGATCGACCTCGGTCTTCAGGCGGCCGGAGGTCAGGTCGAAGTCGACCACGGATCGCTGCGAGGGCATCGCCGCCAGAAAGCCGGGCGGAAAGATGGGGGCCACCGTCTTGCGCTTGCTGCGGGCGAACATCCCGCAGGCGGACTGCGACTGCATCAAGCTCCCGTCGCTCTGCCGATCGATGCGGGCCACCATGACCTTGTGCGTCTCGATGGTGGAGGCGCCCAGCACGGGCACCTGGGCCTTGGTGGTGACGACCACGTCGAAACGCCAGGTGCCCTCGAGGGTGAAGGGGGGCGAGGCCTGGGCACAGAGGGCGGAGAGGGCGAGGATCAGCATGCCGCACCATAGCGCGACCCTGCTCGGCCGGGCTACGTCGCGCCCGCGAGGAGCCCATGACCGAACCTACCCAGCGCACCTTCTCCCCCGTCGACGGACGCCTGCTCGTGGAGCGCCCCCTCGCCAACGACGACGCCATCGACGCCGCCATCGACGCCGGCCGCGCCGCCTTCCAGGAGTGGCGGCGCGTCCCCCTCTCCCAGCGCATCGAGCGGCTCAGCGTCATGGTCGACGCCTTCGTCGCGCAGACGGCCGCGCTCGGCCCCGAGCTCTCCTGGCAGATGGGCCGCCCGGTGCGCTACGGCCCGGGCGAGGTGCGCGGCTTCGAAGATCGCGCCCGCACCATGCTCCGCCTCGCGCCCGAGGCCCTGGCCGACATCGTGCCGCCGGCAAAGGAGGGCTTCACCCGCTTCATCGCCCGCGAGCCTCTGGGGTTGGTGCTGATCCTGGCCCCCTGGAACTACCCCTACCTGACCGTCGTCAACGTGCTGATCCCGGCCCTGGCCGCCGGCAACGCCGTCATCCTCAAGCACAGCGACCAGACCCCGCTCTGCGCCGAGCGCCTCTTCGACGCCGCCCGGCGGGCGGGCCTGCCCGCGGGCCTCTTCCAGGTCCTGCACACCGACCACGCCCGGGTCGCCCGCCTCGTCGCCGATCCGCGGGTCGACCAGGTCGCCTTCACCGGCTCGGTCGAGGGGGGCCGGGCCGTACACGCCGCCGCCGCCGGCACCTTCAAGCTCGTCGGCCTGGAGCTCGGGGGCAAGGACCCCGCCTATGTGCGCGCCGACGCCGACCTCGCCTACGCGGTGGAGAACATCGTCGACGGCGCCTGCTTCAACTCCGGACAGTCCTGCTGCGGGGTCGAGCGGGTCTACGTACACCGCGATCTGTACACGAACTTCGTCGAGGCCGCCGCGGCCCTGGTCGCACAGTACCGCCTGGGCGACCCGCTGGATCCCGAGACCACGCTGGGCCCCGTCGTCCGTCCACGCAACGCCGAGCTGATCCGCGGCCAGGTCCAGGCCGCGATCGCCGCCGGGGCCCGCCCCCTGGTCGACCCGGCCGCCTTCTCGCTGGACCGCCCCGGCAGCGCCTACGTCGCACCCCAGGTCTTGATCGACGTCGACCACGGCATGGAGCTGATGCGCGAGGAGACCTTCGGACCGGTCTTCGGCGTCATGCCCGTCGACTCCGACGAGCAGGCCATCGCCCTGATGAACGACAGCCGCTTCGGCCTGACCGCCAGCCTCTGGACCCAGGACGAGGCCGCCGCCCTGGCCATCGGTCGCCGCCTGGAGACGGGGACCGTCTTCATGAACAGAGCCGACTACCTCGACCCCGAGCTGGCCTGGGTCGGCGTCAAGGACTCCGGCCGCGGCTGCACCCTCTCCCGCGTCGGCTACGAGGGCCTCACCCGGCCCAAGAGCTTCCACCTGCGGCGCATCTGAACTCAGCGCTTCGGACTCAAACCCCTCTTGGAGGCCCCCATGGGCGACGGCAGCAGCCTGCGTGGCAACTGGAACTACCCCACCCCCGTGCGCTTCGGCGTCGGCCGCATCCGCGAGCTCCCGGCCGCCTGCCGCGAGCTCTCCATCCACCGTCCGCTGATCGTCACCGATCGCGGCCTGCTGAAGCTGCCCCTGGTCGAGCAGGTGCGCGGCATCCTGAGCGAGGCCGGCCTCAACGCCGCCGTGTACGGCGAGGTGCGCGGCAACCCGGTCGGCGCGGACGTGGACGGAGGCGTGCGCGCCTTCCACGCCGAAGGCTGCGACGGCGTCGTCGCCCTGGGCGGGGGCAGCGCGCTCGACGTCGGCAAGGCCGTCGCCCTGATGGTCGGCCAGGAGCGCCCGCTCTGGGACTTCGAGGACGTCGGCGACAACGACCAGCGCGTCAACGTCGACGGCATGGTGCCCTGCGTGGCCGTGCCGACCACCTCCGGCACCGGCTCGGAGGTGGGCCGCAGCAGCGTCATCGTCGACGAGCGCAGCCACCGCAAGCTGATCATCTTCCACGCCCGGATGCTGCCCGGCAAGGTCATCGCCGATCCGGCCCTCTCCGCCGGCCTGCCCGCCGATCTGACCGCCTGGACCGGCATCGACGCCCTCTCCCACAACCTGGAGGCCTACTGCTCCCCGCTCTTCCACCCCCAGGCCGACGGCATCGCGGTGGAGGGCATCCGGCTGGTCTTCGAGGCGCTGGAGGCCGCGGTTGCCGACGGCAACGACCTGGACGCGCGGGCGAAGATGATGGCCGCCAGCCTGATGGGCGCGACTGCCTTCCAGAAGGGCCTGGGCGCCATGCACAGCCTCGCCCACCCCATCGGCGGCAGCCTGGACACGCACCACGGCCTCACCAACGCCGTCGTCATGCCCTATGTGCTGCAGCTCAACCGGTCGGTCATCGAGGCCCGCATCGCGCGGCTCTCGGCCTGGCTGGGGATCGAGGGCGGCTTCGACGGCTTCTTCCAGCAGGTGCTCCGCCTGCGGGAGTCGGTGCGCATCCCGAACACCCTGGCCTCGCTGGGGGTGACGGAGGAGCATGTGACGGCGCTGGCGCCGCAAGTGGTGGTCGACCCGACGGCGGGGACGAACCCGGTGCCGCTGACCGAGGAGAACGCGGCCGAGCTGCTGCGGCGGTGCATTCGGGGGGATCTGTCGGGGTGGTAGGACGCGCCTGAGCCTCGTTCAGCGCCGGCGCACCCCGTCCAGCCCGGCCTCCAGCCGGTAGGACTCGACGGCCCGGGCCCGCACCTCCTCGTCGAGGAAGGGCACCTCCTCGTACTCCCCGGCGAGGTACCCGGGCAGCAGGCTGTTGTGGAAGGGGCTGGCCGGATCCTCAGCCTGGCCGCCCGGCAGCGTCATCCGCGCGCGCACTCCGGCAGGATCCAGCTCGAAGAGGAAGCGGTTGCTGGGGGCGTTGCGCACGCCGAAGTCGGGGGGCAGGACCCCGCCTTGCAGCCACTCGAAGTCGGCCACGTCCACTGTATACAGTCCGCCAGCCTTGGGGAAGCGCCCGCTGCTGGCGCTGGGCAGGGCGAGATCGACCAGCTCGACGGTGTGCAGCAGGCCCCAGCGCCAGGTGGAGAGATCCTGGGGGTCGCCCCCGGCGGCCTCGATGGGCTCGCGGAGCTCCTCGATGGCCTGGCCGAGCGCGCCCAGCAGGATCTCATCCCGGGTCTCCAGGCCCTCGGTGCCGCGGTCGTCGAAGAAGTTTCGGCCGCTGGCGCTGGGAAAGGGCAGCTCGCCAGCCTCGATGGCGTCGATGTCCTGGGCGGTCGCCTCCAGCCAGCGCAGCATGAACTTGCTGAGCACCAGCCCCAAGGTCGCGTCGGTGTCCTGGAAGAGCAAGGAGCCCAGCAGATCGGCCTCGTCGGCCAGGGTGGCCCGGCTGGCGGCGATCAGCCAGCCGTGGAAGAGGGTGGGCCCGACCTCGTCCACCTCGCAGTCCAGGCTCCAGGCGCCGAGCAGCTCCAGGGCCTCGGTCGGCGCCAGATCCGGCCGACGCGCAGCGGCCTCGAAGAGGAAGGGCAGCAACCGCTCGGCGAGGCGGCTGCGGGTGTCGAGCTGGATCTGCTCCAGGTCCTCCAGGGCCACCGGCCCCTGAGCCAGCCGCGCTTCAAGCAGCTGCCGGGGCCGCAGGGCGCGGGTGCCGATGTCGAAGACGCCCGAGAGGTAGACCGGCGCGTCGAAGGGGGCATTGTCCGCGGTCTGGCCGACCGGATCGTTGTTGGCGGTGACCAGGTAGCCCTCGGGGGGGTCCAGCCGGTGGGGCACCAGCTCGCGGGGGAGGTGCTGGAAGGGCGCCAGGCCCTCTCCATCGGCCGGCAGCCACTCGTAGCCGCCCGTGCCCGGCAACAAGGTGACCGGCGGCGTGGCGGGATCGACCTGCTCGCGGACGGGCAGCTCCGACCAGCTCTCGTAGCCGATCCGACCGTCCACGTCGGCGAAGAGCCAGTGCATCCCCCCGGTGTAGTAGTGGCCGAGCGCCTCGCGGGCCTGCTCCACGTCGGCGGCCACCGCCAGCTCCAGGAAGGCCCGGCCCATGCTGCGCGCCTGGTAGCCGTTCCAGCGGACGCTCAGCGCCAGGGGCACCGGCAGGCCCAGGGCCTCGGTCGGGAAGAGCGGCCCGTGGTGGGGGACCTCGCCCAGCTCGACGGTACGCGGCTCGGCCTCGCCCCGCACGGCGATCTCCTCGCTCCAGCGGGTGATCGGCACCTCCTCGCCCTCGAAGAGCACGGCCTCGTCACCGTTGCCGGCGTAGCTCTCCAGCCAGACGTCGGCGGCGTCGTAGATGCTGGTGGTCGGGCCCCAGGCGATCTGTCCGTTCGTGCCGAAGAGCACCATCGGCAGGCCGGGGAAGGTGGCGCCGAGCACGTCCAGCTCGCCGCCCTTCAGGTGGACGATCCAGTACACCGAGGGGTGGCCGAGCCCCTGGTGCGAGTCGCTGGCCAGGAGGGCGTGGCCGGACTCGGTGCGCCAGCCGGCCACCGCCTGGTTGTTGGAGCCCCCCAGCTTCAGGTTCCAGGACTGTACCTGGTCCCAGAGGGTCAGGGCCTCGGCGTCGGTCAGGGGGAGCGCCATCCGGGAGGCCGACAGCGAGCGCCGGGGCTTGGACTCCAGGCCCTCGTAGAAGTCCGACACCACCCAGTCTTCGTCGAAGGGGGCGAAGTGGTAGATGTCCTCGAACAGATCCCGGCCCAGCAGCAGGTCGAGCAAGCCCAGGGTGATGTCCTGATCGGGCCGCATGGAGAGCCCCGCCGTCAGCAGCTTCTCGATGGCCGAGCTGTCCTCGACGCTCCAGGGCTCAGGCTGGTAGCCCAGGGCGGCGAACTGCGGCGGCAGGGACTGGCCGTCGCGGCCGAGCTGCGCGGCCAGCAGCCAGGCGTTGACCCCCTCGGCGTAGGCCTGCATTGCCTCGTACAGCTGAGGATCCTGCTGGGGGAGGGCATGGGCGGTGGCCTCGCCCCAGTGGGCGAAGCGCAGGGCCCGGGACTGGAGGTCGGAGGCCAGGTAGGCCTCGCCCAGCACCTCAGCGCGGCGACCGGCGGCCCGTCGGCGGAGGAGATCCATCTGGAAGATGCGGTCGTGAGCCGACTGCCAGCCCTGGGCGAAGAAGGCGTCGCGGGCGCTGACGGCCTGGATGTGGGCGATGCCGGCGGGGTCGACGTGGATCTGGATCGGGCCGTCCAGCGGGGCCAGGGCGGTGGGGGGTGGCGAGCAGGCGAGGACGAGGGAGAGGAGCATGGGAGTTGGCAGCCGGGGGAGCGGTTGGACCTGGGTGAGTGCCGGGCGGTTGCATCATCCGATAGCCCGATACGACGACCTCCTCCCCTCGGGGCCTACCCCCTCCCC
>DDSR01000109.1 GCA_002343455.1 Deltaproteobacteria bacterium UBA2385 | reverse complement strand
GGGACCGACTCCGGGGAGCCCGGTCGTGGGGGTGGCGCCGGTCTTCCTCGTCGTCGGCACCGTCGCCGTCAGCGCCGTCGGCGTCGCCTGGGCCATCGCCGCCACCGAGTACGCGCTGAACCTGCGCGAGCAGACCGCCCTCGCCGAGCGCGAGCTCGACGCCCGCATCGCCGCCGGCGCCCAGGGCCGGACCCTCCAGCCCAGCACCCTTCCGCCCCAGGCCGACCCGCTCGACATGGCCACCAGCGCCGCCAAGGGCGTCGGCCTGCTCCTCGTCGGCGGCCTGGTCGTCGCCACCGGCGCCTTCGTCCTCCCCGCCCTCCTCCGGAAGTGAACGATGGCCGAGCCCACCCCCAAGAAGTTCCGCCTCTCCTTCGTNNTCGTCAACGCCGCCGAGGACGTGCCGCGCCTCGTCCGCGCCTACGGCCGCGCCTGCGACGGTGAGTTCGCCTTGGTCCTGCGGCCCACCGAAGGGCGCGGCGTGCTCGCGCTCGTGCGCAAGAAGGAGGGGGCGCGGGTCTGGCGGTCGGGGGAGGCCAAGGGAGGAGACGCGCCCGCGGCACCTGCGGCGGAGCTCTCGGCGGCCGAGGTCGTCGCCCTGGTCAAGGCCGAGCAGAAGGCCGTGCCCAAGCCCGGCCCCATCACCCTGCGCGGCCAGTGGGGCGGCTTCCTGCACTGCGACGGCGGCGCGCCCCGCGTCGAGCTGGTCCGCAAGCTCGCCGCCTACGGCGTGCTCCGTATCGAATCCGCGCCCGGCCAAAGCTGGACCTGGCGCGTCGAGCGCACCGAGAAGTGGTTCAGCAAGCCCGGCGCCGACACGGGCACCGCGGCCACCCTGGTCCAGGCCATCGAAGGGGGCCTCTCCCGCGCCATGGGCCTGCTCGGCGAGGCCTGCAGCGTGCGGGACAGCCGGCGGCGGGCGGCGATGGACAGCCAGTACGCCGTCGAGCACCCGGTCAAGCCGGCGAAGGAGGGGAAGGACCCGACGGAGCGGATCCGCGTGCCCGCCGCGCGCGCCGGTCGACGCAAGGCCGCCGCCCCCGCCCCCGTCGACGCGCCCGTGGCCCTGCCCGACGTGCCCGAGACGACGGCCGCCCTCCAGCGCATGGCCGACCAGGTCACCGCCGAGGCCGACGCGCTGGCCGAGCTGCGCGCCCGCCGCTGGGTCTGGGAGGAGACCGACACTGCCGCCGAGGTCCAGAAGTGGTTCGCCCAGAACGGGCTCGACCACGAGGCCGGCGAAGTCGCCGCCTTCATCGCGAACCCCTGGGACGGCGCCACCTTCCTGGCCGATCTGCGCCGCGGTCTGGACGGTGAGGAGCCCGAGGTCGAGGCCGCCGCCCGCGCCCAGGTCGACCGCCTGGAGGCCTGGTGGGTCGAGGCACCCCAGCTCATGGCGCGGGCGCGGCAGCTCATCCGCTACGCCGCGCGTTTGGCCGAGAGCAAGCTCTGCAAGGGACGGGAGAAGCGCGAGGCCGTCGAGGCGCTCCAGCGCGCCGTGCAGGCCTACGACGAGGCGCGCGACGCCATCGCCGCGGGCAAGCCGGTCGACGGTGTGCTCACCCTGCGGCGCATCGGCGAGCGCGTGGCCCTGTCGGCCGCGAAGTCGGCCCGGTCCTGCGCGCTGGGCCAGCAGAGCCTGACCGCCGCGGTGAAGAAGGCGCCTGAGCGCAAGCCCTTCGGCGGCCGGGCCGAGAGCGCTGTGCCGGGGCTCCAGATCGTCCCTGTCGGCGTCACCCCCACCACCGCCGAGGAGCTGCGCATTCTCACGGGCGGCCACGCCCGCGCCTTCACCGACGACCCCACCGCCGCCAACGCCAAGAAGTGGGTCAAGTCGGCGCTCGGGCACCTGGGGCTACAGGCCGACACCCTGTCGGCCAAGAGCCGCAGCTTCGAGGATCTCGGTGGTGGCGGGCGGGTCTTTGTGACCGTGGTCCTGCCGGCCAAGGCGGAAAGGGAGGAGACGGACCGGAAGATGCGCCTGGTGTCGGAGGCCGCGCCCAAGGGGCTCAGCGTCGAGGACTGGGACTACGCGACGGCAGGGGCGGTGCGGGCGAGCCGGGGCGGGCGGAAGGCGGAGGCGACGGCGCGCGCCGCGGAGCCGGCCGGCGAGCCGGCGGTCGACGCAGCGAAGGACAAGGCGCTGCTGGATGCGTTCAGCGCGGCGATTGCGGCGGCGATGGGGGGAGCTTGACTATGCACACGCTTGATCTCTGCGCCTGCTCCGCCTCTATGGTCCGTTGTGATACTGCCTGCGAAAGTACCAGCTGTAAAGCAGCATCCAGACCATTGCTGCAGACCATCCCGGTGCCTCACCGCGAGTGCAGGCAGTCCAAACGACGGGGTCTATGGCCTCACGGAGCCTGGTCGCCCTCTTCAGGAGGAGCTTGGTGCGCCCATCGTCGCCCCTTGTATGCTGAACCGTGCGTTTCACAGTTTGAAGAGTGTGTACTGCACCTTCCGCCCGGCCAAGGAGCATCCGATGTCGGCGCCGCTGTTCATCCAGACGGCGTTCGACCTCTTCCAGCCGTGCCAGCTGCTTTGCCACAGCATCCGGGTCTTTCACCCTGCTGTACCGAACGGCTAGCGCTACGACGCCGCGGAGGTCATCCACGAGCGCTGGGAGGTCGTCCTCAACTGAACTTCGAGCGGCGTTGCGAATCCCTTCAAGCTCAACCATGCGCGTTGCTGCGTCTGCAGCCCGCTTCGCCTGAACCGCTGCGTAGACCGACACCACTGCCGTCAAGACGCCGACCAGCAGCGCTCCCTCAGCGTCGTCCAAGAACATCGATTGCCTCCTTCTGGTCGCAAGGTCGGGGAGTCACCGGCCCGCGGGGCAGTCAGACGGCACCCGTAGACTCCGGTGACGCAAGATGAGCGCGCAATCTACTACGGCCGAAGCCATCATCGACCGCANNGTGGGGCAGCGCCTGCCCCCCGGCGTCACGCCCGCCTACTACCAGGGCTTCATCCGCCGGAACCGCCCCGCCCTGGTCGCGGTGCTCGACCGGCACCTGCGGGCGCGTCGGACCGGAACGCGGTCCGACGGTCCACGCTCTTCGGGCGACCGTACCGCCGAGGCCTACGCCCAGCCCCCTGACCTCTGGTCCGCCTCCCAGCGCACGGTCGCCAATCTCGCCGCGATGCGCCTCGCCGCTCGCAAGCGCCCCGAGGAGATGACCGCCGAGGACCGCGCCGTGCTCGCCGCCTACTCGGGGTGGGGCGGGCTCTCGAACCAGGCCGTCGCCAACCAGTTCCCCACGGGCTTCGCGGTCCCCGAGGAGCGCGGGCTGATCCACGAGTTCTACACGCCCACCAAGGTCGCCCGCGAGGTCGCCCGGGTGCTGCGCCCGCACCTGCTCGACCTGCCCCGCACCGACGGCGTGGTCCTGGCCCTGGAGCCCTCGGCCGGCATCGGGCGCTTCGTCCAGGCCGCCAGCGGCCCGGGCTTCGAGGACCTGCGGTGGCTGGTGGTCGAGTGGTCCGAGCTGTCCGCCCGGATGCTCCAGGCCCTGCGAGGCGACATGGGCGTCGTCCAGGGCCCCTTCGAGCGCTGGGTGCGCGAGCACGGATCCGAGTACGCCGGCCGGGTCGGCCTGGTGCTGTCCAACCCGCCCTACGGCCAGCGCGGCGTGTCCATCACCGAGGACCCGGACCGCGCCTACCGCGAGAAGAACGCATACGCCTACTTCCTGCGGCGGTCGCTCGACCTGCTCGCCCCCAACGGCATGGGCGTCTTCCTGGTCCCGGCCGGCTTCCTGACTGGCCAGGGCACCGCTCAGGTAGGCCTGCGCGACAGGGTGCTGCGCCGGCACCACCTCTCGGCGGCCTACCGCCTGCCCTCGGCCATCTTCCCGGGCGCGATGCTCGTCACCGACCTGCTCTTCTTCCGCGCCCGCGGCGGGGAGCTCGGCGAGGTCGACGCCGCCGATCGCTTCATCCTCGACGGCGACTACTTCCGCCAGTTCCCCGAGCACGTGCTCGGCACCGAGGTCGGCAAGGACGGCGGCGACGAGGACCAGACGAAGAAGCCCCGCTGGGGCTACCAGGTCGTCGGCACCTTCGAGCGCCTGCCCGACCTGGTCGAGCGC
>DDSR01000044.1 GCA_002343455.1 Deltaproteobacteria bacterium UBA2385 | reverse complement strand
CCCCCGCCTGTGCTATGTACGGGTCCACCCGGCTGGCCGGTCCACGCTGCGGCCCGCCCCCCGCCCATTGCTTCCCCCCACCGAGACGCCCCGATGCTTCAAGCGCTCCTCCACGGCAAGCTGACCGCCCCGGGGACTGACGAAGAAGGTGCCGAGACGGGCCTGGGAGTCGATGTCGGTGGCCGAGAGGACCCCCTGACCGCGAGCGTCTTCGAGCGGCTGTCCTATCTCCCCTTGCCGCTCACCTGGGCGCTCATGGCCCGAGCGGTTGTCCCGCGCACCGAACACGCGTGGCCGGCCGACGCGCCGGCAGCGGAGCCCACCTGGTCGTTCTGGCCTTCCCTGCGCCCCGGCGTTGGCGGCCACAACAAGGTCCGCGTCGAACCCGACGTGGTCCTGCGATGCGGTGCGCTGGTGATCCTGTTCGAAGCGAAGCACCGTGGCACGCAGACGGCCTGGCAGTGGCGCGAGCAGGTCCTCGCCGCACGGCAGAGGTGGCCCAGCGCCAGCGTGACCGTCATCGCGACGGGGGGGTGGTCTCCCACGGCCGACCTTGGCCGAGTCGCGGAACTCCGCGGAATCCTCGCAGGCCCGACGCCCCCGGTGTTTGGAATGACATGGGAGGCGCTTCGAACGGCCGTCGATGCCGAACTGCGGACAGAGACGGCGGCGCACACCCGCTCCGCCCTGCTCGATATCCGGCAGGCGCTGGCTTTCTGGGGCTACCGCCCGCACCAGCCGCTGGCGTCGCTCGTCGACTACCGCCGACAGACCCTGCGTGACCAGCCCCTGCGGCCAGACGCCCTCCACAGATGGGCGCCGCGGGGCTCAGCGGTGGCGGCGTCGGCGAGCGGCTTCGGGTCACTCGCCGACGCCGCCAAGCTCTACGACTTCAACACCGACCCTGACCTCTCGTCCTGGAGCTTGAGATGAGTATCCAGCAGCAAGAACTCGCCGCTGCGCTGACCGACGTGCGCCGCGCCTTTCGCCTCGTCTACGCATACCAGCGCCGGCTGTTTGACCTCTACGCCGAGGTGGACGCGGTGCTGTTGGAGAAAGGCCTCGCCTTTGACCAGTGGGGGGCGGTCTTCAACGCACCGCCACCCCGCAAGGGCACGCCCTTCTTCCGCAATCGTTGGGCCTGGGACATGCTCCCCGGCTACGCGGTCGGGAGCTTCTGGGCCGACGAGAAGCCCCGGAAGGGGCTCCGCCGACGCTTCCTCCTGCAGGCACTCGCCGACACCGGTCGGACCTTCTCGGGTGCCGAGCCGGACCCCGTGCAGTTCGAGGCCGTGGAGGAGAGCCGGAGCGCACTGCGGATGGCCCGCTGGACGACCACGGCGGGCAGCCCCGACTGGAACGGGGCCTGGCAGATGGTCTCGTCGAAGGACTGGAGCTGGAAGGGTCGGGCGACGGTGGAGCTCGACGGCGCGACCTACACCTACGAGTACGAGGAGCGCGACCTCACCGAGCTGGTCGACCCCGCGGCGGTGAGAGCGCTGCTCCTCGATCCGCTGGGGCGATGGGCCGACGACCCGCTGGGGGGATGAAGGCGACCGAGAGCGGTGGCACTGGTCCCTGCACGTCGCCCATCGCTGCACACCTTGTAGCGCCAGGTGCGGGGTTGTGCGGCCAGCTCGGTTCGTAAGCACCGAACATCCGAATTTGCGGGTGCCCCACCAGTCCTGATACACGAAGTCAATGGATGGCAGGGGTGGTTCCCAGCTTGATTGCAGTCCATGGAGGCGTCCTTGTCTACGAGTTTCGACAGCTGGCTCAGCACTCTCCCGCGCTGGCTCCAGACGGGGGCCGCTGACCTCCTCACGAACCAGGCGTCGCCGCTCGAAGGGCGCGTCGGTACACTTGCAGACCTCTGCATCGCCGAGGCGACGAAGCAGCCCGCGGTCTTCAAGGCCGTCCCTGTGGGGACCTTTGACACCCCTGTCGCCGGCAAGTCCGTTCGACTCAGGCAGATCCAAGCCATTGTAGGCGTCAACGCCCTCGACTCCTCCGCCGCGCTCGACTTCGGAGACGCGGACATGGCAGTGGTCTACGGCCACAACGGGACAGGCAAGTCCAGCTTCGCCCGGCTCACGAAGGAGGCTGCAGCGGGGCGCGCCCGGGGGCGAATCCACCCGAACGTCTTCGCCGCCAGTGCGCCCGAACCGCAGGCTACGTTCGTGGTGCAAGTCGACGGGCACGATGTCAACGCAGTCTGGAAGCAGACGGCGGGACCGGTGGCCCAGCTGCAAAACCTGCACGTCTTCGACCGCGAAGTTGCCCTGTCCTACGTGAACGACAAGGCCGAAGCGCGGTACGAGCCCCGGCGCCTGCGGTTCATCACTGCGCTCGTCGACCTCTGCGACCGCGTGCGGGTAGAGCTGCAACGGCGCGTGAGCGCGCTCCCGTCGGCGTTGCCTGCAATCCCCGATGGCCTGGTCGGCACGGCGCTCGCCAACGTGGTTGCGAGCTTGAAGCCAACGATGTCGGACGACGAACTGCGAAAGAAGGTGCAGCGCGCGGCCAACCATGCCGAACGGATGCGGGACCTCGACGACGCCCTGAAGGCGCCAGACCCTGCTGCCAGGATTCAGGCCGTCGACAAGGCCCTGCGTGAGCTGGAGCCGCTGGCGAAGATGGTGGCGACGATCTCCGAGGCCTTGTCAGTGGGCGGTATCAAGCAGATCACGAAGGCCAAGACCAAGGCCGCCACCGCCCGCGAAGCGGCGACAGCCGTTGCCGCCCTGACCTTTGAGCAGTCGAGCCTGCCCGGAGTCGGCGAGGCGGTCTGGCAGGCGATGTGGGAGGCGGCTCGGGCGTATTCTGCGTCGATCGTCTACCCCGGGCACCCGTTCCCCCACGTTGACGGCGCACTCTGCCCCTTGTGTCAGCAGGCGCTGGGCACCGAGGCTGGCCGACGGATGGTCAGCTTCGAGGAGTTCGTCAAAGGGGAGGTCGAGGCCAAGGCAAAGGCGGCCGAAGCAGAGCACCGACGCCTGTCTCAGGTGCTGCCCAGGTTGCCGGCGTTGGTCGACTGGAAGGCCCGGTTCGCGCCGTTGCCAGGTGCGGAAGCACTCGTGGAGGCAGCACACGTCGCAGCCACGGCCACTCTGGCGGCCTTGGGCGAGGCCCGGACCGAGGCCGAGGTGCCACAGGTTGACCTGGTTCCGGTTCAGCAGGCGTTGCAGGCCCGCCGAGGGGTGCTGGAGGCCGAGAGGGCGCTGATCACTTCAACCCAGAAGGAGGGCGAGCGGCAGAAGCTGGTCGACGAGCTGCGGGGTCTGAAGATGCTCGACTGGTGCAACGAGAACCTGACCGCGCTCCTTGCCGAGCTCGCACGGAAGCGGAAGGTGGCCCTGTTGGAGGCGGCCACCAAGACCACCAACACCGCTGGGCTGACCAGGAAGAAGAACGAGCTGGCCACGGACGAGTTGACCGGCGGGTATCAGCAGCGATTCGAGCAGGAGCTGCGGGCCCTGGGGGCAGGCCGCCTGCGCGTTAAGCCCGTCGAGGCGAAGGGTGCCAAGGGGCGTGTGACCTTTGGCCTCGCCATCACTGATGCTAGGACGTCGGTGCCGCCGAGCGAGGTGCTCAGCGAAGGCGAGTCGAGGATTGCCGCGCTTGCAGCGTTCCTGGCCGACGTCACGGTGGCCGGTGCCAGGACGCCGTTCTTGTTCGACGACCCGGTGTCCTCGCTGGACATCGAGTTCGAGGAGAAGGTAGTGGCCAGGCTCTTCGAGCTGGCCAGGACACGGCAGGTTCTGGTCTTCACGCACCGCTTGTCGTTGCTGGCACTCCTTCAGCAGGCCGCAGAGGCAGGCGCGGAAGCCGCGAAGACCGCGGTAGGCACTCCGCCAGTTCAACTCCGTCGGGTCAGGCTGGATCGCATGGGGACGCGAATCGGCCTCGCGACGCAGCTGAGCGAGAGGGAGCTCGCGGTCCACGAAGCGGCGAAGCAGATCGCGGAGAAGCGGCTGGCCGTCGCGGAAGAGCACTTCCAGGGAGGGAGGGTCGCTGAATACGAACAGACCATGAAGGCGATCTGCAGTGACCTTCGGATCGTCACTGAACGCGCGGTGGAAGATGTCCTGATGAACAAGGTCGTGACGCGGTTCCGGCGCAGTGTGACCACCATGAACCGGCTCGCGCACCTGGCCAAGATCAGTCCCGACGACTGCGCCTTCCTCGATGACTTGATGACCCGACTGTCGGTGTGGGAACACTCCCAGTCCGAGGAGGCGCCCGCAACCCTCCCTGACATCGCGGTCGTCCGACATGACGCCCAGCGGCTGCATGAGTGGACACTGGAGTTCAAGAGGCGGAAGGTTCCCGAGGCAGGAAATGCGGTCTGACCGGCTCAGTGCTTTGCGGATCCTCATACCCGGACGTAGCCGCTCGACCTCAAGGACTGGTCGATAGCCCGAGAGGGGCTCCCCAAGCCCCTCAACCTTCCCACCCCCGCGCCTGCCAGCCTGCCGGAATCTCTGTGTATCTCGAACCAGAGCCACGGTGAACCGAGGCCGGCTCAGGCACTCGCACTGATAGGTAGGTCGACATGCCGAGGAATTGCCACAGCAAGACGGAAGCCGGCGTCACGGAAGTGACGCGGTTCGTACTGCGGAGTCTGGGATGGATCGTCCGCGAGCAGCAGAGAACGGCTTCGGGATCGATGCCCACGTTGAGGTCTCAGTCGAAGGCGAGCCCAGTGGGCGCATGGTCGCACTTCAGATCAATTCTGGCGCATCCTTCTTTCACGATTCAATCGTGCTGACGCCGGCCGCCCCCCCTCACCGCGAGCAGACGTAGCCCTCGCAGCTCGCCCCCGGCCCGCAGTCCGCGTCGCTGCCGCAGGAGTTGGCCCCGCAGACGCCGAAGGGCCCGCCGACCTCGGCGAGGCAGCTCAGCAGCTCGGCGGGGGTGTCGCCGCCGATGGCGCACTCGGTCGAGGCCAGGGCCTGCACGCAGTCGAGGTCGCCTTCGTCGCACTGCCGCCAGCCGTAGTCGCCGCAGCTGGGGTCCTCGGCGGGGTCGCAGGTGCGGACGATCTGCATCATGCCGTGGTCCTCGTGGGTCAGCTTGTGGCAGTGGAAGACGTAGGAGCCGGTGAAGGCCCGGTTCTTGGTGATCAGGTCGACCTTGCGGTCCAGGTTGACGAGGTAGGTGTCCCGCCAGTGGGGGAAGGGCATGGGGTCGAAGAGGTTGTCCTGCGGACAGACGAGGTAGGGGTTGATGTGGATGTGGAAGGGGTGTCCGTCCACGCTGGCGGCGATTCGCCAGTGCTCGACCTCGTCCAGCATCAGATCGCGGTCGTAGGGGTAGCGCTCGCGATCGGTCTCCTCGAAGTTCTTGCAGTTGACATTGTAGTTGGCGCAGTCGCAGGGGTCGGGCTCGTCGGCGGTGAAGAAGCCGACCTGCAGGACGGCCACCTGGTCGATCTCGGCGGGATCGTCGACGGCGGCGGCGGCGGCGCAGCGCTCCTCGGCGCTGATCCCGTCGACGGTGGTCGAGGGGGCCGTGGCCGCCAGGGCCGCCTCGGTCGGCAAGGTAGTCTCGGTGGCGGTGCCGGCGTCCTCGGTGACGTTGAGGATGGCGACCAGGTCGCCGATCTGCAGCATCTCCTGGATCTCCTCCGCCGTGGGGGCCGTGCCGGGGCTGGTGGGCTCGCCGGTGTGGCCGTCCTCGCCCTCGGACTGCAAGAAGCGTGCGGCGACGAAGCACCAGGTGTCGCCGTGCTGGAGCGCCCCCTCGCCGCCCAGCACCGCCTCCACCCGGTAGCCGGAGGACATGAACCAATAGGGCTCTGTCCAGGTCTGGGGCATGGTCAGGCCGTCGCGGGCGATCTGGGTCAGGGGCAGGACATTGCCCTCGGTCAGGCTCCAACCCGAACAGTCGGAGTCGGTGCCGCGGAAGACGCCCATCCAGACCTCGTCGAGGTAGGCGGCGCTGAGGATGCGCCAGCGCTCGACCTGCCCGGGGGAGGTGATCATCCGCGGGCGGCGCAGCCCGTTGATCATGTTGAGCTGGGGCGAGGTGGTCGCCGAGAGCACGTCGAAGTCGTTGAAGGTCAGCGTGTCCTCCGTGCACTCCACGCCTTCGGGCAGCGGCTCGAAGCCGTTCTCGGCGACGCTGGGGGTGTGGAAGACGATCACCCGCTCCCTGGCGTCCGCGATGCCCTCGACCTCGTCCAGCGCGCCGCGGACGATCCAGGCCCCGGCCGCGCCGCTGGCGGTCTGGATGGCGGTGGTGCCGTGGATGTGCGGGTGGTACCAGTTCAGGCCCTCGTGGTGGGTGCCGTCTTCGTCCAGGTCCCAGCGGTAGCGGGCGCCTCCCCCCGGCTGGATCTGGGTGAGCACGTCGTCGCCCAGGAAGCAGGTGTCGTCGGAGCTGTCTCCGTCGCAGGAGTCCGTCCCGCACTCCCGGCAGGAGAGCCCGTCCTCGGCCACGCAGCCGCCACCGCGCGAGTAGTCGGGCCGGACGTGCGAGCCGTGCGCGTGCAGGTTGGTGACGTTGAAGTCGAACATATGGGCGCACTCGTCGCCGTCCTCGCCCACGCAGCTGCAGTCGTCGTGCGCGCCGTGGCCCTCGTCCGCGCAGGCGCCGTGCGCCTCGGGCTCACACTCCATGCCGTGCGCGTCGGTGCAGACGCAGGCGCCGCCGCCCAGCGAGCGGTAGTCGTGCTGCAGCAGGTCGTTGTGCAGGTCGACCCGCACCCGTCGGACCTCGTCGCCCTCTCGGGCGGGGCTGACCAGGGTGGGGCCCGGGAAGAGGCCGTTGTACGCGCGCACACAGTGCCGCTGGCCGGCGATCTCCACCTCGGCCGGCGCGAGCCGCAGGGTGAAGACCCCCTCGGCGTCGGCCAGCAGCTCCGGCGGGTTGTGGAAGGTCTCCTCGACGCAGCTGCCGTCGGCCAGCTCGTAACACTCGGCCTCTGTCCCCCCGTCAGAACCTCCCCCGTCC
>DDSR01000066.1 GCA_002343455.1 Deltaproteobacteria bacterium UBA2385 | reverse complement strand
GTCTGCTGGAGCGTCTGGATCATCGGGCTTGAGGCGCTCGCCGCTGGTGGGGTGACCGTCGCGATCGTCTCCAACCACGCAGAACCCGCCGCGCCAGGGTAGACGCGGGCTCCGGAGACATCACGCGTAGGGCGCCGGGGGACAAGCCGCGGCAGGGCGAGGATGTACAGTGCTGCTGCTCCTCGTCGTCGAAGTCGTCAGCCGCCCAGTCCCACCGTGCCTGGTCGCGCCGCTCCTTCCATCCGATTGCGTCGTCGACAACCTCAGCCGCAGCGTCGACCACGGCGTCAACCACCTGCTCGCCAATGAGCGCCGTCGCGCGGGCCTTGGTCTCGGCCTTCACGGCATAGGCAATGCGGCGGACTTTCCGTGGATGGGAGTCTCGGCGCCAACCTTGGCGGTCAGGTGAGCCTCTGCCTGGTCAAGCATCATTTCCTGGACATCGGGGGGTTGATGGTGACGTTGGTCCAGTGGTCGCGCATCTCGCCCAGGCGCTGGAGGATGACGGCGACCCCCGACGACATTGCCTTGGCGACGGCACGCTTCTCGACCTCGGCCTCGGCGGCCTCCCAGGCGCGGGCGTCGTGGGGCTTCGGACGCCAGAACGGCCTGACGGACCTGGGCGAGCAAGCGGAGCCCATTCGCGTCCGGGTGGCGCTGCGTCGAAGGCGCTCCGACATGTCAAAACTAAGGCCACGGGCCATATGGCAACCTGGTAGTAACAAGTAGCTCCAGGCTGGTCATTCCATATGACTCCTCGCACCCATGGTCCCAATCCAGTTCAATGAAACCATCCTCAACCGCAGGCGAACCTCCATCGCTGTACCAGTGACCTTGGACCTGGGTCCAAGGTGGATCATTGCTCACTATACTCATATTGGGGAAGAATGTTGCGCCCCCGAGCCCAATCTCACTCACCACCCTTGGGTCGGGGCTGTCCAAGCTGGTGAACTCGTCCGAATCTTCACCGAAAGCTTGATCCTCGGCATCTATGGGCGTCTCGCCATCCGAGTGCTCGACCGTGATCGTGCCGGTCGGTGGCAGACTCATGTATGGAACTCCCGAAACATCAACTGAGAAGTCAATCGCCGAGGAACTACTAACGAGGCTAGGTGTTATGGTCATCTCTACAACGTCCAATCCCAGGTCGCCGCAGCCGTGTTCTGATGACCCGATCAGATCCAGAACGAGCGAGTCCGTCGACGTATCGCTGGCGGCACCCCCTGGCGCTGGCACGACAAGAAACAACGGAATCCACCGGTCATCTTCATAGAACTCATAGTAGTCAAGCCAAGTGGCAAGAATCCTGGTCCCGTTAAAAATGTACACACCGCGAGTCCACACGCTTCCTTCCTCTCTCGTGGGATTGCCGTTCGCGATGGCGACAACAACATCGGTATCCACACTCCATTGCCACGCCTCCCCGGCCGGATGCGAGATGGCGCTCCAAGAGCCGGCCAGGGCAGGCCGGAAAGCGAGGGAGGCGATGAGAAGCCAGATTGTCATGATTTTAGTCCTTTGTGTCGGATGAGGGTGCGAGTCGAGAACGCTTACGTGCACAGACCAGGAGCCTGGTTCCAAATCGTCGAAAAATCGATCCCATGGGCCGCGGAAACGCAAAATTGGCACCCATGGTCAGTCCGCGAAGCGCCACGGAACGTGGAAAGTGGGAGATTGTCTCCCAAACATCGATTCTTTCACAGAACACGACCTCCAGCCCCTGCACATCCAGGTCGCCCCTGAGTTCAGTAGTGGTCAACGCCACTTCAGCGAGGTCATAATTATCATGGTTGGTGTATCGCGACAGCAGGACATCCCACACAGGTCTGAATGGGTGATGCAGATTGGGGACCGAGATCGCAACCAAACCACCATGCCGAGCCACCCGAACCATTTCGGAGATGATCGCGGCCCGTTTGGTGGAGCAAGCGTAGTGCTCAAGAACACCGCTGTTGAAGACCAAATCGAACTCATTCGCGGCGAATGGTAGGTCAAGGATGTCGCCTGACACAATTTCCAGGTCGATGGGACCCTTCGAATTCTCATACCGTGCACGAGCCGCCGCCAGGTGCCTTCGAGGCGTGTCAAATCGGTCGAGAGCTACGACACGATGTCCGCACGAGGCCAAGTACAGGCTGTCCCTTCCCGAGCCGCACCCGGCCTCAAGAACCCGCGCCTTCGTTGGAAGGCCTATCTTAGAAATTGCGGTCATGAAGTCGCCGCGACCCAGACGCGCGATGCGTTCGGGATGGGGGATCTGGTACACCGATGGGTTTTCTGCGTAGACCCTGCCCCACTCTGTTGTGATCCGGTCGTTGGTGTCTCTGGGTACCATTGCGGGTAGGCTACCATATTGGAAAGCCCCTGGCAATGGCTTGGGTTGGGTGACCGCAGGCGGGTAGCATCAACACTCACCCGGAGGTCGGGTGGATCTCGGACCCAGCCCCTTGACACCAACCGCAGGTCCGGGATGTCCCCCGATGGCATCGTGGCTCGCAGACGCCGCTCGGCGGCCACAGGGAGCGTCTATTGGTCTGCCGTCCCGGTCCTTGAGTCGCTCGCTGGCCTGCATCGCGCGGGTTCGCCCCCGGCTCCCCCCGCGGGGCAGAGCCCGCTCCAGGTCATCGACGCCATCATCGGCAAGTACGAAGGCCTGCCCAATGCGCAACTCACGATGGCGCGCGACACCGACTCCCGCTCTCGGGATTGGGTGCTTCGCCGCCATGGCGACTGCCGCTGAAGGCGGTCTACTTCCTGGCCATGAACAAGCTCTCGCCGGGGCGCTACCACCATCCCCGGGACTTCCACTCGAACGAGGCCAAGGGCAACTTGGAGAGCCTTGGTTTGACCGTGGCGAGGGCGTAAGCGCCAAGAGCGCGCGCCGAGCGAGCGGTCGAAACCCCCAGCCAGAGAAGTTTCGCTCGAAGCTGGGGGTTTCGTCGTTTGAGTGGAGGCGGCGGGAATCGAAGGTCTATACACTCATCCTACCAGCCCGGCCGCGACCACCAGGGCGCGCACGTCGAAGCCGAGGCGCTGGTAGGCCAGCCACAGCACGCGGAGGTAGCCAGCCGGTGGCGAGCATGCCTCGAAGCCCTCACCGGGCTGGACGTAGACGTGGGCTGGACGACGAGCGCCCGACCGGTCGACCACCTCCATCTGCACCCGCTCGTAGGCGAAGGGGTGGCCTTCATGGCGGTCCAGGCAGCGCAGGTCGGCGGCTTCGATTCGGTAGAGGACCCCCTCGACTTGGCCGCCCTGCTCCGGCACCGCGTTCGCGACCGCCCCTCCCCAGCGCTGGCTGAAGCCCCCGAAGACCAGCCCATGGTGGGGCAACACGGCACGGCACTCCATCTGCGCCGACGCACAGCGGGCCTGCATCTGCGCCTCGTCCAGGTTGGAGCCATAGGCGAAGATGAACACCGGCTTCATCGTGGTCAGCCCTCCCCTTCCACAAGCCCCCTTTGGGCCGTGGGGTCATCTGTGGCATCCAAGGCGCCATGTAGGCAAGCATGAACTGGGCGGAGCGCCGCAGACTCCGGCAGCCAGCGTTCCGACCTCCCAGCCCAGCCTCGTGGCGAGCCCGGCGCCACTTCGCCGGCCGGGGCCACGCCCACCGGGGTCAGGGCCGCGACGGCCTCGCCCGGAAGCCGGCCGCCGCGAGCGCCGCGCTTACCGTCGATAGGTCGTCGCGCCGGAACAGGCGCATTGGCTGCCGCGCTCCCCAGGGCCGGCGCTCGGCCATCGCCCAGCCGCGGTCCTCCGCCCGGCGCAGGGTGTTCTCGGAGACTCCCAACTCTGCCGCCGCCTGGGAGATCGTAAGCAGCCCTTCGGCGTTGGCCTGCCCGACGAACTCGCTCATGGACATGCGGTGGTGGCCTTGGATGTGGCTGGGCACGCCCTTGGACCGGTGCACCTTTCGGATCTCCACTCGCCTGCCGCAGCCGCACGCGCACAAGGGCGCCTTTCCCTCGGCGTTCATCTGCGCCACCCACTCGTCGCTGGTCATGCCGGGTACTCGGGTCGTGGCTTTGAGGTCCACGCGCAGGTTGGCCGTTGCCACTACCCTCGGCCCAGTCGTGCCCAGGGCTACCGGGTCGACGGCCAGCGAGACGCGGATCTGTCGGTCGTCCAGCAGGTCCACCTGAAGACCGTGCTCCCGCCCAAGGAGCTGCACGAGCTGTGCAAGCTGGCTGCCGTCGGCCGCCAGGAACGTCTTCAGGCTGGCGACGAAGGCCTCGACCTGGGCCCGGGTGACCAGCTTCGGCATCTGCACGACGGGACGCTCCAGCAAGGCCGCCTCGTCGCGCAAGGCCTGGATGCGGGGCTTCAACTCGACCACGCGCTCCAGGGCCACCTGCACCTGCGCGTCGGCTACCCCCTCCCCTTCGACGGTCCGAAGGTATCGCTCCCGCGCGGCTTCCAGGTTGGCGATGTCCTGCCGGACTTGCCTCAGACGTACGTCGGGGCGCCCACCCTCCCGGGCCGCCTGCCGCTGGGCGGCGACCAGGTACTCATGGAGGTGGGCGGGGTCTGCCAGGAGCTGCGTCAGCACCTCGCGCACCGCGTCCTCGGCGACGTCGGTGCGGACGGCGGGCGCGTCGCAGCCACCCAGCTCCGGGTCATTGCCAGAGAGGGCCCGCTTGCGGCAGGTGTACCAGGCCACGTCGGTGCTGCGGCCACCGTACCGGGCCTTCGCCGGATGCCCGAAGCAGCAGCGGACGACCCCACGCAGGGCATAGACGCGCCCCGTCGGCGGGCCGCGAGCGGCGCGGCCCTCCTGACGGTGCTCCTGTGCCTTATCCCACAGGTCTCGGTCGACGATGGCCTCGTGCTTGCCTTCGTACCGGACCTGCTCATGGACGGGCAAGCTGGACTCGACCTTGGCCTCGTAGGCAACCTCGTCGAAGGTCACCCACCCGGCGTACTTCGGGTCTCGCACCAGCTTCTGGACGAACTGCGCGGTCCAAAGGGTACCTGAGCGGGTGCGGTGCCCGGCCTCGTTGAGCCTGTGTGCAACGCGACGGCTGCCGAGCTCCTCCTCCACGTAGAGGCGGTAGACCTCGCGAACCAGGGCGGCCTCGGCCTCAGGGATAGGAAACATCAAGCCC
>DDSR01000216.1 GCA_002343455.1 Deltaproteobacteria bacterium UBA2385 | reverse complement strand
CGACGACGGGCTGGAGGACGGGGAGGAGGTCACCGTGTACGAGACCGATCCCCGGGTGGACGACACCGACGGGGACGGCCTGCTCGACGGGGAAGAGGTGCTGACCCACGGCACCGACCCGCTGGATCGGGACACCGACGACGGCGGCACCGCGGACGGGGTGGAGGTCCTGCTGGACGGGACGGACCCGCTGGACCCCTCCGACGACATCCTCGACACCACCGACACCGACGGCGACGGCCTGCCGGACCGCGACGAGGCGGTCATCGGCACGGACCCGCTGGACCCTGACAGCGACGACGACGGCCTCTCCGACGGGGACGAGGTCCTGACCCACGGCACCGACCCGCTGGAGCCCGACACGGACGGCGACGGCCTCTCCGATGGGGACGAGGTGCTGATCCATGGTACGGACCCGCTGGACACCGACAGCGACGACGACGGGCTCACCGACGGGGACGAGGTCCTGACCCACGGCACGGACCCGCTGGACCCGGACAGCGACGACGACGGGCTCACCGACGGGGACGAGGTGCTGGCCTACAGCACGGACCCGCTGGACACCGACAGCGACGACGACGGGCTCACCGACGGGGACGAGGTCTGGACCTACACCACCGATCCGCTGGACCCGGACACCGACGGCGGCGGAGTCCCGGATGGCGACGAGGTCGGTCGCGGCAGCGATCCCCTGGATCCGGCCGACGACTTCCCGGACACGGGGACCACCGACGGCGGCGGTACCGATGGCGGCGGCACCGATGGGGGCGGCGACGGCGGCACCGGCGATGGTGGCACGGACGGGGGCGGCGATGGCGGCACCGACGGGGGCACCGACGGTGGCGGCGACGGCCTCGACGAGGACCCGGGCAAGTACCTCGGCGGCTGCACGGGCTGCGCCTCGACCTCGACCTCGGCCTCGCCCGTGGGCCTGCTCTCGGTGCTCGCCTTCGGCCTCGTCGGGCTCCTGCGCCGGCGGCGCTGAGCGGCGCTGAGCGGGCCCACCGGGTTAGCGGCGGGGCGTGGAGAGTCCTCGCCTGCACCGCCGCTGGGATCGCCTGGGTCGCCTCCTGGGTGACCAGGCGGTGCTGCGCCTGCACGGCGCCCATGTGCTGGTCGTCGGGCTGGGTGGGGTGGGCTCCTGGGCGGCCGAGGCCCTGGCCCGCAGCGGGGTCGGGCGGCTGACCCTGGTCGACTTCGACCTGGTCTGCGTCACCAACATCAACCGCCAGCTCGGCGCCCTGCGCGGCACGGTCGGCCAGCCCAAGGCCAGCGTGCTGGCGGAGCGGCTGCGCCTGATCAACCCCGAAGCCCAGGTGAAGGCGGTCCCGGTCTTCTACGAGGCGCGCACGGCCGACATGCTGCTGGGCGGCGGCCGGCGCCCCGACTTCGTGCTCGACGCCATCGACAACCTGACGGCCAAGTGTGATCTGCTGGCCCGCTGCCGGCAGCTCGCGATCCCCGTGGTCTGCTGCACGGGGGCCAGCGGCCGCCTGGACCCCACCCGGGTCCGCACCGCCGACCTCGCCCACACGCGGATCGACCCGCTGGCCGCCAGCGCCCGCAAGATCCTCCGCCAGAAGCACGGCTTCCCGCGCACGGGCGACTTCGGGATCCCGGCGGTCTACTGCGAGGAGCCGCTCCAGCCCAGCCGGACCCTGGCCTACGACGGCGACGACGGCTTCCACTGCGTCTGCCCTGGCGGCGACAACGATCACCACAGCTGCGACGACCGCAACGTGATCTGGGGCACGGCGGGCTTCGTGACCGGGGCGATGGGCTTCGCCGCCGCCGGCCTGGTCGTGCGGGCGCTCAGCGCGGAGCCGGCGGCTCCCGATGCGGGCCCGCTTCATCCTTGACCGGGCGGGTGTCGATCGGCACCTGCAGCAGGCGGCACTCGATCGGCCCGTTCCAGATCGGGATGCGCTGCTCGGGGCGCAGGCCCAGGCCGCGGGCCAGCGCGGGGCTGCCGGCCAGGATCCAGGCCTCCCAGCCCAGGAAGTGGCGCCTCAGCACATCGCCCAGCTCCCCCATGGTGCGGCGGGCCTCGGCCTCGTCCCCCAGGCGCTCCCCGTAGGGCGGGTTGCAGAGGACCATGCCCGGGCCCTCGACCGGGGGGCGGGCTTGAGCGAGCTCGCCCTGCTCGAGCTGGACGCAGTCGGCCAGCCCCAGGCGGGCGAGGCTCTGTCGGGCCTGGGCGAGCGAGGCGGGGTCCCGGTCGCGACCGAAGATCGGCGGCACCGGGCGAGGCGCGCGCTCGCGGGCCTGCTGGACGAGGCCCTCCCAGAGCGCGGGCTGGTGGCCCACCCAGCCCTGGAAGCCCCAGCGGGTCCGCAGCAGGCCGGCGGCGTCGCCTCGGGCCATCGCCGCAGCCTCGCGCAGCAGGGTGCCGGTGCCGCACATCGGGTCCAGCAGCGGGCGAGGCCGCCGGTGCCAGCCGGCGAGGCGCAGGATCGCGGCGGCCAGCGTCTCCTTGAGGGGGGCCTGCCCGCCCTCGGCCCCGCCGCTGCGCTGGTGCAGGGGGGGCCCGGCGAGGTCGATCGAGATGGCGATGTGCTTCTCGGTCAGGAAGGCGTGGATCCGCAGATCGGGCGAGGCCCGGTCGACGTCGGGCCGCCGACCCTGGTCCTGGCGGAGGCGATCGCAGATGGCGTCCTTGACCCGCTGGGCGCCGAAGCCGGTGTGGCGGATCCCCGGGTTCAGACCAAGGAAGTCGACGGCGAGGCTGTGCTCGGGCGAGGCGTGGGCGGACCAGTCGATGGCGCTGACGGTGTCGTAGAGCACGCGCTCGCTGGTGGCCTTGCCGAAGCCAACCTCGAGCAGCACGCGGCTGGCCAGCCTGGACTCCAGCAGGGTCCGGTAGGCCGACTCCAACGTGCCTCGCCAGGCGACGGCGCCCCGCCGCTCCTCCACGCTCTGGCAGCCGAGCTCACGGAGCTCGTCGGCGAGCAAGGCCTCGATGCCGACGGAGCAGGTGGCCAGGAGCAGGTGCCTCTTGGGGCTCACGGGCAGGTGGCGGTGAGCGTGAAGGGCGCGCCGGAGGACTGGTCGCCGTCGATGATGACCAGGTAGCGCGAGGGCTCGTTGTGCCAGACGCTGGCCTCGCGGGGGCTGCCGCTGACGGCGTCCTCGCACTCGCGCACGCTGTAGCCGTCGGCGGGACAGTCGGCCTCGTCCTCCCAGCGGACCACGATCATGTCCAGGCTCTCGCAGGGGGCGCTGAGGGCGAAGTTGACGGTGCCGGTGCCGGGGTGCTCGAACTCGAAGACCCGCTCGGGGCCCTGGTAGTCGCTGTCGGTGGCGATGGTGCAGAACCAGCTCTGGTAGGCGCCACCGAGCAGATCGGTGTTGCCGCCGTTGGTGGTGTCCGTGATGCTGGAGTTGCAGGCCAGGGTGTCCGAGACGCAGGCCGGCCCGCCCGGCGCGCTGCCGACCGGGGGATCGTCGCAGTCGGTGTCGGTGTCGGTGTCGGTGTCGGTGTCGCTGTCCGTGTCCGTGTCCGTGTCCGNNTGTCGGTGTCGGTGTCGCTGTCCGAGTCGGTGTCGGTGTCCGCGTCGCCGTCGACGTCGATCTTGCCGTCCGAGCTGCACTCGAAGCCGAGGAGGAGGAGCAGGGCAGGCATCAGCGGCGTCATGGGACCTCAGGGGCAGTCGATTTCAAGGGAGAAGTTTTCCTCGGCGTCGTCGACCCCGTCGACGATCACCAGGTAGTCCGCGGGGGTGGTCGCATAGACGCTGACCTCGCCGTCACCGCTGTCCATGTCCATCTCGCACTCGCTGATGAGCGAGGTCGACTCGGTCGGGCAGGTCCCTTCCGAGGCGAAGTAACCCCAGCGCACGACCACGAGGTCCATCTCGGCGCAGGGGGTGTCCAGGGTG
>DDSR01000029.1 GCA_002343455.1 Deltaproteobacteria bacterium UBA2385 | reverse complement strand
ACCTTCGGCCGCCCCCCTCCCTGACTGTTCTCAGGCAGCGGCCGCCAGTCGAACTCGCAGACGCCGAATCGCGGAGAGGCGGATCCGACAGGCCTGGCTCTCGCCCACGCCGACGGCGCTGCCGATGTCGCGCAGGCTGAGGCCGTCGTTGACCCAGAGCTCCACCACCATGCGCTCCCGCTCGGGCAGGCCGGCGACGGCCTGGGCGAGCATCCGGCGCTGCTCGCCGGCGATGTTGCGCTGCTCCGGGTCTTCGTCGTCGCTGGCCAGGCAGTCGGAGAGCGCCCGCTCTCCACCCCAGGGCGACTGCGCGTCCAGCGAGATCTCCTGCGGGACCTGAGCGCGGCGGCGCAGGCGGCGCACATCGTCGATCGGCAGGTGGAGCATCTGGGCTACCTGGGCTTCTTCCGGGCCGTCGCCGCTGATGCGGCGCGAGTCGGCTTCGACCTGGTCCAGCAGGGAGCGGGCCCGACGAGCTCCCCGGTCGGCCGGATCGGCCCGCCGGATGTCGTCCAGCATCGCACCTTGGATGCGGGTGCGGGCATACAGCCCGAAAGGGACGCCGTGGTCAGGGTCGAAGCGACGGCCGGCCTCGAGGAGGCCGACCATGCCTGCCTGGACCAGCTCCTCGAGCTGCACGTGGGCCGGCAGGCGCCGCTTGAGCTGGCGAGCGATGGAGTAGACGAGAGGTTGATACTGGTCAACCGAGGGACTGGAGATGGTGTCTTCGTACATGGTTGCCTCCTGGCGCTGACCTGTAGAGCAAGAGCCGTGCCATCCTCTCGACAGCCTCGCACGCGACGCGTGATCCTCTAGAAGCACCCCTGCATGGCCCATGATCACGCCCCGCGGGCCTTCAGTTGCCCGGGGCACGGGCCGAGCCGGAGGCGCCGAGGCTGTTCCTGCTGTACCGACTCGAGGCACATCGCCGGCACAGCTGGGATGGCCTGGCGGCCTCGAGGGCGGCGGAGGCCCGTGACATTTGAAGGCAATGCCGCGATCAGGTCCACCCCGGCTGCTTCCTTGGCGGCAAAGCTCACACAATGTCGGCCCGACGACATGATGAGCACGCAGCTTTTTCCCCGGTCAACCGACAACATCCCTGCCACCCGATCCCGGGTCGGCGAAACCACAACGGAGTCAAAATGCGCAAGCCCATCGTCGGCATCCTCGCCCTCGCCCTCTTCTCCACCTCGGCCCTGGCCGCGGACACCGCCGCCCACACCGTCACCGTCACCGTCGAGGCCGTCAACGAGGTCGCCATCACCGGCGGCAACGTCAGCCTCAACATCGGCTCGTCCTACAGCGCCGCGGACGCCACCACCGCGGACCTCACCTGGTCCACCAACGAGAGCGGCCGGAAGATCACGGTGGTCTCCAGCCTGGCCGCCAACATCTACCCGCTGTCCGTCTCCGCCACCGCGGTCAGCGGCGGCACCTCGGCCGGAACGGTCGAGATCTCCGACACCCCCCAGGACCTCGTGACCGGCATCTCCCTGACCGACGGCAACGCCGACCTCAGCTACAGCGCGACGTCGACGGCCGCCTCCGGCTCCGGTGTCGAAGCCCACACGGTCACCTACACCATCCTGGCCAGCTGAACCCACGCGATGGTCCCTGACGTGCGCCAGCTCCTCCTCCCATGCCTCCTCTGGTCGGCCAGCTGCCTGCTGGGGGAGGCCAGGGCCATGGATCTGCACACGTCAGGGACCTGGGCGACCACCATCAACGCCACCCACCTGCAGGCAGGCGCTGGGAGCGAGCTCGTCAGCACGGACCAGAGCGCCACCAGCCAGATCGTCATCGAGGTCAGCGCGACAGCCGGGAGCAGCGACTCCTGGCGTCTCGACGTTCGCCGCGCCGACAGCACCTGGCCCTCGGAGATCGGCCTGTGGGTCCGCCGCACTGGCGGCGGCAGCGGGACCGGCTCCATCGACGGCGGCCTCGCCTGGATCGAGGTGGGCGCCACCGACATCAGCTTTTTCAGCGGGGAGGGCGACCGGGACTCGATCCCGGTCCAGCTTCGCATCACCGGCCTCTCCCTCGGCCTCTCCCCCGACTCCTTCCTCAGCACCGTCCACTACAGCCTCGTGGACACCCTGTGAGCCATGAACACGACCTCGACTCCACGGTCCCGCGCAGGCGCCCCGGCCCCCTGGGCAACCCTCCTCGGCCTCCTCGTCCTGCTTGGCTCCTCCTCCCCTGCGAGGGCCGCCGAGGTCAGCGTGGTCGGCAGCCTGGTGCGCGAGCACACCCAGCAGGCCGGCGAGCGCGCCGAGGGCGTGATCCTGGTGCGGAACAACGACGATGTTCCACGGGACATCGTGGTACACCAGGTCGACTACCTCTTCCAGGCCGACGGCAGCAACGAGTTCGCCGAGGCCGGCAGCACCCCGCGCTCCAACGCCGACTGGATCCGCTTCAGCCCCAACCAGACCCTGGTGCCGGCGCGCAGCACCGCCCAGGTCTACTATTCGGTCCAGGTCCCCGCGCAGGCCGAGCTGCAGGGCAGCTACTGGAGCCTGCTGATGGTGGAGGCCCGCCCCCTGCCGGCGACGGAACCGACCCCCAGCATCCGTCGCGGCGTCCAGCTCAACACGGTGGTGCGCTACGGCGTGCAGATCATCACGGACATCGGCGGGGGACAGGGCACCGCGCTGACCTTCGCGAGCTCCGCGCTTCAGCCCATCGACGGGAAGCCCACCCTGGTCCTCGACATCGAGAACAGCGGCGATCTCCAGCTCCGGCCCACCGTCTGGATCGACATCTTCGACCAGGATGGCGCTCGGGTCGATCGGGTCGAGTCCCCCACTACCTCGCGCCTGCTTCCCGGCTGCTCCGCTCGGTACCTGCTCGATGTCTCGCACCTGGCGCCCGGACTCTACAATGGGCTGGTCATCGCCGACGGGGGCGACGACCGGGTCTTCGGGACCGACTACTCACTTGACCTCAGGCGGTGAGACGGGGCCTGCCAACGCTGATCCTGACCCTGCTCCTGATGGTGCTGGGACCCGACGGCTGGGCCGCGGTCGATCGCGCGATCGAGATCCGCCGCACGACGGCGGATCTGGTCTCCGCGGATCCGGGCTCGATCCTGACGGTCGGGTTCCGGATCGACGGCGTGCCGGGCGCTCCTCGCGAGCTGCTGGAGTCGCTGGATCTGCCGGAGGGCTGGGCGGCGATCACGCCCCCCTCGCGCTTCGCCCTGGAGAGCGGGAGCCCTCGGCTGAGGATGGTGGCCATCCAGGTCGGGCCGAGCGCCGCGGCCGGGAGCTACCTGCTGACCTACCGGGCGACCGAGGCAGCCAACCCCTCAGTCTGGGGGGAGCAGAGCGTCCGGGTGCTGGTCACCCGTCGTTCGGCCCTTCAGCTGGAGGTCTTGCGAGCACCCGGCGCCGTCGTCGCGGGGTCCGAGGCCCTGGTCGATCTGCGCGTCCGCAACGACGGCAACGTGCCGCTGCGCGTCAGCCTGGAGGCCACCCCCGAGAGCGGCCTGCGCGCCGAGCTGAGCGAGAGCGGCCTGACCCTGCAGCCGCGCGAGAGCCGCGAGGTGCAGCTCACCGTGCACACCCAGGCCGACGAGGAGCGCAGCACCCAGCGGGTCGTTCGCTTGCGAGCCCGCGCGCCTGGCGCGACCGCCGACAGCCTGGTGCTGCTGCCGATCACCCGGCAGGCCGAGCTGGCCGACCGCTGGCGCCGCCTGCCACTCACCCTCGCCCTGCGCGGGACGACCGACGGCCAGGCCTGGGGCCTTCAGCCCGAGCTGGCCGGTCAGGGCGACCTGGACGAGGGCGGCGACTGGACGACCGACCTGCTGCTCCGCGGCCCCGACCTGCTCGAAGAGGGACGGGGAGAGGGAGGGAGGGGAGAGGGAGGGAAGGGCGCCTTCGCCCAGCAGGAGGAGTACCGGCTGGCGCTGCTTGGCCCCCTGGCGCAGGCCCGGGTCGGCGACCAGGTCTATGCCCTCTCGCCGCTGCTGACTCCGGGCCGCTATGGGCGAGGCGCAGGCCTGAACCTCAGCCCCGGACCCGCCCGGGTCGGCGCCTGGATGGTCCAGGAGCGCTTCGTCGAGGAGCCCGATACGCACCTGGCGGGCACCGCCGGGGTCGAGCTCGGGGCGCTCGGGCTGTACCGCCTCAACGTGCTGCACCCGGTCGGCGCGCCCGAAGAGACCGCCCTCAGCCTTGCGGGCTCCACTCGCCTGCCCGACCGGCTGGACGCATCGGTGGAGCTCGGCAGCAACCTGGTGGGCGGAGACAGCCGCGAGTGGGGGCTGCGCGCCGAGGCCAGCACCTTGCTCCCGAAGGGCCCCGCGCTCTCGGTTCGGGAGACCTGGGCCACGGCCGGCTTCGGCGGCTACGAGCGCGATGTCCACCGCAGCCAGCTCTCGGGGTCCTTGCCAGTGGGCGAGCGCCTGCGCCTGCACGCCGACCTTCAGCGACAGGAGCGCAACCTGGAGCGGGATCCGGACCAGGGCGAGGCCCCTCTCCACCACCGCGCCGAGTCGCGCCTGTCCTGGTCTCCCGCGCAGCGCTGGTCCCTGGATGGAGGGCTCGCCGGGGCGACCGAGCAGGACCGCCTCGGCGGCAACGGCTGGCAGGAGGGCGCCATGAGGGTCCAGGTCGCACGCGGCGGCTCTCGGGTGCTGGCCAGCCTGCAGGCCCTGGGCGGGCTGCACGCCGACGCCCAGGAGGCCCGCGAGCGCGCCGAGCTCGGCGGACAGCTGGGCGCGAACCTGGCCGTCGCCCCGACCCATCGGACCAGCATCCGGGGTTGGGCCTGGCTCGGAAGCGCGGCCCCCGAGACGCCCTCGTCGCTGTTCGCGACCGAGACCGCGGCCGGGCTCGCAGCGGCCTGGCGCCCCAGCAACGAAGACCACCTCGAGCTGGAGGTCCGCCGGACCCTGACCCCCACCCAGCCCGTCGACCAGCTCGACGCCCGGGCGCAGATCGGCCTCTGGCGCGGCCTGCTGCTCGCCTCCCGCTGGAGNNCCCGCCTAGGCGACCAGGTGGATCTCTCGGGGCTGGTCACGCTCACCGTCCCCATCGGCGTCCCGGTGGGTCGGTCCGAGCAGGGCGGCGGCGTGCAGGGGCGGGTCTTCGACGCCCTCCCCCCCGAGAAGCCGGGCCTCGCCGGCGTCCGGGTCGCCGTCGGCGGCATCGTCACCACCACGGATCGAGACGGTCGCTTCACCATCGGCGGGCTGGCGCCGGGCAGCTACGAGCTGGAGATCGACCGGAACAGCCTCGACCGGAACAGCCCCACCCCGGGCCGCGTGCCGGATGATAGCTGCCCCACCCAGGTCGAGGTGGTCAGCGGACCCTACACCCAGGTCGAGCTGGGCCTGGTCCCGGCCGCCCGGGTCCGCGGACGGGTCGAGCAGACCGGCTTGCCCTCGATGGCCGGCACCAACCCCTCGACCGTGGTGGGCGCGGTGAGCTCTCGCAGCGCGCGACCGGTCAGCGGGATCGAGATCGTCCTGGCCCGTGAGCAGGGGGGTCAGCTCCGCGAAGTCGCGCGCCTCACCAACGCCGAGGGCAGCTTCGAGGCGACGGACCTGCAACCCGGAGCCTGGCGGGTGATCGTGCCGCGGGGGGCCCTCCCCGCTGGCTACACCTACGAGGAGCAGGGGCGGACGATCGAGATCGGACCCGGCGAGCAGGCGGAGATCGAGGTGCGGCTGACCCCGATCGTCCGGCAGCTTCGACGACCGACGATCGGGGGCCGAGCGTCCTCGAGCTCAGGAGGCGCGCTCGACGAGAGCGACCAGGCCTTCCTGCGTTCCATTCAGCTGACCCTCTCCAAAGAGGCGGTCCCGGACGAGCCTCGGGCCGCTGCACCTCGGCAGGACGCCGCCAAGGCCGTGTCCCGTACCCCGAGCCCCATCCCGAGCCCCGTCCCGAAGCCCGCCCAGAAGCCTGCACAGAAGCCTGCACAGAAGCCTGAGACAGGGGCCGCTCCCGCACCCAGCCCGCCCGAGGCGCCCCAGGCCGCGCTCCCCTGGGCACGAGCCCGCTGGAGCGCGGACGCCTCGGTCACCTCCGAGGCGATCTTCCTCGGTGGTCGGTTCGCGCTGGAGGTCCTCGACCAGGCGGGCGAGCGGGCCTGCACGGTCCAGGCCGAGTGGATCGATGACGGCGGGGACCTGCCGCTGGTAGACTGTCCGGGGTGCACCTGGGTCGCGCACCTCGTCGTGGAGGACCCGAGGGTCGACGGTCCCGACTGCCAGGACCTCGATCGGGGCGCCATCACCATCGGCGCTTCCGCCTTCGGGTGGAGCCCCACCTACGACGGCAGGGCGGGCGCCCTGCTGCGCTGGACCCATGGGCGCTGGCTGCCCTTCGCCTACGGGGTCGACGAGCGGGAGCCGCAGCTCCGCGTCCGGGCGGAGCTGCCGGTGAAGCCGGGACGCTGAGCCCCCGGGCTCGCCCTGGCCGATTGGCCACTCGTTACATGGAGCCGGTGAGCCAAGCCATCCTCGCCGGTGACCCCCTGCTGGTCCCTGGCCGCACCTGCCGCGGCCGGGCCCGCGCCGATCGGGTGTCGCTGCTGGTGGACGGGCGGGACTACTTCGCGGCCCTGGCGCAGAGCCTCGCCCTGGCCGAGCGACAGATCCAGATCGCCGGCTGGGACCTGGACGCCGAGACCGATCTATGGCGCGGCTCGGACCCTGCCCCGGTCGTCGCGGGGGGACCGCCCTGGCGAACGGATCGACCCCTCCCCGCCCGCTTCGGACCCCTGTTGGACGAGCTCGTCACCCGCCGCCTCCGCCTGAAGGCCCACGTCCTGGCCTGGGACTTCGGCACCGTCTTCGCGGTCAAGCGAGGCTTCGCGCCGGTGTACCACCTCGACTGGAGCAGTCACTGGCGGGTCCAGGTGCGGCTCGACGGGGCCCACCCGCTGGGCTCCTGCCTGCACGTCAAGGTGGCCAGCGTCGACGACAGCGTCGCCTATGTCGGCGGACTGGATATCTCGCGCTATCGCTGGGACCGCTCCGAGCACGCCTTGCACGATCCCCTCCGGGTGGACCCTGCCGGGCGACCGACCCCGCCCTGGCACGATCAACAGCTCCTGGTGGACGGGGACGCGGCCCGGCTCGTGGCCGCCTGGCAGCGTGAGCGCTGGCTGATCGCGACCGGGAACCGCCTGCACGCCCCGCCAGCGGGCTTGGACGCCTGGCCCACGGGCCTGCGACCCGATCTGCACAATGTGCGGGTCGGCCTGGTCCGGACCGAGCCGGAGTGGAAGGAGCGCGCCGCGGTGCGAGAGGTCGAGGCCCTCTACCTGGCGGTGATCGCCCGCGCCCAGCGGCTGATCTACCTGGAGAACCAGTACATCACCTCGGGCTCCATCGCCGCCGCCCTGGCCCGCCGCCTGCAAGAGGACCACGGCCCCGAGGTGGTCATCATCACCAGCCGCAAGTCGTCGGGCTTCCTGGAGCAGGCGACGATGGATGTCCTGCGAGGCGACTTCCTGCGCTTGCTCCGGCAGGCAGATCGGCATGACCGCCTGCGGGTGCTGACGCCCCAGGTCAGCGCCGAGCAGCACCTGAAGGTCCACAGCAAGGTCACCCTGATCGACGACTGGTACCTCTCCTGCGGCTCGGCCAACCTCGCCGCGCGCAGCATGGGGCTGGACGTGGAGCTGGATCTCGCCATCGAGGCAGAGGGCGAAGCCTGCAACGAGGTGCGCGACTTCGTGCCACGACATCGCGCCCGCGTGATCGCCGAGCTGCTGGGCCTGCCCGCGGCCGAGGTGGAGCGGGCCGTCGCAGAGCACGGCGGCAGCCTGGTCCGCGCCCTGGACGCGCTGATCGTCCCGGGCGCCGACCGAACCCTGGTCCCGCTGGAGGTCGAGCCCAGCGCCTCGCGCCTCTTGTCGATGAGCGACCCCGGAGAGCCCTTCGACCTGGGGCGCACCAGCGAGGCGCTGCCCGAGGGCGTGCCCCGCTCGGTGCTGGCACACTCCCTGCGCCTGCTGGCCGGCCTGCTCGTCTTCGTCGCGATCCAGTCGGTCTGGCACGGGCTGCCCAGGCTGGAGGATCCGACCCTGGGCTGGCTGGGCTCGGTCTCGCCCGAAGCCCGCACCCTGGCATTGCCCCTGGCGGCCTTGCTGGTCTTCGGCTTCCTTCCCCTGCCGATGGGCGCCCTGCTCGTGATGCTGGGCTTCACCCTGGGCCTCAGCCATGCCCTGCCCCTCTCGATCGCCGGAGCGACGGCGGGGGCAGCCATCGGCTGGCTGGCCGGTCGGCTGCTGGGCCCCAATGGCGTACGGGCCATCCCGGTGCCCAGGCTCAACGCCATCTCCCGCCACCTGGGCCGGTCCCGAGGGCTGGGGGTGGCGGATCTTCGGATCCTGCCGCGTTTCACATGGGCCGAGGTCAACCTGGTGGCCGGCGCCAGCCAGGTGGGCCTGCGGGACTTCCTGGTCGGCACCGTGCTGGGGCTGCTGCCGGGGGCCTTCGTGCTCAACGCGGCCGGCGCGATGATGGGGTACGCGGCCCGCCAACCCGGCCCCCTCACCGTGCCGGTCGCCCTGATCGTGGCGCTCACAGTGCTCGTGGGGATGTCCTGGCTGTGGAAGCGCCAGGAGCTGATCGGTCGCGGAGGTTAGACCAGCGCCCGAGCGATGCGGCCGGCGCCGCGAAGGCCGACCTCTTCGTCCAGCACCAGGATGCGGGGAACGCTGGCGGCCAGCTCGCTGAAGCGCCCGCGCTGCTCGAAGGCGCTGCGAAAGGTCGGGCCCCCCAGCCAGGGTCGAAGCCGAGCCGCGACCCCACCCACCAGCCAGATTCCGCCCGTTGTGAGGTGCCGAAGGGCCATGTTTCCGGCCTCTCGCCCCAGGGCCGCGAGCTGAAGCTGAAGGGCGAGCGCGCAGGCGGGATCGCGCTCGGCCCGCTCCAGCACCCAGGCGGCGGCGGCCACGCCGGGCTCGATCGGCGGGCTGTCGGGATGTCGGATCCGGGAGAACTCCAGCAGATCGCCGAAGGCGCTCCCGCTGCAGACATGCTCCCAGTCCACATAGCCGTGGCGCTGCTGCAGGAAGCGGTGCAGGCCCTGCTCCAGCTCGTCCCCGGGGGCGTAGGCGCCGTGCCCGCCTTCGCCGGGGAGGACCTGGTCTCCGCAGGCCAGCGCCTGCCCCAGGCCGGTACCGACGCCGAGGACGCCCACGGGACCGCCATCCTGGGGGGGAGGGCCTCCCAGGTGCAGGCGCTGCGCGGCCTCCACGAGCGGGAGGCCCATGGCCGCGGCGTGCAGATCGTTGACCAGCCGGGCGGGCAGGCCCAGGTCCTCGCAGCGCAGGCGGAGGCGGACGTTGGTCAGCTCGACCTGCTGGGGGTCGCGGACCGGACCGGCCACGCTGATGCAGGCCGCCCGAGGGCGCTCCGCGAGGCCCTGGGCCCATCGACGCAGCCACGGAGCCGGATCGGGTTCGACCGAGGCGCTGGGGGCGCGGGCGAGGTCGCTGAGCCGCCCTCCCCGATCGAGCGCCACCCGAATGGTCGTCCCACCGATGTCCGCGACCATGACTGGAGGATTCATGTCGGCGGACTATCTGGAATTCGCGGGGGCTGGCGGCATGACGCCCCCCCTCCGCCTCGCTCCGCTCGGCACCTCCCCCCGCAAGCG
>DDSR01000324.1:3049-5313 GCA_002343455.1 Deltaproteobacteria bacterium UBA2385 | reverse complement strand
GACGACCCCCACCGAGCCTACCGAACCCACCGAGCCCACCGAGCCGACGAAGACCGAGCCCTACCGCTGCCCCGATCCGCCCGCCGACGCCCTCACCTTCACCGCCGGCACCGTCCACGCCGACCGGGGCTTCCTGAAAGACGCCTACAGCGACCTGGACGGCTTCTCCCTCGTCCTGACCGGCGTCAGCTACACCCACCCCGAGCACTGCATCTACAACCGCGAGTACGAGGCGCTGGACGACACCACCCTCTCCCGCTGGGTCCTGGCCGAGCCCATCAAGCGCGGCGAGCGTGTCGGCGAGTACCTCTTCCGGGTCCACCTGACCGTGCCCGGCGCCACCCTCACCGACTTCATCGGCGAGCACTCCGACGGCAACGGCCACCTCTACACCAACGACTTCCCCGCCAACCAGGTGCAGATCGGCTGGCACGACGGCAGCTCCTACCAGCAGGTCAGCAGCCTGCCCCAGGGGATGACCCGCTCGGTCGTCTGCATCGAGTCCATGACCCGCGAGCATATGGTCGTCACCGTGCTCTTCGACCCGCTGGACGGCCCCTACACCACCAACCACCACGACCGCCTGACCCAGCCCATCTGGTTCAAGGCCGATGTCTGGGCCACCGGTATGGCCGCCGATCGCGACACCCGCTACCGAAGCTGCATGATGAACGGCTGGTCCAACGTCGACCTGGAGGCCCTCTTTGCGGAGTGAGGGGCCAGGCGGGGCGGCGGGCGGAGAGACACTGAATGAGAGTGACCCCGGGCGGAGAGGCACCGAATGAGAGTCCAGAGCGCCTGACAGGCCTTCGAGGCGCGGAATCGACCCTCAAACACGCCAATTGGGGCACCGCCAGCCCGATCCACTCTCACTCAGCCCCTCTCCGCGGCCGTCGACTCTCACTCAGGTCGTCTCCGCCACCGTCGACGCTCATGGTGCGCTGTGCGACAGGTGGCCGAGGCGGTTGTCGCGCGGCCTGGCGTGGTCTCTCAGGCCACCACCCACGCCGGCGAGGCGACCAGCACCCCCAACGCCAGCACCACCACCCCCAGCACGGCCCGCTCGCGCAGGGTCAAGGCCGGGAACGCCCTCACCTCCTCGGGCTGAAGCCGGCCCAGGAAGACCCGGGCGAAGACCCGCAGCATGGTGAAGCCGTTGAGCGCGGTCGCCAGCAGCAGCAGGCCCCGCCACAGCACGGGCTGCGTGCTGGGGGCCTGCATGATCAGGTCCTCGCCGACGAAGCCGGTGGTGCCTGGGAAGCCGGACATGGACGCGGCGAACAGCAGGAAGAGCAGGGCCATTCCCGGCGCCGGTCCCATCAGGCCTCGCACGCTGCGGGCCCGGGCCTCGCCGACCCGGCTCTCGATGGCCTCGACCAGGACGCCGATGCCGACCAGCGACAGGCCCAGGCCGGCCCACTGTACGAGCGCGCCTGCCACCCCTGTGTGTCCGGTGGAGACGAGCCCGTAGAGGATGATCGAGGCCTGGGTGGTGGCCATCGCACCGACGCTGCGGCGGAGATCCTGCGCGGCGAGGCCCTGCAGGCCGGCCAGGACCGCGGCGGTGGCGGCCCAGCCTTGCAGAAGGGGGGCCAGGGGCTCGACGGCCTCGGGCAGGGCGAGGCGGGCCGCCAGCAACAGGGCGACCGAGGGCCTCGCGGCGGCGACAAGGGCGTGGCGGCCCATGGGCAGGCGCTGGTAGCCGCTGAGCACCAGGGGCGAGAACGGAGGCACGCCCATGCGGATGGCGGCGGCCAGGACCAGGGCGAGCCAGGCGAGGGTGCCCTGCTCGGGTGCGAAGCGGAGGAGGACCAGCGCGGACAGCGCGGCCCCGGCCGAGAGCAGCGCCTTGAGGGCGAAAGGCCGCCGCGAGACACCCGGGTGCTCGCGGTAGCGCAGGCCCGGCAGCAGCGAGACCAGCCAGAGCAGGGCGACGGGCAGCAGCTCCTCGCAGGCGAAGGTCAGGGCCACCAGCAGGGTGGTCTCGGCGAGGCGGGCCAACTCGACCGGCTCCCGCCAGCCCGGCGGTCGGGCCAGCACGGCGACGGTGCCCATCAGCGCCACCAGGGCCGGGGCCAGGACGACGAGCGGGACGAGCAGGCCCGCCTGGACCGCCCAGGTCAAGGCGGCCAGCGCCAGGATCTGCACGAGGACAGTGGCGACCAGGGCCTCCTTTCCGCCGCGCAGGCGGGCGATGCCCTCGGCCAGGAGAATGGCGACGGCGGCCAGTCCGAGGGTGCTGAGGACACTCATGGCCCCTCCAC
>DDSR01000324.1:0-3038 GCA_002343455.1 Deltaproteobacteria bacterium UBA2385 | reverse complement strand
CCACCCCGACGACGCCCCCCACGACCCTCTGTACGACCGGCTCGAACCAGCCCTCGCTGCTCAGCAACCACAGCCGGGTCGAGGCGGCGCTCGGGACCTCGGCCCGCGCGCTGTCCTGGATCGCCGCCGGAGCGTGGAGGATCTGCCAGGTCCGCAGCCCGATGTTGCCGAGCATATGCAGCGCCGCCAGGGTGTGCAGACCCAGCCCGATCTCGGCGACGATCAGCCCGACCTGGGCGCTGCCGCGCATCAACAGCGCCCCCTTGATGTCCGCGCGGGTGCGTCCGTGGGCCGTGGCGCTGAGCGCGGCGACCAGGCCCAGAACGACCAACGCGACCCGCGCCCCGACCGAGTCCCCGTACAGAGGCCAGGCCCGCAGCAGCAGCCAGGGCCCGGCGTGCAGGGAGAGGGCGCCGTAGAAGAGGGCGGTCGAGGGGGTGGGGCCCTCGGCGGCGGTGCCTAGCCAGGAGGAGAAGGGCACGAGGCCGGCCTTGCCGGCGGCGGTGAGGGCGAGGAGCAGGCCGACGCTGAGGGCGAGGGTGCCCTCCAGCCGCGGCGGCCCGCCGAGCTGGTCGCTGGTGTGGGCCGTGTGCAGCAGGATCATCGCGGCCAGCAGGCCCAGATCGGCGACCCGGTAGCTGAAGATGGCCCGCAAGGCGCGGGCGACGCTTGCCTCCCGCTGGTGGAAGAAGGCGATCAGCAGGAACGAACAGAGGCCCAGCAGCTCCCAGCCGACGAAGAGCAGATCGAGGGCCTGGGCGAGGACGACGAGATCGAGGCAGGCCAGGGCCAGCAGCAGGGTGGCGAAGTAGCGGAGGTGGCCCTCCTCGCGGTGCAGGGCGCGCTCGGAGAAGCGCAGGACGACGGCGGCGACCAGGGCGACGACCAGGGCAGCCGCCCCGGTCAGGCCTTCGAGGCGCAGGACGATCTCCAGGGCGTAGTCGGCGTCGCCGTACCACCGCCCCAGGTGGACGCTGGTCGGCCCGAGGAGGGGGAGGCTGGCCAGCAAGAGCGCGGCGAGCAGGAGGTGTGCCTGCGAGAGGCGCCGGACCAGGCCAAGGACGGTGGCCTCGGCGAGCGGCCGGCCGGCGAGGAAGGGCAGCACCAAAGCCAGCACCCCCAGGAGCGGCAGGCCGGGCAAGGCGGCGACGAGCAGATCGCGGGGGCTCATGGCTGCCCCAGCAGGGTCGGGGCCAGGGCCTCGCGGCGGCCCCGGCTGGCGGCCAGGGAGTCCGAGGCCCGCGGCAGGAGCTGACGGGAGAGCGCGAAGCCCTGGAAACCCCCCTCCTGCCAAAGCGCGCAGCCCTGCTCGTCGAAGACGGCGAGGTGGACCCAGCGGCCCCGGACCAGCCGGTCGACGGCCGGCAGCGCCTGCACGGCCTCCAGGACCCGCTCCCGGGGGGCCAGGACGACGACCAGCAGCCGCAGGGGCTCGTGGATCTCGACCATCTGCTGGGGCAGGCCGGTGCGCAGATCGGAGAGGGAGCCGCTCATGACCCCGTGCAGGCCCATCACGTTGAGCGGCAGCTTGTTGCCGGCGCCGAAGCGCGGGTTGTCGACCCGGCTGAAGTAATACTCCAGGTTGATGCCGGCGCAGACGGGCACGGCGGCCCCCAGCAGCGCCCTGAGGCCCTGGCCGTCGGGATCCGACCGGGCCTCGTAGCTGTGCAGGAAGGCCCGGCGGTCCAGGAAGAGGTCGCGGGTCAGGGCCCGGGGGCCGACCACCAGCAGCGCGTTGGTGGCGTGGCCGTACTCGGGCCGCACCTGCGAGATGTCCCGGGCCCGGCCTCGCACATGGGCCAGCGCTTGGGCCGGCGTGGCGTCCGGCGGCAGGTCGAGGAAGCGGCGGGCGCGCTCCAAGGCCTGGTCGGCCAGGGCCCTCTCGCCCAGCGCGTCGAGCCAGGCGCGCTCCTCGGGCGAGGCCGGGCCCTGCGGGTCCAGCCCGATGCGGTCGGCGCTGGTGTCGTGCCAGGCGGCCAGGAAGCGGGTGGACGCCGGGATCGTCAGCCCCTGGCGGGCCAGCTCCTGCCGCACCTCGGCGTCGTTGGCCAGGGCGGCGAAGACGCGGGCGTTGGCGTCGCCCCAGGCTCCGGCGCAGGCTCCGCAGTTGTAGGCGGCCGCGTGCGGGTTGTTGCGGCTGGTCGAGCCGTGGCCCAGGACGACGACCAGGGGCGCGAAGCCCTCACTCAGACCGATCAGCCGCAGGGCGGCGCCGACGCGCTCGGCGGCCTCGCCCACCTCGAAGCCCGTCCCCGTCGGGGCCTGGGGCCTCAGCACCCGCAGCGGCCCTCCCGGCTCCTCCTGGACCCGGTGGGTGCTGGGCAGGTTGACGGGGTGGCGGGCGCTCTCGCGCACATCCTGGGCCCCTCGCCAGCGCATGGCGAGGTTGAAGTGCCCGGCCAGCCCGAAGGTCCGCACCTCCTCCCCGCCGTGCTGCTCCAGCGCCCGACGGAGGCTCTCCTCGCGCTCGTCCAGGCAGCAGAGGAATTGCACCCGCGGCGCGGGCGGCCGATGCTCGCCCTCGTCCCGGCGTTGGCCCAGGGCGGAGAGCCAGATCGTCAGGACGGCCCGCTCCCGCGCCTCTTGCAGGAGGCGACGGCGCCAGGTGGAGTCGAAGCGCTCGACGGCGGCTTCGAGGGCCTGCCAGGAGGTCGCGGGCAGGGCCGCGGCGGTCTGGGGGCCGATCAAGCAGAGGGCGAGGGCTTGGGCGAGGCGACCGGCGCGGGTGCTCTGCCCGGGGACCGCCGGGGGAGGGTCGGCGAGCAGGGCCGCGGGGTCGAGCCCTCGGGCGCGGGCGACGGCGATGAAGGCGCAGAGGCGGAGGGCGACGTAGTCGACCAGCGGCGGGCCGCCGGCGTGGTGCTCCTGCCAGCGCACCGCGCCTGCCCAGCCCGGTCGGGCCAGCAGGACCCGGCGGAGGCGCTCTTCGGGGTCTCCGGCTCCTAGCGTTGCTAGAGCCCTCTCCAGGACGGCCGAGGCCTCGCCCTCGAGCAGCGGGGGGGGCATGGGGCCTTGCCGGCCCCCTCCCCCCCCGATCG
>DDSR01000462.1 GCA_002343455.1 Deltaproteobacteria bacterium UBA2385 | reverse complement strand
GCCTACACCAACCACACCCTGCTGCCCGAGGCGCTGGAGCGCTGGTCCCTGCCCCTCTTCGAGCGGCTGCTGCCGCGCCACCTGCAGATCATCTTCGAGATCAACCACCGCTTCCTGGTCCAGGTCCAGGAGCGCTGGCCCGACGACGCCGCCAAGGTGCGCTCGCTGTCGATCATCGAGGAGAGCCGCCCGCAGCAGATCCGCATGGCCAACCTCGCCGTGGTCGGCAGCAAGGCCGTCAACGGCGTGGCCGCCCTGCACACCGAGCTGCTGCGCACCCGGGTGCTGAGCGACTTCGCCGAGCTCTGGCCCGAGCGCTTCCACAACAAGACCAACGGCGTGACCCCCCGGCGCTGGCTGCTGCAAGGCAACCTGCGGCTGGCCGACGCCATCTCGGCCCGGATGGGCTCGCGGGACTGGATCACCGACCTGGAGTCGATCGAGCGCCTGCTGCCGCTGTGCCAGGACGACGGCTTCATGGCCGAGGTGCGCAACATCCGCCGGGGCCGCAAGCAGGCCCTGGCCACCTGGCTGGCCGACACCTTCGGCGAGCGCCTCGATCCGGACTCGCTCTTCGACGTCCACATCAAGCGCATCCACGAGTACAAGCGCCAGCTGATGCTCTGCCTGTACGCCGTCCACCTCTACCGGGAGATCAAGGTCGAGGGCCGCGAGATCGCGCCGCGCACCATCCTCTTCGGGGGCAAGGCCGCGCCGGGCTACCTGCGCGCCAAGCAGCACATCAAGCTGATCAACGACGTGGCCGGCACCATCTCGCGCGACGCCCTGGTCAGCCGCAGCTTGAAGGTCTTCTTCCTGCCCGACTACAAGGTCTCGGCGGCCGAGCGCATCATCCCGGCGGCCGATCTCTCCGAGCAGATCTCGCTGGCCGGGATGGAGGCCTCGGGCACCGGCAACATGAAGTTCCAGATGAACGGGGCCCTGACCATCGGCACGCTGGACGGCGCCAACATCGAGATCCGCGAGGCTGTCGGCGACGAGGCCTTCTTCCGCTTCGGCCTGGAGGTCGAGCAGGTCGAGGCCATGCGTGCGGAGGGCTACCGGCCCGAGCAGCACCTCGCCCTCTGCCCGCAGCTCGAGGACGCCCTGGCCCTGATCGAGTCGGGCTGCTTCGGCGAGGACGAGATCGGCCTGCACCGCGAGATCTGCGCCTATGTGCGGGAGAGCGACCCCTACATGATCTCGGCCGACTTCGCCGACTACCTGCGGGCCCAGACCCAGGTCGAGGAGAGCTGGATCCGCCCGCAGCGCTGGTGGCCGATGGTGGCCCGCAACATCCTGACCTCGGGCCGCTTCAGCAGCGACCGGACCATTCACGAGTACAATCGCGACGTCTGGGGGCTGCAGCCCCTGAAGCACCCCGCCGCGGCCACTCCGCGCGGCTGAGCACGAAGAGGAGCCTCCATGTTTTCCTGGCTGGTCGGACTGGTGTTGGTGCTCGGCGCGCAGGCGGCGTCTCTGCCTGGCTTGCCCCTGGTCTTCGAGCCCACCGAGGAGGGGGGCTGGAGGACGGCGGCCGAGCAGCCGGCGTCGGTCACGGAGGCGGGCATCCAGCCGGGCTGGGTGCTGGCGGCGGTCGACGGGCAGCCCTTCAGCGACGCGCTGGCGACCCAGCGGCGGGTGGCCCAGGGCCCGGCCCGCCAGGTCCAGCTGCAGTTCCAGACCGGTCCGGAAGAGGCCGACGCCCTGGTCCTGGTCGATCGGCTGCCGCTGGTCCACGTCGAGCAGCTCGGCATCCTGCCCTGGCCCGAGGGCTTCAACGCGCCCGCCGGGCCCTGGCAGCAGAGCCAGGCCGGCCTGCCCGCCGTGGTCGACGCCCAGAACCTGACCTGGGTGCTGGAGCCAGGGACCGGGGCCCTGCGCCGCCAGGACTCTGGCGAGCTGCTTGCGGCCGGGCTGCCCGAGCTCTTCTGGAACGCCGCCGAGGCCGGCTGGGCCATCGATCGCCACGACGGCCTCGTCAGCGCCAGCGCCGACGAGGCGAAGCAGGCCCTTGGCGCGGGCACGTTGCTGCGCACCTTCCAGGGCCTCTCGGCCGAGCACGTCCTGCTGCCCGGCCCCGACGGCGTCGAGATCCTGGTGGTGACCTGGCCCTCGGGCACGCCCGAGATCCCGATCTGCTCGCCGCGGGTGCCCGAGGGCTGCCTCGCCTCGGGCCTGCGGGTCCTGTCGGAGTTCGAGGGCAAGGTCGGCGCCCGCGAGGAGGCCCTGCGTCAGCTCGGCTTCGCTTGCGAGCAGCGGGTCCACCGCGCCTGCTACGAGGCGGTGGCGATCGAGGACGAGCGCATCGCGCCTCGGGCCCGCGCCTGCGTCGACGGCGATGTCGCCGCCTGCAACGCCGTGGCCGAGCGCCGCCTGGAGATGAGCGACGGCACCCCCGGCCCGATCGTGCTCGGCATGCTCGACTACGCCTGCGAGCTGGAGGGCTCCGGCAGCCTGGGCCAGCGGCTGCGGCGCCTCGAAGACGTCGGCGCCGGCTGCATGCTGCTCAGCAAGGCCTACGACGGCCTCAAGCAGCCCGACCAGGCCCTGCTCAACCTGGACCAGGCCTGCGTGCTGGGCCGGGCCGAAGCCTGCGAGGAGGCCAGCTCCCGTCGGCACCAGGCCTTCGCGCTCCGCACCGTGCGCGAGTGCGAGGACGAGCAGTTCCCGGTGGCCGCCTCCTGCGTCGAGCAGGGCCGCCTGCTCCAGGACGAGAAGCTGGCGGCGGCCAGCCTGGACGACTTCAGCGCCTTCCTGCGCGGCTGCACCCTGGGCGCGGTCGAGGGCTGCATCCTGCTGGGCGACTACGTTGATCGGTGGGGCATCGACAACCCCCGCGTCTCCGAGGCCGAGACCCAGCTCCGCCGGGCCTGCAACGACGGCGAGCAGCGGGCCTGCATGGGCGCGGCCCACCTCCTCGTCCGGCACGAGCCCCGCAGCGACGCCTACGGGCACGCGCTCAAGCTCTTCACCCAGGCCTGCTACGAGGGCCTCGCCAGCGCCTGCGTCGCCGGCGCCCAGCAGCGTCGCATCGGGCAGGCGAAGCGGGTCGAGGCTCCCGACCAGGAGACCATGTGGAACCAGGCCTGCGAGGCCGCCGACGCCGAGGGCTGCGGCGGGCTGGGGGACCGGCTGGAGCGCAGCAAGGCCGCATGGCCCCAGGCCTACACCGCCTGGAACCGGGCCTGCGAGCTCGGCGACCCGGCTGCCTGCCGCCGGCTGGGCCTGCTGGTCGACCGCAACAAGAAGGAGCCCTGGCCCGAGCAGCAGCCCGCGCTCAGCTACCTGCAGCGCGCCTGCGACAACGGCGACGCCGAGGGCTGCTACTGGGTGGCCAAGCCCGAGCTGCCCCGGCGGGGCGAGCCCGACGAGACCAGCTACCTGCTGCTGGACCAGTCCTGCCGGGGCGAGTTCGGCCCCGGCTGCGCCCGGCTGGCCGACGTCCACATCGACCGCCGCACCAGCTTCGACGACGAGATCGCCGCCCGGCACTTCGACACCGCCTGCGAGAACGGCGAGTTCGACAGCTGCCGCTACCTGGGCAACATGTACTTGCGCGGCAAGGGCGTCGAGCGCGACCGCCAGCGGGCCGGCGAGCTGCTGGAGCGCTTCCGCCAGAACGCCCCGCGCAAGCACATCCGCCTCGGCCTGACCGGGGGCCTGCCGACCGTGGCCGGTGGCGAGGCCGAGCTGGTCTTGCCCATCCCGGTGGGCCCGGCCGTCAGCCTCGGCGGCACCTTCAGCTACATCCCGGGCGGCGGGTCGGTCTTCCTGCTGCTGCGCGGCGAGAGCCAGCCCGAGGTCGCCCCGGACCTGCAGGTGACCACGCTCAGCGTGCGGCTGTACCCGAACAACAAGGCCCGCGGCGTCTGGGGCGGCATCGGCGTCCACGAGCTGGTGGCCTTCGACGGCGACCTGGCCACGCGCGGGACCATGACCCGGCGGGGGGCGACGGTGCGCTTCGGGGTCCGCAACGACAACAAGAACCTGTATACGGGCCTGGAGCTGGGGATGGGCACCTTCGGGTCGGTGAACATCAACGACTTCGATGAGGACGAGAAGGGGAACATCCCGTTGCTGCTGCCGTCGTTGGCGTTCTCGGGGGG
>DDSR01000486.1 GCA_002343455.1 Deltaproteobacteria bacterium UBA2385 | reverse complement strand
CGTCCATTGATGGTTTTCTTGGCGTCCGCGACCTCGGAACCTTCTTCTGGGACTACTCCGACGACCTGACCGCTGCCGATCTCTGGACCGCCGAGGCCCTGCCAGAAGAGGAAGACGAATGACCCTCCTGTTGGCTCTTTGTCTCCTCGGTTGCGACCAGTTCAAGGGCGATCGTACCTCGCCGACCGAAACGTTGACCACACCCACCGACGACTGGGGAACCATTCCCTTTGACGGCGGCAGCCCGGACGGCGGCAGCCCTGACGGCGGCAGCCTCGACGGTGGCAGCACGACCACCGAACCGCTACCAGACCTGCCTGGCGCGACCTGCCCTCCCCCTCCCGACGATGCAGTTGTCTTCCACGCCGGAACGCTCGTCGCGGACCAGAGCTACGTTAGCTGGGACCCCGAGGGGTACATCACGGAAGATGGAGTCCAACACGGCTGGCACCTCATCGCCTCCGGCCTCAGCTACACCCACGAGCAGTCCTGCGCGGACATGGCCTGGGGCAACCGCATCTTCGACGACATCAAGGCTGGCCTCGCCCCCAACGAGTTCTGGTTCGAGCTCNNCCCTCTTCATCCCCGGGCTGGAGCACAAGGGCTGGCTGGGGGAGCACACCCTGGGCCACGAGGGTCCCTACCTGGGCCCCAACAACGTCGGCCACAGCCTGCGCATCGGCTGGCGGGACAGCGGTGCCACCTACCCCTCGATGGTCAACTCCTTGCCCAACGGCTGGACCGAGAGCAAGGTCTGCGTCGGCTTCATCAGCCCCGACTACCTCTACCTGACCGTGCTCTGGGATCCCAAGGACGGCCCCTACACCACCAACGACTTCGTCCGCACCGACCGGCCCATCTGGTTCGACATGGAGATCTGGCCCACCGGCGGAAGCGACCCCTCCGATCCCGAGGGCAGCAAGCATCGCTCCTGCGCCCTGACCAACTCCGCCTTCCTCTCCGGCTCGCCCTACACCAAGGCCGAAGAGCTCTTCGAAGGCTACACCTGGCCCGCCAAGGACTTCCCGTAGCGAACCGTCCGGCCGCCTATCCCCGGCTGAACATGAACGGATAGGTCACCACCACGATCCCGCCGCCCTTGGGCTCGGGGAACTGCATCCGCTTGATTCGCTCGGAGAGGCACTGTTCGACCGCGGGGCTGCCCAGGGTGCTGCTGCGGGCGCTGGCTCGCGAGACGCTGCCGTCGGCGGCGATGACGAACTGCATCGAGACCTTGCCCGCCAGGTCGGGGCTCTGGCTGAGCTCCTTCTGGTAGCAGAAGCGCAGGCTCTGCAGATGGCGCTTGACGACTCCGTCGATCAGCGAGCGGTCCAGGGCGCCGATCACGATGGCTTCACCGCTGGTGCGCACCCCACCTTCTCGCTTGGGCCCGATGTCGCCGCCACCTTCGAAGTCGCCGCCCTCACCGCTGGACAGACCGCGGGTGCCGGTCCCGCCGATCGTGCCGATCTGGTCCCCGCCGCCGCCCGGGCCGCGCCCGAACCGTCCGGAGCCGGTGCCCATCGCCACGCCGCTGCTGGCCTGGAGGCTGCCGATGCCCGAGCTGAGCGCGTCGCCCAGCCCGGCGTCGAAGATGCCGCCCATGGCGCCCATCTCGGCCATGGCCCCCAGGACGCCGGCGTCGGCGACGATCTCGCTGTTCAGCTTTCGCTTGGGCTCCACCATCTCCCGGCGGCGCTCGCCCTCCTCGCCCGCGAGGCGCCGACCCTCACCCGCCTGGGGGGAGCGCTCGGAGGCGAGCTGCGGGGGAGGCTCGGGCGGGCTCTGCAGGACCAGGGTCCGCATCCGCTCGGGGATCTGCACCACGGTCTGTTCGACCGGCGGCGGCGAGAAGGCGATGGCGATCGAGAAGACCAGGGCCAGGAAGCCGCCGGTGCTGGCGATGCCCAGGAAGGGCAGATCGACCTCGGGGGCGGAGCGGCCGGGCACGCGGGCCCCGGCGGGGGTCAGGCGCTGGATGACGCGCTCACCGTCACGCTCGAACACACGTTGCTCGCCGGCTTGCAGACTCAGCCCGGGGTCGGCCTGGGACTGCGGCAGGTGGCGCACGTCGAGCACCAGGTCGTTCCAGGTGCGGATCTCCTCGACCACGGGCTCACCGCTGCGCTCGGCGCCGTTCATGATGTGTTCGGGGTCGCGGGCGGGACCCAGCAGGTCGAGGACGGACGAGTCGATACAGGTGGTCATGGGACCTCCACTTTGTTCACGGTCGGTTGGGGGAGCGGGTCTGGGTACAGTGACCGCAGGGCCTCACCGCGGTTCCGAGGATCTGGGTGGGCTTGCAAAGCCCTGACGAGCGGGCGGCTGGATGCCGGCGGCGAAAAGAGCCGCTATGGAGGCGGCGCGCTCGCCATGACCGATCTTCTGCACGCACTGAACTCTGCGGCCCGGTGGTTGCCCCACCAAGGACCACTGGCGGGCTTTGTGCACAGCAACCCGCTCGCCGAGCTGGAGGAGCGCCCCTTCGACCAGGCCCTGGACCTCGCGGCCCGGGTCCTGCACGCCGAGGTCCGCCTGAGCGAGGCCGAGTACCGCGAGATGCTGGCCGACGGGCGGATCCGCGAGGCCACCCTGCGCGAGGTCTTCGGGGCCGAGGCGCTGGAGACCGCCCAGCCCATCGCCCCCGGCCTGCCCTCCGCGCACGAGCTCGGCTGGGCCCTGCTGCGCCATGGCCTGGACGACACCCACTGGCGGATCCGCGCCTTCGAGGTCTCCGAGGGCCGGCCCGACGCCATCGTCTCGCGCCTGGATCGGCGCTGCCAGGCGCTCCTGGCCAGCGGGGCGAGGCAGCTCTTCAGCCGGGATCGGGGCGAGGCCCTCCGCCTGCTGGTGGGTCAGGCCCAGCCCGAGGTCGTGCAGCGGCGGCTGCGGCTGCGCCTGGGCATCGACGGCCCGCAAGAGGCGCTGCGCACCTGCATGGAGCAGGACGATCGCGCCGCCGAGATGGGCTTCGCGATGATCGCCGGGGCGGCCTTCCACGGCCTGGCGCGACGGGATCGACCACCGGTCGAGGAGCTCGACCCGGAAGCCTTGGAGCGCGAGGTCGACGAGGTCCTCCTCCCCGTCGTCGCGGCCTTCCTCGACCAGGGCCAGTCCCGCGCCCGGCCGGAACCCTCCCAGGGCCTGCTCGCCGTCGGGCGGATCGCCATCCTGCGGCGCCGGCAGCTGCGTCCCCACGCCGCGCCGCTGCTCGGGGGTCAACCATGGCGCGGGGGCGCCACTACAGGACCCCGAAACGAGCCAGGGATCCGGCGCCTCGGCGACATGGGTGACGCGGGGGTTGGGGGGGCGGCCGAAGGCCGATCGGGAATGGAGGGGGCCGGCGAGGCCCCAGCCCTCCCCGCTGTTTCCGCTTGGCGGCTTGGCACCGAAGCCGCGTGATGTAGATTCAACATCATGGTGCGTACACAGATCCAGTTACCCGACGCCCTCCATGAGCGGCTCAAGCGTCTCGCGGAGCGCCAGGAGTGGTCGCTCGCCGAAGTCGTACGCCGCGCAGCCGAGGCCTACCTGGACACGTTTCCGGCCGAACCAATCGACGCCGCAGAGTGGAGCCTGCCTGCACCTCGTGACCTCGGTGAGTTTGCAGCCCCCGTGGACCGCTGGCGTGAGCTGGCCAACGATCGCACGCCGTGATGCGGGGAGGGCTTGGCCTCGACACCAACCTGCTACTCTATGCGCTCAATGCCGCCGCGTCAGAGCACCCTGCCGCGGTCACCTTCCTCAAAAGCCAGATGGACTCCACGGATGTCTTCCTGTCCGAGCTTGTGCTCGTTGAGCTGTACGTCCTCCTGCGGAACCCAGCAGTGCTTCGCACTCCCCTGTCGGCCCAAGAGGCTGTCGAGGTCATCGACCGTTATCGCCGCCACCCACGCTGGCGGATCGTGGATCACCCCACGGGAGTGATGGACGCTGTCTGGACCCAAGCGGCAGAACCCACCTTCGCGCTGCGGAGGATCTTCGACCTGCGTCTGGCCATCGGCCTGCAACGGCACGGTGTGACACGCTTCGCAACACGCAACGTCTCCGACTTCCAGGCCCTCGGATTCGCCCAGGTCTTCGATCCGCTGGACATGCGGAAGTGACCGCGCTCCGAACCACGATCACCCCGCCGCCACCTCAACCGGTCGCGCCTTGGCCCGGGCCTCGGCCCTCAGTCCAGCCCGGAGCTGGACGGCCTCGGCGATGACCAGCCCGGCGAAGCACCAGTAGTACCAACCCGGCGCGCTGCGGTGGATGAAGCTGTTGCTGACGGCGTTGGTCACCAGCACGCCGACGGTCAGCCCGGCGACGGCCGCGCCGAAGGAGCGGGTCCAGGCGTCCACGCCCTTCCGCGCCAGGAAGACCGACTCCCGAAAGGTGACCCAGCACATGCCCAGGTAGACCAGCACGCCCAGGGGGCCCATCTGGTAGAGCAGCAGCAGGTAGTCGTTGTGGGGGTCCAGCGTCAGGCCGACCCGGTGGAAGGCGCGCGACCAGTCCAGGGTGGTCAGGCGGTGGCCGCCCAGCCCCAGGCCCATCAGCACATCGCCCACCGGCCGGTTCAGGTACTCCTGCATCGACCAGGACCACAGGCCCCAGCGTCCCGAGCCCAGGGCCTGCCGATCGGTCGAGACGACGTCGGGATCGAAGACGGCCAGCAGATCGCCGAAACGATCCTGCACATCGGCGTCGAAGAGCACGAAGATCGAGCCGGCCAGCACGCTGGCCCCGACCAGGCGGAAGCGACCCTGGACCAGCAGCACCGTCAGCAGGCTGACCGCCCAGCCCAGCAGGCCCGTCCGCGTGTAGGTGAAGTAGATCGCCACCACCGAGATGCCGACCAGCACCAGGGCCGACCAGCGCACGACCCTGCGCGGCGCCGACTGGAAGACGGCGATGAACAGCATCGAGAAGCAGAGCATCACCAGGGCGTGGTTGTGGATGTTCTGGTAGCCCCCCAGCAGGCGCCGGTAGCCGTGCAGGACGTAGTCGCCGACGCCCAGGACCAGCTGGCTGCCGGACTGCAGCACCGGGACCACCGCGGCCATCGCCACCAGGAAGATCAGCCGACGCCGCTGGGCCGGGGAGTCGAAGACCACAGCCGCGGCCAGGATCATCAGCGGGGTGGTCAGGTAGCGGACCAGGATGTCGATGTCGGCGCTCAGCTCGATGGCCCGCGCGGTCGCCAGCGTCAGCAAGGCCAGCATCGCCAGCGCCCAGGGGGCCGCCGGGTGGTGCCGCAAGGCGCGGATGCGCAGCAGGACGATCGCCACCAGCATCGCGAAGACGGCGCCGCTGAAGATCTGCGAGAGGTTCAGGCCGCCCACCTCGAAGGGCACCCACCACAGGATGTCGAGGAAGACCCGAAAGACGATCGCCGCCAGCAGGGTCTCGGTCGGGTGGGTCAGGAAGAAGATGACCCCCACCAGGGCCACGGCGGCGCCCAGGGCCACCAGGGGCGAGACGGCGACGATCCCCGCCGCCAGCAGCCCCGCCACCACCATGCCCAGCGCCGTCACCACCACCGGGAGACGGCTCCACAGCGGGACCTCGGGGTTGAGGCCCGGCCCCATGCTCAGAGCACCGACTCAGAGACCATGACCTGGTCGTCCGGGCGCAGCAGCACGTCCTCTTCCCGGCCCTGGCTGACCCGCTTCAGGTTGACCCGGATCGGCGCGTCGCCCCGCTTGATCCAGACCCGCCGCAGGTTGGCGCCGCTCTTGGCGCCGCCCGCCAGGATGATCGCCTGGCTGATGGTCAGGCCCTCGCCAAAGGGCACCGCCCCCGGCTTGAGCACCTGCCCGGCGACGTAGACGACCTTGGGCGGAGGCACGAAGACCGAGTCCCCCTCGCTCAGCATCCAGCTCGTCTCGTCGATGGCCACCTCGTCCAGGCGCAGCACCAGCGTGTCGGACACCCCCTTGCGGCTGATGCGCACCTCGGAGACCCCGTCGGCGCCCATCCCTCCGGCCAGCGCGATCAGCTCCAGCACGCTGGTCGGCCCCGACAGCGGGTAGACCCCCGGCTTGTTGACCGCCCCCAGGATTCGCACCGCCTTGCTGCCGAAGCGGGTGATCTGCACCGTGACCTGGGGCGAGACCAGGAAGTCCTTGCCCAGCCGCCGGGTCAGCTGCTTGTCGAACTCCGACAGGCTCAAGCCGCTGACCGACATGCGCCCGACCAGGGGCAGGTCGATGGTGCCGTCGTCCGAGACCTCGAAGTCGCCGCTGAGGCCTTCTTCCTCGAAGACCTCGATCCGCACAACGTCTCGGGCGCCGAGCTGGTAGCCGGCGGGGACCTCGGCGGGGGTCTCGGCCAGCACGGGCACCGCCGCAGGGACCGCCGCTGGCACGGCATCCGGGAGCGCGACCGGACCGTCCTGCGCACGCGCCGGGAGCGCAGCGGAGAGCAGGGCCAGGAGGAGGAGGAGCAGAGGCATGGGCGGGGTCCGACAGGAAGGGAGCGCGCATGTATCGGATCGCGCCGCAGTTGGCTGAGAGGTGGCCGGGCAGGCTCGCTCGGATCAATGTGCCGCTCCGAGATCCGCAACCCAGGCCCCGTCCACCCCGTTGGACCCGAGCGCGCCGCGCCGATACAGCCCGCGCCGATACAGCCCGCCCCCCGCCCGCCGCTGGTCCACTGATGAAGGCTCCCCCGATGAAGCTCCGCGTCCTCTACCTGAACGAGAATTCCTCCTTCCCCTACGACAACCGCGCCCGCCGCGAGATGGGGACCCTGCGCGACGCCGGGGCCGAGGTGCTGGTGATCTGCCCCGCCTTCGAGGGCGGCCCGGGCTGGGAGGGCTGCAAACGCGCCGGCCTGCGAGGCACCTCCGTCGAGCACTTCGACGGCCACGAGATCTGGTACTACCCCTTCCCCGAGTACGGCCACTCCCTGCAAGGCCACCTGGGCGAGTACGTCGTCTCGCTGGCCTGGCTCCAGCGCCTCGCCTGGCGCGCCTTCCGCCAGCGCGGCTTCGACGCCATCTACGCGGTCAACCCGCCCGATCTGCTCTGGCCGATCGCGGCGCAGTTCCAGGCCCTGGGCAAGAAGTTCGTCTTCGACCACTACGATCTGAACCCCGAGCTCTTCCAGGACCGCTTCGGCGACAACCCCGCCGCCATGCGGGCCCTGCCCCTGGTCAAGGCCATGGAGCGCGCCACCATCACCCTGGCAGACCGGGTCATCTCCACCAACGCCAGCTACCGCCGCATCGCCATCGAGCGCTGCGGCAAGGACCCCTCCAAGGTCATCATCGTCCGCAACGGACCCGACCCGAAGAACTTCTACCCCGACACGCCCGACCCGATCGCCCGCTCCAAGGGCAAGCTGGTCGTCGGCTACCTCGGCAACATGAACCCTCAGGATGGCATCGACGAGATCATCGAGATGGCCCGCATCCTGCGCTTTGAGCGCGGACGCGCCGACATCGGCTTCGTCCTGGTCGGGCAAGGCGACAGCTACAAGGACGTGATCGCCCTGCGCGATCGCCTGGGCCTGACCGAGCAGATCCACATGCCCGGCCGCCTGCCGATGGAGGGGGTGCGCGCCTGCCTCTCCGCGGCCGACATCTGCGTGCAGCCCGATCCGCCTGGCGGGCTCAACAACCTCAGCACGATGAACAAGGTCATGGAGTACATGGCCATGGGCAAGCCCGTCATCGCCCACCAGCTCAAGGAGACCATGGTCAGCGGCGGCGACGTCGCCGTCTACACCCGCACCCCCGACGCCGCGGGGCTGGTGGAGCGGGTGTTGGAGCTGGCCGACGACCCGGCGCGCCGGCAGGCCCTGGGAGAGGCCGGGCTGCGGCGCTGCGACGAGGTCCTGGCCTGGCGGCACCAGGCCCCCTGCCTGCTGCGGGTCTTCGAGGAGCTCTTCCCCGGCTTCGCGCCCGAGCACCGCGACGCCCGCCCCATCCTGGAGTGAGCGTGTCCCGTGGGATCCCGCCCGGGCTGAGCCTGCATGTCGGGATGGTCGGCCCCGGCCTGGACGTGCCCGGCGGCATGACCCAGGTCCACCGCACCTGGATGCGCGCCCGCGCCATGCAGGGGGTGCAGGTCGACTACATCGAGACCATGTCGGAGCTGCCGCCCCTGCGCTGGGCGCTGAAGAACGCCCGCTGCCAGGCCCGCTACGCCCGCAAGCTGCTCTCCGGCTGGCGGCCGGACCTGATCCATGTGCACGTCGCCGACGGCACCAGCTTCTGGCGCAAGCTGCTCTACATCGAGCAGGCCCACGCCGCCGGCATCCCCACCGTCGCCCACCTGCACGGCGCCTGGATGGAGGACTTCCACGATCGCAGCGCCGCCAACCGCGCGGCCATCCGCCGGATGTTCTCCACCGTCGACCTCGTCATGCCCCTGCACGGCCGGATGGCCGAGCGGGTCCGGCAGTGGGCGCCCGGCCCCGTGCGGGTCGAGGTGCTCTACAACCCCGTCGTCTGCGAGGAGTTCACTCCCCTCCCCCAGCCCGTGCAGCAGCCCCTCGTGCTGATGATGGGCGTCCTGCACGAGCGCAAGGGCCCCTTCGACCTGCTGCGGGCCGCGCCGGAGATCCTGCGCCGCGTGCCCGACGCCCGCTTCGTCTTCGGCGGCAACGGCGACCTCGACGGCATGCGCCGCCTCGCGCAGGAGCTGGGGGTCTCCGAGCGGGTCGAGCTGCTGGGCTGGGTCGCGGGTCAGGAGAAGCTGGCCGCCTTCCGGCGCGCCGCCGTCTACTGCCTGCCCAGCCACTTCGAGAACCTGCCCGTCAGCATCATCGAGGCGATGGCCATGGGCCTGCCCGTCGTCGCCACCGATATCGCCGGCATCCCCGAGGAGGTCGTGCAGGGCCAGACGGGTCTCCTGGTGCCGCCTCGGCGGCCCGAGCTGCTCGCCGCCCGGCTCAGCGAGCTGCTGCTCGACCCCGCCCTGCGCGCCCGGATGGGCCTCGCCGCCCGGCAGCGGGCGCTGCAGCTCTTCGACAACGAGGTCGTCGTGGAGCGCCTCGTCGCGCTCTGGCGAAGCGTCGCCCGTGCCCGATGATCCAAGCCCCCCCCTCGGGCCACCTCATGCGCTACCCTAGGCCTACGCGATGGACGCCTTGCAGATGACCCCTGTGCCCCAGCCGCCCCCCTCTCCCGCAAGCGACGAGCCCGAGGAGCGGCGCGCCCGCATCCGGGCCGAGCTGGAGGCCGAGCACCAGGCCCGCCTTGCCCGCTTCCGCTCCCGCAGCGAGCGCGCGCGCGAGGAGAAGCACGCCGTCTCCGCCTCCCGCGAGCGCAAGACCGAAGAGGACCTGCGCCAGGCCGAGCGCCTGCGCTTCTTCAAGGAGCAGGGCTACAAGGAGTACGTCGACAGCAATGGCCGGCGCGAGTGGCTGCCGCCCGAGGAGTACAACTGGCGGATGCGGCGGCGCAAGCAGCGCGACACCAAGGGCCGGGAGTACACGCCGGCCATCCTCAAGCGGCGCCAGGAGCTGGTGCTCTACGGGATCGCCGCCCTGCTCGCGATCCTCGTCGGCCTCGTGCTGGCCCGCTGAGCCCCCTCTCTGCCGCGGAGCTGGCCTTGACCCCTCCCCTCCCCTCTGCCCGCGATGGTCGCATCACCGTCGCCGTGCCCACGCTCAACCGGCTGGACGACATGGTCGCCATGGCCGGCTCCCTCGTCACCCAGACCCGCAAGCCCTTCGAGTTCATCGTCGTCGACGCGGGCCAGGGCCAGGACCTGGAGGGCGCGCTGCAGCGCATCCTGGCCGGCAGCGGCATCGAGCTCGTCTACGTGCGGGCGCGCAAGGGGCTGCCTCGCCAGCGCAACGTCGCCATCGACCTCGCCCGCGGGGACTTCGTCTTCTTCTTCGACGACGACGTCGAGCTCGAGCCCGAGTACATCGAGCAGGCCGCGCTGGCCTTCGACCTGCCCTTCGCCCCCCCGGTCGGCGGCGTGATGGGCACCCTGACCAGGCCGCCCGCCCCCGGCGGCAAGCGGGCCGAGATCTACCGCGCCTTCGGGCTCACCAACTGGGTCGAGAACGGCGAGCCCGAGCTGTACACAAGCGGCGGGGTGCGCTTCCTGACCCAGCCCCAGGCCACCATCCCCGTGCCGGCGCTGGAGGGCTGTCGGATGGCGTTCCGGCGCGAGGTCTTCGCGGACGAACGATTCCTTCAGTTCCTGCCGACGTATTGCCAGAGCGAGGACGTCGACTTCAGCCACCGGGTCAACCGGCGCTGGACGCTGGTCCAGGTGCCCGAGGCGCTGCTGGACCACAAGGTCAGCCCTGTGGGGCGGCTGGCGTTCGCGAATCAGCTCCACCAGCTCATCTATACGCACTACCACTTCTTCTCGCGCTATCGGGAGAAGACGCCCGCGAACGTCGCGCGCTTTGTGCTGGCGGAGGCGGGGTTGGTCAGCCTGGCCCTGGGGCGGCAGCTCACCAAGGGCGAGCCGGGGTTGAAGAACCTGGGAGAGGGGATTGGCAAGGGGTGGAGGCGGGTGCTGCGGGACGCCGTGGGGCGGCCGATTGAGGTGGAGTAGAGGCGGGTCGGGCGCGCCAATTATCACGAAATCAGCACCGACATGTGGGTCCAGTTCG
>DDSR01000491.1 GCA_002343455.1 Deltaproteobacteria bacterium UBA2385 | reverse complement strand
TCCCCCGTCCGCTCCTCCCCCGTCCGCTCCTCCCCCGTCTGTGGCCGGGGAGGAGGTGTCGGCGGACTTGCCCTCGCACGCGACGGCCAGGGGGAGGGAGAGCAGCAGGCTGGCGAGGAGGTAGGGGCGCATCGGGGACCTCGGGTTGAAGCCCAGGTACCCGCGAGATGCCCCGGCCGGAGGGTGCGATGGTGCTCCAGCCGCTGACCGGATCTGGCCACCCCGTCGCTCAGGCGGGTCCGATCAGGTCCAGCAGGCGGTCGACGATCCGGAGGGTCTCCCGCGCCCGAGGCGAGTCGACCGAGACCTCGGGCAGGATCAGCCGCAGCGCACACTCGTCGCCGACGACGTCGGCGAGCACGGGCTGCAGGCCCTCGACGCCCAGCCCGGAGGGCAGCCGGGCGTCGGGCAGGAAGGCGATCCCCAGGCCGGCGGCGGCGGCGAGGCGCAGGGTGTGGATGTCCGGCGAGAGCAGCGTCGGCTCGACGGCGAGGTTCCCCCCGGAGCGCAGGGGGAGGTGACGGCCCGAGGAGCCGGGCGCCCGCCAGCAGAGGAGCGGCAGCCGGAGGAGCTCGTCGAGGTCCTGGGGAGCGCCGTGCTCGGCCAGGAAGGAGGGGCTGGCGAGCAGCTGCTCGGGCACGCGGGCCAGGGTGCGGGTGCGGTAGGGGCCGCGCGGCGGGGAGGGGCCGAAGTGGACGGCGAGGTCGACGCCCTCGGGGAGGGCTCCCGCAGCGACCTCGCCGAAGGAGAGCTGGAAGCGCAGGCCGGGCACGGCCTGGCGGGCCTGGGTGAGGCCGATCACCAGCAGCTCGGGGGGCAGGCCCACGGGCAGCAGCATGTGCAGCGTTCCCAGCGGGGCCTGGACCTCCTGGCCGACCCTGCCGGCCAGGTCCTGGAGCTGGCTGAGCAGCGGTCGGGCGCGCTCGGCCAGGCTTCGGGCCGCGGGCGTCGGCCAGGCGCCGCGGCTGTCCCGCAGGAAGAGCTCGGCGCCGACCCGGGCCTCCAGGCGCTCGATGCGCCGTCGCAGGGTGGAGCGCGGCAAAGCCAGCCGCTCGGAGGCGGCCGCCAGGGAGCCGTGGTCGAGCACGGCGAGCAGGGCGTGCAGGCTCTCGAGGTCCATCGGTGGCCCCCTGGAGGGGGATCAGCCCCCGGCGGCCGGCGGCGTCGGTGCCGCGGGGGCGTCCCCGGTCGCGGGCGCGGGGGGAGCGTCCTTGGGTGCGGCGTCCCCGGGCTTGCCCCCCATCTGGTCGGGATCCTGGGGCTCGGGCGGGGTGTAGCCGGGCGGGTCGACGAGCGCGAAGTCCAGGTCGGTCACGGGGGTCTCCCCCACGCTGACCCCCGCGCGGCTGGCCTGGGGCTCGTTGTCGCTGGGGCCGTTGTTGTCGCCGTCGATGAAGGCGATGATGTCGACCTGGCCGATGCCCTTGGGCACCTCCACCGACCAGGGGCCGGCCTTGTCGAGCAGGGCGGCGTGCAGCACCTTGATGCCGTTGGGGTTCTCGACCGTGGGGTTGGGCTGGGTGAAGTCCAGCCGGATGGGTCGGGTCAGGGTCCCGGCGTAGCTGATCGTGCCGCTCAGCAGCACGCCCTCGCCCGGGGTGACCGCCAGCGTCGGAGGCCCTTGGGGGCCGCCCTCGCCGGGGGGCGGAGCGTCGGCGGGCGCGGCGGCGGCGTTGGGGTCGGCGGGCCCTGTGGCGGGCGCGACCGGCGCGGGGGGAGGTTCGGTGCCGCAGGCGGCGAGGATCAGCAGGAGCGAGAGGGCAGGCTTCATGGGGGCCTCGTCGGGCGAAGGGGAACGGACCCTCGGAGAGTATCACGACCGCTGGTTTCGCCTGGGGGCTGGCCGTTGCCGTTGCAGGGTGGTGGGATAGTCGGGGGACCTCCCGGAGTCCCTCATGAACGCTCGTCCTCTCGGCCTGCTCGGCCTGCTGTTCCCCTCGCTGCTCCTCTCCACCGCCCAGGCATCGGGGGACGCGATCTCCTTCGATGGCACCGACGACCACGTCGCGCTCGGCGCGCTGGACCCGGGCACTGAGTTCACCTTCGAGACCTGGACCCAGGGGACCTACACCACCGGAACCAGCCTCTACCACACGATCTTCGAGGCTGTGGATCCGACCACGGCCCGCAACGAGTTCTACCTCGGCTACGTGCGGGACCTCTGGCAGATCGAGATCGTGGACGCCACGGGCAGCGAAGGCGACGGCTGCCGTTCGGACGCCGCCGACCACCTCTGCTACACCGACCTGCCTCCGGACAGCGAGGACCTGGTCCACCTGGCCCTGACCTACCGCGACGGCGACGCCTACTTCTACATCAACGGCGAGCTGGTGGTCAGCGGCACGGCCTCCACCCCTCCCACCTGGGGCAGCGCGGAGTGGATCGTCGGCATGGACTCGGACACGGCCGGCACCGTGACGTCGGACCCCTTCAACGGGACGATGGACGAGGTCCGGATCTGGTCGACGGCGCGCACCCAGGCCCAGATCCAGTGCACGATGCCCTGGGCCCTGACCGGGACCGAGGCCAATGTGTACGGTTTGTGGAACGGCTCGGGCTCGGGCACGACCCTGTCCGACGCCACCGGGGCCAACGACGGCCTGCTGGTCGGCGGGGCCTCGCTGGTCGCCTCTCCGTTTGATCTGGACATCTCGCTGGGCGGGGACGTCACCTGCTTCGACTACGACCAGGACGGGTGGTCGGTCGACGACGGGGACTGCGACGACACGGACGCCAGCGCCTACCCCGGAGCGACGGACACCTGGTACGACGGTGTGGACAGCGACTGCGACGGGGCCAACGACTACGACCAGGACGGCGATGGGTTCGAAGTCGACGAGGACTGCGACGACACGGACCCGGGGATCAAGCCGGGGGCGACGGACACCTGGTACGACGGTGTGGACCAGGACTGCGACGGAGCCAACGACTACGACCAGGACGGCGACGGGTACGAGGTCGACGAGGACTGCGACGACACGGACGCCGGGATCAACCCGGGGGCGACGGACACCTGGTACGACGGTGTGGACAGCGACTGCGACGGGGCCAACGACTACGACCAGGACGGCGACGGGTACGAGGTCGACGAGGACTGCGACGACACGGACGCCGACATCAACCCCGGGGCGACCGAGATCTGGTACGACGGGGTGGACCAGGACTGCGACGGGGCCAGCGACTACGACGCGGACGGCGACGGCTACGACAGCGATCTCTACGGCGGGACGGACTGCGACGACGCCGTGGCCAGCGTGAACCCGGGCGCCACCGAGATCGAGGCCGACGGCATCGACCAGGACTGCGACGGGGTCGACGGCGGCGTGGACACGGACGGAGACGGCCTGGACGACGACGACGAGGTGGTGATCGGCACGGATCCGACCGACCCGGACAGCGACGACGACGGGCTGGAGGACGGGGACGAGGTGGATCTGGGCACGGATCCGCTGGACCCG
>DDSR01000092.1:3485-3628 GCA_002343455.1 Deltaproteobacteria bacterium UBA2385 | reverse complement strand
AACGAGATCTTCGCCGCCGCCCAGAAGAAGGGCGTGCTCGTCACCGTCGCCACCGATCTGCTCGCCCTGGCCCTGACCCGCTCCCCCGGCCAGATGGGCGCCGACATCGTCATCGGCAGCAGCCAGCGCTTCGGCGTGCCCAT
>DDSR01000092.1:0-3396 GCA_002343455.1 Deltaproteobacteria bacterium UBA2385 | reverse complement strand
CGCTGCAGACCCGCGAGCAGCACATCCGCCGCCAGAAGGCCACCAGCAACATCTGCACCGCCCAGGTGCTGCTCTCCGTCATCGCCGGCGCCTGGGCCGTCTACCACGGCCCCGAGGGCGTCCAGGCCATCGCCGAGCGCGTCCACCGCCGCGCCGCCGCCCTGGCCCAGGCCGCCCGCGGCCTCGGCTTCCAGGTGCAGGGCCCCTTCTTCGACACCGTCACCTTCGATGCCGGCGACAAGGCCGCCGGCATCCTGTCCCGCGCCCGGGACCGCCGCATCAACCTGCGCAGCCAGGGCGGCCTCATCTCCATCGCGCTCGACGAGACCGTGCGCGACGCCGACATGCTCGACCTCTTCGCCGCGCTCGGCTCCGACGCGACCCTCACCCTGGGCCAGGCCGAGCCTCCCCCCGGCCTGGAGCGCGGCGGCACGATCCTCAGCCACCCGGTCTTCTCGCGCTACCAGTCCGAGACCGAGATGCTGCGCTACCTCAAGCGCCTGGAGAACAAGGATCTCTCGCTGACCCACGCGATGATCCCGCTGGGCTCCTGCACCNNAAGCTCAACGCCACCGCCGAGATGTCGGCCGTGACCTGGCCCTCCTTCGGCGCTCTGCACCCCTTCGCCCCGCGCGAGCAGGCCCGCGGCTACACCCGGCTCTTCCAGGACCTCGAGCAGTGGCTGGCCGAGATCACCGGCTTCCACGCCGTCAGCCTCCAGCCCAACGCNNGTACGCCGGCCTGCTCGTCATCCGGGCCTTCCACCTCGACCGCGGCGAGCCCCAGCGGAACGTCTGCCTGATCCCCACCAGCGCGCACGGCACCAACCCCGCAAGCGCCGTCATGGCCGGCATGGAGGTCGTCGCCGTCGCCTGCGACGATCACGGCAACATCGACATCGCCGACCTGAAGGCCAAGGCCCTCGCCCACGCCCCGAAGCTGGCCGCGCTGATGGTCACCTACCCCAGCACCCACGGCGTCTTCGAGGAGGGCATCCGCGAGATCTGCGCCATCGTCCACGCCCAGGGCGGCCAGGTCTACATGGACGGCGCCAACATGAACGCCATGGTCGGCCTCGCCCGCCCCGGCGAGATCGGCGCAGACGTGCTGCACCTCAACCTGCACAAGACCTTCTGCATCCCCCACGGCGGCGGCGGCCCCGGCATGGGCCCCATCGGCGTCGCCAAGCACCTCGCCCCCTACCTGCCCGGACATCCGCTGGTCGGGGGCGTTGGCGGCAGCAAGGCCATCGGCCCCGTCTCGGCCGCGCCCTGGGGCAGCTCCAGCATCCTGCCCATCTCCTGGGCCTACATCGCGATGATGGGCGGCCAGGGCCTGACCCAGGCCAGCAAGATCGCCATCCTCAACGCCAACTACATCGCCGCCCGCCTCAAGGGCGCCTTCGACGTGCTCTACACCGGCAGCCACGGCCGGGTCGCCCACGAGTGCATCCTCGACCTGCGCCACATCCACGAGATCAGCGTCGTCGACGTCGCCAAGCGCCTGATGGACTACGGCTTCCACGCCCCCACCATGAGCTGGCCCGTTGCCGGCACCCTGATGGTCGAGCCCACCGAGAGCGAGAGCGTCCACGAGCTCGACCGCTTCATCGACGCCCTGCTGGCCATCCGCGCCGAGATCGAGGACATCCGCCAGGGCCGCGCCGACGCCACCGACAACCCGCTCAAGAACGCCCCCCACACCCTCGGAAGCGTCACCGCCGACGAGTGGACGCACGCCTACAGCCGCAGCCAGGCCGCCTGGCCCGCCCCCGGCCTGCGCCAGGCCAAGCAGTGGCCGACCGTGCGCCGGGTCGACGACGCCTTCGGGGACCGGAACCTGGTCTGCTCCTGCCCGCCCTGGGGCGAGGACGAGGCCTGAGCCATGTGCCGCAACATCCGCCCCCTCTTCAACTTCGCGCCGCCAGCAACGGAGGAGGAGGTGCGGGCCGCGGCGCTGCAGTACGTGCGCAAGGTCAGCGGGATGAGGGCCCCGGCCGAGGCGAACCGCGAGGCCTTCGAGCGCGCGGTCGAGGATGTCGCGGCGATCACGCGGCGGCTGGTCCTGGAGGAGCTGGAGACCCGGGCGGCCACGAAGGATCGGGCGGTCGAGCAGGAGCGGGCGCGGGCGCGGGGGAGAGCGCGGGCGGCCCGGTGATGCAACTCATGGAGGATCACCTCGCCGGGGTCGCCTCCCAGCCCTCCGCGTAGGGCGCCGCCTCGACCCAGGCCCTCCCGCCCGCCAGGCTCGCCTCGCAGCGGCCGCCGCTCAGCTCGACCCGGGCCTCCCCCCGCGGCGTCGGGACCTCGCGCGAGCCGCTCAGCCCGGCCTCCAGCGCGCTGCGGCACAGCCACAGGGCCTGCCCTCGATCCTGCTCCTGGCGACGCTGCTCCAACGAGACGAGCAGCCGGTTGGTGAAGATCCCGGACAAGGCGAGGCTGCCCGCCACCGTCCCGGCGCTGTCCGCGACCTGCATCCGCCAGAGGGCCTCGTCGGCGCGCCCCTCGAAGAGCACCAGGCTGCGCCGACCTTGGAGACCGGTCGCCTCACGCCAGCTCAGGGTCAGGGTGGACAGTCCGCCCGCGGCCTCGTGCCCCAGGCTGACGTTCGGAAGGCCGACCCGCAGCTTCTGGTCTGCCGTCCAGCAGGGCCTCGGCGGGGCTGTGGGTCTCGGAGAGCCCGATGACGTCTACGTCAGGGCCAGGATGGCCAGGACGAAGCAAAGCTCGATGAGGGTGAAGCCTCTACGCATGCCCGGACGCTACCACAGCCAACCCTCCAGAGTCCCGGCTCCCGGATTACCCACTACCTCCAGCCCCGCGGAGCATCCCCATGTCCCCCAAACGTTCCCCCTTCCAGTGGGTCGCCGACGGCGCCGAAGGGGTCGCCCACGAGCCCCAGCCCCGCCCCGACCGACGCGGCGCGCGGGAGGAGGGCGCCGCCCTCAAGGAGCTGGCCATCGGCCTCTCCCGCCTGCCGCCCGAGCGCCGGGCCGCCCTGACCCTCGATCCCGACGTCCGGGCCCAGCTCGAGGCCCTGGCCGCCCTGCCGCAGGACGGCGCCTGGCAGCGGCAGATCCGCCGCGTGGCCACCCTGCTGCGCGGCGAGGACGTCGACGAGCTCCAGGCCGTGCTCGCCGGCAAGGGGCCCCAGGACGCCTTCGCCCAGGCCGGCAAGGCCTGGCTGCGCCGCCTGCTGCCCTCAGGCGACGACGCGCTGCAGCCCCTGCTCGACCTCCACTCCAGCCTGGACCGTCAGCAGCTCCGCACCCTGCTGCGCCAGGCCCGCACCGAGGGTGAGGCCGGCCAGAAGGCCCGCCGCCGCTTCGTCGAGCTGCTGGCCGAGGCCCGGGTCGAGCCGCCCGAGGCCCCCGAGGCCCCCGACGCCCCCGACGCC
>DDSR01000056.1:19449-33978 GCA_002343455.1 Deltaproteobacteria bacterium UBA2385 | reverse complement strand
GGGGAGAGGCCTGGCCGGGGCGAAGAGCGAGGGGCCGGGCGCGACCGGAGGCCCCCCGGGGACGGGCGCCGCGCGATCCCAAGGCCGCAGCAAGCCCAGGGCCAGCACCGCCAGGAGCAGGCCAGCGGCCGCCAGCAGGGGGATCAACCAGCGGCGCGCCGGGGCCTGCGCAGCGACGACCGCCTGTGGCTCGACCCGCCCGTGGTAGCTGCTGACCGTCAGGAACTGGTCCTCGGGGATCTCCAGGCAGGCGCTCAGGGCGGCCATCAGCTCGCTCGCGTCGGAAAAGCGCTCGGCAGGATCACGCTTGAGCAGGCGCTGGACGATGGCTTCGAGGCCCTCGGGCACCATCAGGTCCGGGGCGACGCTGAAGAAGGTGGGGCGCTCCTCGTGCACATGGGCGATCATCGTGCCGGCGACCGTGTCGCCGTGGAAGGGCCAGTGCCCGGTCAGCGAGCGGAAGAGCAGGATCCCGATGGCGTAGAGGTCGGCCCGGTGGTCGATCGCCTCGCCCCGCACCTGCTCGGGGGCCATGCAGTGCGGAGAGCCCAGGACCAGCCCGGCCCGGGTGAGGGACTGGTCGGCCTCGGCCACCTTGACGAGGCCGAAGTCGACCACCTTGACGGTCTCGACGCCGTCCTCGACCTGGATCAGCAGGTTGCTGGGCTTGAGGTCCCGGTGCACGACCCCGCGCTTGTGGGCGTACTTCAGGGCGTTGCAGACCTGGAGCATCAGCCGGACACAGCGCTCGGGGGCCAGCCGGCCCTTGCGGACGAGCTCGGTGAAGCGCGGCCCCTCGATGTACTCCATCGCCAGGTAGAAGCGGCCGTCGTCGGTCGGGCCGTAGTCGTAGACCGTGACGATGTTGGGGTGGTGCATCGCCGCCAGGGTCTCGGCCTCAAGGCGGAAGCGGTCCTCGAAGCTGTCGCCCTCGTCCGCATCCGGCGGCGGGCTCATGATCTTCAAGGCGACCGAGCGGCCGAGGTTGATCTGGTGGGCGAGGTAGACCGCGCCCATTCCCCCGCGGGCGATCAGCCGCTCGATGGCGAAGCGCCCCCCCACCACCTTGGAGCGTGGGGTTCCGGGGGGGATCGGTTCCGTCGCGACGGGCCCGTCTCGACCGATGTCTCGACTTGCCACGATCTCTCCTGGGGAGTGGACGAACCATAGCACGCGCTCAAGGCGAAGCCGATCCCCGCCCCAGCGCCCGCCCCTCCTCGACCCGCACCCGCTGGGTCGTGCTGCGCCCCAGGGTGTCCATCACCAGCAGGCTGTGCTCACCCGGCGAGGGGGTCCACCAGACCGTCTCGTCGGCGGGGAGCGAGTCCAGCAGCCGCCCGTCCATGAACCAGGAGAGGGTGTCGGTGTCCGCTTCGGCCCGCAGGGGGAGCTGCTGATCCGAGGGCTCGACCCCAGGGATCAGCACCACCACCTGGCCGGACTCGATGGAGACCACCCGAGGGGGGCGCCCGCGGTCGGGGGGGCGGCAAGCGGGATCCCAAGGCGGGGCGAAGGGCTCGGCGCGGTGCCGCTCGCGCAGCCAGCCTCGCACCGAAGGGGGCCACTCGACCCGCACCTCGCGCACCGTCTGGCGGCCTTCGCGGCACTCGGGCCCCACCCTCAGGCCGCTCTGTACGTCCAGCTCGACCTCGACGTGCATGGCGCAGCGCTCGGTCGGCACCCGGGCGCGCAGGCCCAGATCGCGGACGCGGACCGGGCAGTGGGCGCCGGGCAATCGACCGGAGAGCGCGCAGAGCTCGACGCTGCCGACCTCCTCGGGGGCGGTGTGGGTGGCGCCCGGATCGCTGGTGTGGCCGTCGCGCAGGGCGTCGAAGAGGTCGAAGAGCAGGGGCCCGGCCACCTCGGCCCCGACCAGCGCCGCGCTGGGGCGCTGGTCCAGGTTGCCCGCCCAAACCGTGATCGTCAGCCGGGTCCCCCATCCGACGGCCCAGGCGTCGCGGTTGCCGAAGCTGGTCCCGGTCTTCCAGCGGATGAAACGGGGCGCGCTGGAGAGGAGGTGGCGGGAGGGGAAGTCGGGCCGATCGCGGCGGGCCAGGGCCCGGGCGGTCAGCCAGGAGGCCCCCGGACCGAAGACCGGGCGAGGCGCCGCCGTGGGGTCCTCTTGCCGCAACAGGAGCGGCAGGTCCTGGCCGCCCCGCGCCAGGGCCGTGTAGAAGCGGGTCACCTCCAAGGGCGTCAGCTCGATCCCGCCGATGATCGCCGAGAGGCCGTAGTGGCCGGGCTCGGTCCGCAGCGAGCGCGCCCCCAGCGCCCGCAGGTCGGCGATGAAGGGCTCGACCCCGACCCGCTCCAGCAGACGCACGAAGGGCACGTTCAGGCTGCGGGAGAGGGCCTCTTCCGCGGGCACGAGGCCGTCGTGGCCGTCGTCGTAGTTGACCGGAGCGTAGCCGCCGTAGCGGGTGGGGATGTCCTCCAGCAGCGTCGCCGGCAGGAGCATGCCGCGCTCCAGGGCGCGGGCATAGAGCAGCGGCTTGAGGGTCGAGCCCGGCGAGCGGGCCACCGCGAAGGCCGGGATCTGCGCCCCGCTGCGGCCGCTGTGGAAGTCCGAGCCGCCGACCAGGGCCTGGATCCGCCCGGTCTCGTGCTCCACCACCACCACCGCGAGCTGGTCGATCCCCCGGGCCGCGAGCCCGGGAGCGGCGGCGGCGACCAGGCGCTCGACCGTCGCCTGGCTGCCGCGGTCCAGCCAGGTCGGGATGTCCTGGCCGGGGAGGGCGCGACCGGCGCCGCCCAGCGAAGCGCTGCGACGGCCGGTGCCCTGCAGCCAGGCCACCACATGGGGGACCCCCCGGGGCATCGGGCTGAGGGCCGTCGGCACCGGGGTGGCAAGGATGCGGGCGTGGACCTCCTCGGCCGAGACCGTGGCGCTCCCCTCCCCCGCGCCTCCCGACTCGCCCAGGTGCGCCTCGAGCAGGCCCTCGGCCAGCAGCCTCGCCGCGATCTCGTTTCGCGCCTGCTCCAGGCGGACCTTGTTGGCGGCAGAGGGAGCCCGCCGGGTCGGGCTCTGCGGCACGGCCAGCAGGGTGGCGATCTCGGCGGGGGTCAGGTGTCGGGCCGAGTGGCCGAAGAAGGCCTGGCTGGCGGCCTCGACCCCCTCCAGGTTGCCTCCGAACGGAGCCAGCGCCAGGTAGGCGGCCAGGATCTCGTCCTTGTCCAGCCGCAGCTCGAGCTGCACCGCCCGCAAGGCCTCGATCAGCTTGCTGCCCAGGGTGCGAGGCCGCGGCTCGGCGAGGCGGACCACCTGCATGGTGATGGTGGAGGCCCCCGAGACCACCCTGCCCGCGCTGAGGTTGGAGCCGGCGGCCCGCAGGACCGCGACGGGATCGACCCCCAGGTGCCGGTAGAAGCGCTTGTCCTCGAAGCGCAGCAGCGCCTCGATGTAGAGGGGATCGACCTCCTCGACCTCCACGGGCACCCGCCAGCGGTCGTCGGGGGCCAGCCCGAGGTGGGCCACCTCGCCGTCCTGCCAGCGCAGCACGGTCGAGCCGGGCAACAGCAGGCGCTCGGGCAGGGGCAGCCAGGCGGCGAGGCCCAGCCCGAAGCCGAGCAGGGCCAGCAGCAGGGCGACGCCGAGCAGGAGCCAGCGTGCCGACCGGGGGACCCGCGAGCCCGCCGATCCGGGGACCCGCGGGCGCTTCGGGGGGGTCATGACCGTCTCCCTACAGCAGGCTGGTGTCCCAGGGCCCGACGACCTCGACCGTGCCGCCGGCCCGTCGCGCCCAGACCTCGGGGTCGTACATGGCCTCGGCCTGCACCGCCGGGAGGGTGAAGCTCCCCGAGGTGACCGCCCGCACGGCATAGACCACCGTCCGGGTCGTGCTGCCCGAGAGCGAGCCGAAGACCTCGACCCGGTCGTCGCGCACATTCATATGCTCGGCCGACCACAGGTCCAGCTCGCTGGCCCAGGGAGGCAGGGCCGCGCCGGTCAGGCGCATGTTCTCGATCTCCCAGCCCGCCGGCAAGCGGTCCACCAGGGCCAGGTTCTGCTGCCTGCTCTTGCCCGTGTTGCGGATGTCGACCCGCACATAGATCGGCGTGCCCAGCGGCAGCCGCTCGGGGTTGAGGGCCTGCCCCTGGCCGTCGACGAAGGTGCGCTGCACGTCCAGCCCCTGTGAGCCCAGCGGCACCGCGTCGGTCTGGGGCACGCCGCGGGTGGAGATCACCGCCCAGACCTGGCCCGAGCCCGACGGCACCGTGACCTGCACATCCTGCGCGCTGACCCCTCGCAGCGACCAGGCCCCCGGCGCCGTCGGGGAGAGGCCCTTGCCCTTGACCTTGAGGCTGGCCCCGGCCAGGGAGGCCTCGCCCGCCTGCATCCGCTTGCCCAGCGCCGTCAGCGCCCAGCCCAGCTCCTGCGTGTTGAAGCGCCCGCTGCGCCGCGACGAGAGGATCGCCGCCAGCCGATCCGCCGCCGCTTGCCCGCCGGCGTCAGCGCCGAACAGGTCCTGGTAGATCGACAGCCGCAGGCCGACCGTGCGCAGCCCGGACCAGAAGGACCAGTCGTTCACCCGCTGCTCGATCAGGGCGCCGGTGTCGGGCTTGCGCAGCACGGACTCGTAGCGGTGGTCGCCCCCGAGGTGCAGGGCGGCCATCAGCATGTACTCCATCTCGGAGTGCTGCAGGCGCTGCCAGGACCGGTAGTTCGACACATCCCGCTTCTGCAGATCCTCCAGCACGCGCAGCGCCTGGGCCGGCCGCGCCTTGCCCCCGCGGGCCAGCACGTAGTGGGCGTAGGCCGTCTCGGCGTCGCCGCTGATCCGACCGGAGACCGTGTTCGAGAGCCAGCCCACCGCCGCGGAGACCGCCTCGGGCGAGACCTGGAAGCCGGCCTCCTGCGCGTCCAGCAGCATATGTGTGCCGTAGGCGGTGCCCCAGAGCGAGGGGTGGCTGCCGCCGGGCCAGTAGGCCAGGCCACCCGAGGGGGTCTGCATGCTGAGCACCCGCTCGATGCCCGAGCGCACCATGTCATCGACCGGGGCCGTCGCGGCCAGGGCCGGATCGACCCGGTCGAGGATCTCGCGGACGTAGAGCAGGGGCCGCGTGCCCGAGGTGGTCTGCTCGACGCAGCCATAGGGGTAGCGGGCGAGGTAGCCCAGGTGGGTGAGCGAGGAGGCGTAGGGGCTCTTGGTCACCCAGACCGAGGACTGATCGGTGCCTTCCCGCCAGCCCGAGAGCGCCTGGGTCAGCGAGGTAGAGTCGGCGCCGAGGGCGATCTGCTGCACCTGCCGGATCTCGGGCTCGGCCGTCATGATCGGCAGGTCCAGCTCTTCCTGGGAGACGAGGGCCCCGGCCTTGGCCTTGACCCGCAAGCGCACCGCGCCCGGAGCCCGCCGGGCCGCGACCGAGAAGACCACCGTCTCGGAGGCCCCGTCGGCGAGGCTGACGGAGGAGGCGGGCAAGGCCACGAGCTCCAGCGCCGGCGCGAGCGAGGAGGCGGCGCCGGGGACGGCCCCCTCGATGTCCTGGATCTCCACCTCGACGCTGACCGTCTGCGGCTTGCCGGACATATTGGTCAGGTGCACCGGGATGCGGGCGATGTCCCCGCCGACCAGGAAGCGCGGCAGGGTCGTCTGCAGCACGATCGGGTCGCGCACGATCACCTCGGCCTGGGCAGAGCCCAGCCGCTGCGATCCCACCGCGACAGCCATCACCCGCAGCTTCCCGCGGTAGCCGGGCACGTCGAAGCTGAGGTCCAGCTTGCCGGACGCGGGGACCTTGACCATCCCCGACCAGAGGGCCACCGGCTTGACCATCTGCACCCGCCCCACGCCGCCCGCGGCGTCACCGCCGGTGCGCGAGGAGGCGCCGGCACCGTCGCCGGGGAGGGTCCAGCCGACCGTCTCGAAGCTGTCGACCCCCAGCGCCCGACGGGCGAAGATCTGATCGCGGGGATCCGGCGTCTTGAAGCGCGTCAGGGACAGGATCCCCTCGTCGACCACCGCCACCGTGGCGTAGGTCGGCTCGCTCAGGGCGCCCAGGTCCAGGCTGACCTTCAGCGGAGACCAGGGCCGGGCCTCGGCCGGCGCCGTGATGGCGATCGGCTGGGTCCAGGCCGAGGGACGCAGCGTGATGCTGGTCGTGCCGAAGGCCCGGTCGGGCAGGAAGGCCTGCGCGCTCTCCAGCTTGGGATCCTTGATCAGCAGGGCCGTGACGTAGACGTTGGGCGCGAAGGTGCCGCCGTTGCCGTCGTCGATGTCCAGCGGCAGGCTCCAGCTCACGTCGCCGGCCTTCACATCCCGCCACTCGTGGTGCTGCACCCGGTCGGTCTCCAGGCTGAGCAGCATCCGGCCGGCGTAGGGCGCACGGGTGACGATCGTCACCTTCTCGCCGGGCTCGGCGACGTCCGGGGCTGTGACCACCACCAGGCCGGGCTTCTGCGGCCGCGGGGTCTGGTCGACGTAGTTCTCGCCGTCCTCCCAGTACCACTCCTGGTTCTGGCCCTCGATCAAGCGCTCGGTCCGCGCGTCGCCCGCCCGAGCCTCGACCAGCCAGCCCGAGCCCGAGCCGCTGGCCTGAAGGTCCACGGTGAACTCACCGTTCTTGACCGGCACCTGCGCCTGGTGTTCGAGCACCCGACGGCGCATCCGTCGGTAGACGGTGTCGTCGGACCCCTCGTCCCAGATCCAGCTGTACTCCATCTCCAAGCGATACAGACGCACCTCGACCGAGGTGATCGAGGCGGTGTCCACCTTGCCGCCCCAGTCCACGATGCGGCCCTGGACCGGGATGGGGTCGCCCTCGCGGGCCTGGTCGACCTTGCTGGCGAGGCCGATGTAGTAGGGAGCGGGATGCACCGGGACGCTGGCCGTCTGAAGCGTGCTGCGGCCGCTGTCGCCCTCGAAGACCCGCACCCGGGCCTGCAAGCGGGCCGAGCCCAGCGACGAGACGCTGCCCTGGGGCTCGGGGCAGCGGAAGCTGCCGGCGCCGTCTTCGTCCAGGCGCTCCTCGATGCGACCGAGCGCGAAGGCGCTCAGCGGCCGGTCATCGATCATCGAGAGGCCGTAGGCCCAGCGTCCGGAGGAGGTGTCGACCGCTCCGGCCTGTGGCTGGAACGGAGCGGCCACCAGCTCGCACTCGACCTCGACCCGGCTGCCGCCGGCCTGCCCGCCGAACAGCCAGCGGGCCGAGACCTCCACCGGGACGGGCTCGGTGGCGAGGTAGCCGGCGCCGCGGCTGGAATCCGGTACGGAGGCGTCCACGGCGAGCCGCTCGGGGACGAACTCCTCGACGCTGAAGCTCTGCTGGCCCACGGTCTGGTTGGCAACCTGGAGGGTCACCGACCAGGTCCCCGTCGTGGCGAAGTCGGCGAAGGGGATGTCCATCGCCAGCGCGCCGGCGTCGTTCGTCGAGATGACCTGCTTGCGCACCTCGCGCTGCTGCGGGTCCGACACCCGCAACACCACAGGGACGGGCTTCTCGGGGGCGCCGAAGCCACGCTCGCGCACGACCGCCGCGAGGTGGGCCGTGTCGCCGGGCCGATAGACCCCCCGGTCGGTCCAGACCGCCGCCTGGTAGGGGGTCTCGTCCTGGTAGGGCAGGCCGGAGACATCGCCCTCGGGCCGGACGATCACATCGGCGAAGCGCAGGTAGCTGAGGTCCTCGCCACGCTGGGCGATGATGGCGATCGGCTCGGTAGGGTCGACGCCCGGATCCGGCACCGACAGCAGGCAGCCGCCGGACGAGTCCGTGCGGCAGACCGCCACGGCCTGCCCGCTGGGGCGGATCAGCTTGAGCTCGACCCCCGACAGCGGGGCGTTGTCCATCATCCCCAGGGCCCAGCCCCAGACCTGGGTCGGGAAGTCGCCGCCGACCGGCGTCTCGGCCCGCTTGGCGATCAGCTGCATATCGGTCAGCAGCAGCCGGCTGCTGGCCTCGCGGGAGCCGCCTCGGACGGTGATCTCGTAGACCCCGCGCTCGGCATCGGGCAGCATCGAGGCGATGTCGATCCAGGAGGTCTTCAGCGTGTCGACCGGCCCGTCCAGCGCGATCTCCTGCTCGAGGACCAGGTTGGAGGTGCGCTGATCGGCCCGCTCTTCACCCGAGAGCCAGAAGGCCAGGTTCTGGGGAGGCACGTGCCGGACCAGGACCGTGGCCTTCTCGACGTTGAGGTGGTCGACGGCGAGGTTGCTCCAGGCCTGCCGAGGCAGGTAGCGCCCGCGGGAGGTGAAGGAGATCCGCGGGGTGCGGCGGGCGACCTCGAACTCGGCCTCGTACGCGGTGAGCAGCACGCCACCGTCGACCGTGCGGGCCCCGGCGTCGATGCGCAGCGTGGCCGGTCCCTGCGGCAGCTCGCCGAAGACCCGGAAGCCGCCGCCGCCCTCGGCGATGGTGGCGGGCTTGCCGTTGAGGGTGACGACCGAGCTGGCGAGGTCGGCGTCCAGCAGGCAGCGGGTCGAGACGTCGTAGCCGTCCCAGGTGTCGCGGTCCCAGTACCAGCGGCTGCCGCTGACGGCCGAGTCCCGGCAGACGACGTCGACGTAGTAGCCCGAGGAGCCCTCCTTCACGTTGACGGCCAGGATCTCGACCGGCTGCCCGTCGCGCAAGGTCACGCTGCCCGTGCCGGCGGCCGCGGTCAGGGCCGGGTCCCAGGCCCAGGGGGTGCCCGCATCGAGCACGAGATCGAGCTGCACCTGCTCCTGGCTGAGGGAGGGATCCTTGACCTGCACCCGCACCGTGCGGCCCTGGCTGTCGGCCATCAGCACGCTGGGCTTCAGCTCGGTCGAGCCGGCCATCACCGAGACCAGCGGGCCCACCTTGCTGGGGTCGACCGGCGCGTTGAAGACGAGGTCGATCTCGGCGCTGCCAGCGACCCGATCCCGCTGGCGGGCCGCCACCCGGACCAGGGCCAGCGGCGGGGTCGTGAACGACAGGCTCCAGGCGTCCGCGACCGGCGGGCTGTGCACCGCGTCGAGCACGGCCAGCGTGTCCAACGTGGCCGTGTACTGCGTGGCCGGGCGGAAGCCCTGGCTGGGTAGGAAGGAGAGGGTGCGACGGTCGTCGATGTTCAGCAGGCCGTCCACCGCCGGCTCGAAGCGCAGGGTGGTGCCGTCCAGCGCCTTGCCGTCGGCCAGCTCGTCGGGCCAGAGGTCCTGGTCGCCCTGGATCACCAGGGACTGTGGGGTCTCGCCCGCGGCGCCGACCGCGCGGAGCACGACGCCCAGGGGATCGTCGGGGTGGGCGTCGGAGACGTCCGAGGTGCTCTCATCGGAGGGGCCGGCCGGTGCAGGGTCACGCTTGCAGGCGAGCGGAGCAGCCAACCAGAGCAATCCCATGAGGGCCAGGCAAGGACGGGCGAGCGGGTGCGAAGCGGGGGTGCGCATGAAGACCTCGGGAGATGCGGCAGCCTGGGGCAAGGAGCATGCCACACGGGACAAGGGGCTTAGCGCGTCGTCGTTTCAGCGCACGGACGGAAATTGTCCGGGGGCGGAGTCTATTGGGGGTGGATCGGGTGCTATTGCGGGTGGATTCGGGGGGCAGCGGGCTCCTCCCCCAATGGGGCCAGCGCCTCGCTGATCGAGAGGCGCCGGTAGAGGGCGCACTGGAGCCATTCGCCCGATCGGTGTGGGACAGACGGCCACCCGCCAGAGCTCAGCGCGCCCCGGCCCGCCGTCGCATCCACCAGGCCGCGCTGGCCAGCAGCCCGAACAGCAGCCCCACCAGCGGCACGGCCGACAAGGAGCGCACCCGCCGATCCAGCCGCTCCCGCCCCGCGTCGGCGTCCAGCAGCGGCCCGCTGCGATCCCCCGGCCCCCGGTAGCCCGAGGCGTCGCCCGCCGCGGCGGCGAGGTCCCGCAGCAGCTGCGGCCGCGCCTCCAGCTCGACCAGCTCGGGATCCCGGTCGGTGACCGCGAACACCGACTCGCCGCGGATGGTGCTGGAGCTAGACAGTCGGGCCTCGACCCGGTGGGCGCCCTGCTCCTGGCCCTGGAAGAGCACCACGGCCTCGCCCGAGGCGTCGGTGTCCAGCTCGAAGGGGGTGGTCTCGCCTGCTGGCGAGAGGATGGTGCCGACGATGCGCTCGCCCTCCAGCGGCAGGTAGCCAGCGTCGCGGGCCCGCACGACGATGCGCAGCTCTTCGCCGACCAGGACGTTCTCCCGCGAGGGCGAGACGGTGACCCGCTGGTCCTCGGGATCGGCCATCAGCCAGCGCAGCGCGTTCTTCCAGAAGCGCAGGTAGGCCTGGTTGCCGCGGCCCTCGGCGGCCTCGCTGAAGGACCAGCGCCAGGAGGAGTCGACCATCAGGGCCATGCTGCGCCCGCGGCCATGCTCGCGCACCGCCAGGATGGGCGCCGGCGCACCGCCAACCGTGGCGCTGGGGTGGGCCAGCAGGGTGGCGCTGTCCGGCGCCAGCCCGGCGACGATGTTGTATCCGTCCATCTCGGGTAGACGCTGCCAGATGGCGTCCGTCTCGGCGTCGGTGGCGCCCTGGCGGGTCAGAGGGTGGGCGCGCCCCGCGGGGGTCAGCACCGGGCGGAAGGGGGTCTCGTCCGAGGTCGGGCCTGTCGCCCCCAGCTGCACGGGGAGCACCCGGGAGAGGGGGGTCCCGGCGTACTGTCCGAGGTCAAAGCTGCGATCACCGCCGGTCATCACGAAGGCGCCGCCCTCCTCGACATAGGTGGCGATGTTCTCCAGCAGGGACTCGCTGCCCCAGGAGAAGTAGGGCCGGTAGTCGAAGTTCTGGAAGATCACCAGGTCGAAGGTCTGCAGCTCCTCGCTGAACAGACGCTCGTAGGGGAAGGCGATCAGCGAGAGCTCCTCGGAGCTCCAGCCGGACATCATGTCCTCCTGCGTGCGGAGGATGAAGAAGCTGACGAGGTCGACGCTGGGGTCCTCCTTCAGGAAGAGCCGCAGGGAGCTGGTGTCGTAGGAGGGGCTGCCGGAGACCTGCAGGACCCGGACCCGATCACGCACGACCCGCAGGACCACCGGGAAGCGGTTGTTGCCGGGGACGGCGTCGTCCTCCTCGACCGGGATGCTGACCTCGTAGGCGAAGCGACCCACTCGTACAGGGCGGACGGTGAAGCCGACCTCGCCCCGACCCTCGGCGTCCAGCAGGACCGGCTTGCTCTCGACGACCCGCCCCTCTCGCGAGAGGCTGACCTCGAGGGTGGCGCCGGGCTGACCGCGCACGACGGCCCGCAGGCTGACATCGGTGCGCAGAAAGGCGAAGCCGCCGGAGAGCACGTCCTCGACGGCGCTGTCGCGGATGCGCTGCTCGCCGCCGACCTGGTAGACGGTCAGGGGCCCGCCCAGCGGCGGGAGCAGGCCATCCAGGTCGCCGCCGGACTCCCGGGCGGCCTGCAGGTCCTCGCTGAGCGGCCCACGGTCGATGCCGTCGCTGATCAGCACCACGCCGCGTAGCTCCTGGCCCAGGTAGCGATCGGCCAGGGTGGAGATCGCCAGCCCCAGGTCGCTGCCGCGGCCCGTGTAGGAGGTCGGCGCGCCCGGGCGCAGCTCCTCGTCGAAGCTGTACAGGTCGACGTCGGGGCCCAGCAGGGCCAGGATCTCCTCGACCTGCTCGGCGCGGGCCTCGCCGCTCTCGCGCACCGCCATCGAGGCGCTGCCGTCGACCAGCACGACGAGGCGCCCCTCCTCGATCCGTCCCTCCTCCTCGGTCCAGACCGGGCCGGCCAGGGCGAAGACCAGCACCCCGAGGGCCAGGGCCCAGCAGAGCAGCTCGCCCCGGCGCAGCCAGCCCGAGGGGGCCTGCCGCCCGGTCCACCAGGCCAGCAGCCAGGCCAGCACCCCGGCCACCACCAGCGCCGTCAGCGTGGCCGGCCCCAAGGTGAAGGACAGCTCGCCCTGGCTCCCCAGGCCCTCGCCCAGCAGCAGGCTCACTCCAGCCTCCCCTCACGCATCAGCTCCATGACGTGGGCGATGTCGTGCTTGTAGTTGGAGGTCAGGGAGTACAGGACGAGGTTGACGCCCAGCTTGAGGGCCTCGCGGCGCTGCGCCTCGCCCCCCGGGACGACCGGGTGCCGATCGCGCCCGTCGGGGCCCCGGTCCAGCGCGCCGGAGAGGTCGTCGGCGCAGTAGACGAGGGGGGCGATCGGCCCCAGGGTGACCCCCTCCAGCGCGGAGGCGCGCGCGGTGCGGCCGGCGGGCCGGTCGATCAGGAAGAATGCGCGGTGCAGCGAGTGGTCACCGGGCAGCGGCGCCATCGGGCGGGTCGGGAAGAGGCGGGAGGCGAGGCGGCGGGCGGAGCGGGAGAAGTCGCCGTCCAGGCTGCCGCTGGCGTCGTCGAGGAAGAGGAAGCCGCCGTAGCTGAGGTAGCGGCTGAGCTGGGCGACGGCGGCGTCGGAGACCTCGGGCAGGGCGCCGGTGCCGACCAGGACGCTGAAGGGGTGGGCGAAGAGGGCGGGGTCCTCCGGCGAGAGGCTGACCGGGGTCGGATCGCAGACGACGCTGGTGGCCTGGACCACCTCGTAGAGCAGGCGGCGCCAGGCCTCGGGCCGGGAGGTCGTGCCCGACGAGAGCTGCAGCTCGGCGATGCGGATGCGGCTGCCGGCGCCCAACGCCAGGGCGCGGCGGGGGAGCAGGCTGGCGGCGAGCGCGCCGGTCAGGGCTCCAGAGAGCACGCCTCGTCGGGTCCACTCAGGCGACACCGGCCACCTCCTCGCTCGGGCCGGGCTCGCTGCGGAAGCCCGACACCAGGGCCTGTAGCAGCGCCAGGGCCAGCCCGCCCAGCATCAGCCAGGCGGAGAGCTCCCGGCGCTGCAGATAACGGTCGGGATCGACCTCGGCGGCGAGCGAGACGAGGCTGGGGCCAGGCCGCACATCGCTCTCTTCGGGGTCGACATTGGCGGCGATCCAGGCAAGCGGCGGCGAGCCGGGGCTCTCGACCATGTAGGCGCCGGCCAGCTCGACCCGGAAGCTGATCGCCCCGTTGCGCACCTGGGCCGGGACCGGGCCGCGCGGGCCGCCGACGCTGGCCTCGTCCACGCCTTCGGGCAGGGGGATCGAGACGGTCTCACCGACCTGCACGCTGCGGCGCTCCTCCCCTCCCCCGGCCTCGCCGCCCAGCCAGGCGGTGATGCGCTGCACCAGGGGCATGAAGACGGCCTGCAGCGGCAGATCGGTCCAGCCCAGGTCGATGGTGGTCGTCAGCAGCAGCACCCGCCCGCGCCCTACCTCGCGCGAGACCAGCACCGGGATGCCGCTCTCCAGGCGCAGCAGGGTCTCGACGCCGCCGCCGTCCTCGAAGGGGTCCATCGTGAAGACCCGGCTGAGCTCGACTCGCCCGAAGGCCGAGCGGCCGCCGCGGGCGAAGGGGGCGAAGAGGGGGTGGGAGGTGTTCGGCAGCGTCAGCGGCTCCNNGGCCCGCACCTGGCGCAGCGGGGCCGGCAGCAGGCCGGAGAGGGCGGCGTTGTAGCGCTCGGCGGTGGTGTTGGAGCCCAGGCTGATCACCAGGCCGCCGCCGCTGCGCACGAACTCGTTGAGGCGTCCGGCCACCTGGGAGGGGTCCCCGAGGTTGGCCAGGAAGACCACCCGGTGCTGCTCGGGGTCGAGGATGCCCAGGCCGTCGGGGGTGGTGATGTCCGGCAGGACCCCGGCGCGGGCGGCGGCGCTGGCGCCCCAGGGGGCCAGGGCCCGCTCCAGGAAGTAGACCTCGCTGGCGGTCGGAGTCGGGCCGGGGTCGCCGTCGACAACCAGGACGCGGCTGGCGCCGACCCGGGGCAGGTGGAAGGCGAAGGCGTCGTCGGCGCTCAGGGCGGTGTCGAGCACGCGGGCGAGGCCGACCCCGCCGGCCGCCACCCGCGGCACCGTCACCGAGACCTCGGCCTGGCCTCCCGCCGGCACGGTCACGAAGGCGGTGATCTCGACCCCGTCGGGCAGCTCGACCGTGACGGGCGCTTCGACCTCGTCGGGGCCGAAGTTGCCGACGGTCGCCCGGACGCTGCCGCCCTCGGGGCCGTCGCCATACTTCGCGTCCAGGACCGCGAGGTTGGAGGGTCGAGAGGCCCGCAGGACCTGGGGTCGGATGGCCGAGCCCTGGGCCGAGAGCAGGGCGATCTCCTCGGCGGCGGCGGGCACCGCCGTGGGCCCGGCCTCGTCGGTGAAGACCATGACCTCGCCGCCCTGCCCGCCCAGCAGGCGCCGCGCGTGGCGCAAGCCGCCGGCGAGGTCGGTCCCGCCATGGCTCTGCCGCACCGCCAGGATCGAGGCGGCGACGGCCTCGCGGTCCTCGGTCAGCTCGGGCTGCAGGCGCTCGGCCTCTCCCCCGAGGGTGACGGCCGCGACCTTGGTGCCCGGCGGCAGCGCCCTCACCAGCTCGGCGGCCTGCTGGCGGGCGAGGCTGAGCAGGGTGCCGGTGCCCGGATCCTCCTCGCTGGCCTCCGTCACGGGGAGGAGGCCCTCGCGCAGATCCATGGAGAGGGAGTCGTCCAGCACCACCACGACGGCTCCGGTGCCGCCGAGCTCGGGAGGCGCGCCCGGCCAGCGCAGCTCGGGGCGGGCCACGGCCAGGGCCACCAGCAGCACGGCTAGCAGGCGCAGCAGCAGCAGCAG
>DDSR01000056.1:0-19419 GCA_002343455.1 Deltaproteobacteria bacterium UBA2385 | reverse complement strand
CCAGGGCCAGCAGGCCCAGGGCGAAGGGGGCGAGCAGGCCGAGGCTCATGGCGCTCTCGGGGGGTCACCGGCGTGGCCGCGCAGGACCCGGGCCAGGGCCAGCTCCAGCGGCAAGCGGGTCGGCGTCAGGACGTGCACCGCCCGGTTGCCGGCCAGCCAGCCCCGCACCTCGGCGAGGTACTCACGCAGCACCTCGGGCAGGGCCTCGCGCACATCGTTGGGGTCCAGGGGCAGGGGCTCGCCGCCTTCGGGCGACCAGAAGCGGGCCGGCGCCTTGAAGTCGAAGGCCCACTCGCGCTCGTCGTGCAGGTGGACGACCCGCAGATCGGCCTGCCGCCGGGCCAGGGCCGAGAGCGAGGGCCCCCAGGTGGTGGGCTCCTCCATCAGGTCGCTGACCACGGCCACCACGCCGCGGCGGCGCATGCGCTGGCCGGTCTCTTCGAAGGCGCGGCCGAGGTTGGCCTGACCCGCGGGGCGCAGCGCCGCCAGGGCCGCCAGGAGCTGGACGAGGTGCGTCTCGCCGGTGCGGGCCGGGATGTAGGGCCAGCGCGGCGGCCGGACCCCGCCGGAGTGCGGCTCCTCTCCTCCGGCGATCAGCAAGCCGACGGGCTCGCCGCGGTGGGAGAGGAACCAGGCCAGGCTGGCGGCGAGGGTGACCGAGTAGCCGAACTTGCTGCCCTGCAGCGGCGGGCGGCCCAGGCCCCCCTCGCCGGTGGACATGTCGCCGCTGGCGTCGAAGACGATGATGACGGGCAGATCGCTCTCCGCCCGGTGCCGGCGCACGACCAGCCGATCCGAGCGCGCCGCCACCCGCCAGTCCAGGTCGCGCAGGGGATCCCCCGGCGAGTACTCCTTGTACTCGGCGAACTCGACGTTGGAGGCGATCTGCACGCTGCGATGGGCCCCGTGGATCAGGCCGGTGACCGCCTGCCGGGCGCGGAGCTGCAGCCAGGCGACCCGCGCCAGCACCTCGGCGTCCCACTGTGGCGCCGCTCCCCCGATGGCGGATCCGAGCTTCACCGGGTGGTGGGCACCGCGGCGAGGACCTGCGCGACGACCTGCTCGACGNNGCGAGAGCACCGCGCCGGCCACCGCCTGCACATCCTCGATCGAGGCGACCTCGTGGCCGCGCAGGGCCGCCCGGACGCGGGCGCCCAGGGCGAGGTACTGGCTGGCCCGCGGGCCGGCGCCCCAGCGGACCCAGCGGCGGACGGCCTCGGGCGCGTCGGGCCCCGGGCGGGTCGCGCGGGCGAGGCGCACACAGTAACGATGCACCTCCTTGCTGGTCGGCAGGCGGCGCACCAGGCCCTGGAGCTGGATCAGCAGCTCCCGGTCCAGGACCGGCTTGACCTCGACCTCGCGCCCGGTGGTGGTGCGCTCGACGATCTCGACCTCNNGCTCGATCGGGTTCTGGGTGGCGAAGACCAGGAAGGGCGCGCCGATCTTGAAGGTGCGCCCGGCGGCGGTCACCTCGTTCTCCTGCATCGCCTGCAGCAGGGCCGCCTGGGTCTTGGGCGGGGTGNNTTGATCTCGTCGGCCAGCAGCAGGTTGGTGAAGACCGGGCCCCGGATGAAGCGCATCTCTCGCCGGCCGGTGCTGCGGTCCTCTTCCAGGACCTCGGTGCCGGTGATGTCGGCGGGCATCAGGTCCGGGGTGAACTGGATGCGGTTGAAGTCCAGGCCCAGGGCCTGCGCCGTGGTGCTGACCAGCAGCGTCTTGGCCAGGCCGGGCACGCCGATGAAGAGGCAGTGGCCGCGGGCGAAGAGGCCGATCAGCATGCGCTCGATGACCTCTTCGCTGCCGACGATGCGGGTGCCGATGGCGCCCAGCAGGCGGCCGCGAGCCGCCGCCAGGGCGTCGAAGAGGGCGGCGTCGTCAAGGCCATGCGCGGCCAGCTCGGGCTCGGGCTGAGCCATCACGGGAGAGGGGGTCAGGTCGCTCATTCAGGGCTCGGGGGGGACGGAGGAAGAGGAGAGGACCCCGCCGGTCGCGAGGATCCGGCCATAACGCTCGTGGCGGGCGGCCAGATCGTCCTGGCCGAGCTCGGCGTGCCCCCGCGTCAGGGCGGCCTGGACCTCGGGGTCGAATGGGTTCAGATCGTGGGCGGCGGTCCAGGCCGACAAGGCGCCGCGGGTGTCGCCTTGCGCGGCGCGGACCCGGGCCAGGGTGGTCTGGGCCAGGGTGAACTCGGGGTAGAGCTCGACGGCCTCGTCGGCGGCCTCGCGGGCCGCGCTGAGCTGCCTCAGGTCGAGGTTGCAGACCGCGATCCGGGCCAGCAGCAGGGGCGACTCGGGGCCCTTCGGCTCGCGGGCCCGGTCGTACTGGATCAGGGCGGCGTCGCAGCGCTTCGCCTCGCGCAGCAGGTCGCCCAGTCGGAGGTACTTCGCCGCCTTGGGGTCCTTGGAGACCACCGGGTCGTCCGCGTAGGCCTCGCCCGGATCGTCCAGCACCACCGGCAGCGCCGCCAGGGAGCGCTCGACCAGCGGCAGCCGCCGCACCCAGTCCAGCCAGGCCGCGCGGAAGAGATCGAAGTCGGCGAAGCCGGCGACCTCGGCGAAGGCCTGGTCGGCGGTCTGCCCCTCGCGGATGGCGTCGAGCAGGCCGGGCAGCACGCCGATGCCCTTGCTCTCGACCAGGAACTGCACCATCGTGCCCACCTGGGCGAAGGCCAGGGCGGCCTCCTCCCCGCTGTCCAGGTAGGCCATCGAGTAGCGGAACTTCTCGAAGGGCACGAAGCTGTTGGTGCGCAGCGCCTCGGCCAGCAGGCCCTGCTGGTAGACCGACATGCCGCCGCTGCGATCGCCGCGCCAGTAGCCTTCGAGGTGCTTGGCCAGCCCCTCGTGCAGCCAGACCGGGCTGCGCTCCTGGGTGCGCCAGGCGATCACGAGGTGGATGTACTCGTGGGCGATCGTGTCCTTCCAGCCATAGCCCCGGCCCAGGGCGCGGGGCGAGGTCAGCAGCAGGCGGGTCCACTTGGAGAGGGCGATGACCCCGGTGGTGCGCACGGCCTCTTCGGGCAGGCCGCTGGCCTGGATGAAGCGGCGGCCGTCGGGGAAGATGTCCAGGGTGATCTCGTGGGTCGGGCCCCCACCCAGCAGCCCGTCGATCACCTGCCGGGACTGTTCGAGCACCTCGATCGCCTCGTCGCGGAGGACCAGGTCGACCCCCTGGGCGTAGCGCACCCGGACGCCTTCGCCGCGGGCCTCCAGGAAGCCCTCGGCGGCCAGGGCGGAGGCCTCGATCGGGGTCTGGGCCAGCGACTGCGGCACCTGCCCCTGGGCCTTCAGCCGGCCCAGCAGCTCGGCGGCCTCGTCGTAGCGGCCCTCGTGGAAGCGGGTCCGCAGGTCCAGGTGCAGGGTCGCCGCGTCTCCGGGCGATGTGCGCAGCAGGCGATCCCGGACCTCCTGCGCGCAGACCAGGTCGGCGCGATCCAGGCAGGCGTGGCCGTCCATGGCCCCGTCGGCGCGAAGAGGCAGGCTGAAGAGCAGGGCCAGCAGGGTCAGGCTCACTGGCGCACCAGCTCCTCGTAGTAGCGCTTGTTCAGGGCCTTGTACTCGTCGGGCACGGGCGCCTCCATGCCCTCCAGCAAGGCGCGGCGGTACTCCTCGGGGGTCTTGAAGGCCTCGGGCGGCGGGATCTCCAGCCGATCCTGCGGGCGTGAGACCTCCTCCCCTTGCCCATCGGGCTGCTCCCCGCCCTCCCCCTGGGCCTGCTGGCCGCTCTGCTGCTCCTGCTGCATCTGCTGCTGTTGCCGCTCCAGCTCGTTGGCGGCCTCCCCGATGCCGTCGGCGGCCTGCTCCATCTGGCCCTGTCCCGGATCGGGTCGGGCCTGCTCCAGCGACTGCTGGGCCTGCTCCATCGACTCGCCGGCCCGCTGCATCGACTCGGTCGCCTTGCCGCGGGCCGAGGGGCTCTGCTGCTCGATCTCCTGCACGTCGCCCTGCAGGCCCTGCTGGCGCTCGCGCAGCTCGCTCTGCTCGCGGGCCATCTCGCGGGCGAGGCGGGCCATCTCGGGGCTGGTGCTCTGCTCCTGCTGCGAGAGCTCGTCGAGCAGCTCCCGAATCTCGTCCAGGCTGCGGGCCAGCTCGCGCAGCCCCTCGGAGGCGCGCTCCACCCCGGGAGGCAGCGGCTCGCTGGCCGGGCGTTGGCGGCCGCGCTCGGAGGCCACCGCCGCCGAGGCGTTGCTGGCCCGCTGTTGGGCCCGCAGCACCCGCTCCATCGAGCTCTCCACCTCGCGGGCGCGGACCGAGTCCCGCAGGCCCGACACCGTCTCACGGGTCTGCTCCAGCCGGCGGATGCTGTCCGAGCGCCAGCCCCGGCCGTCGCCGGCGGCCTCGACCGCGCCCGAGGCCTGCGCCAGGGCCTGGTCGGCCAGCTCGTCCAGGCGGGTCCAGGCCTCGACCTGCTTCTGGAACTCGCCGCCCTGCTCCTTCTTGGCCTGCTCCAGCTTGTCGGCCGCCGCGCGCTGCTCCTGCTCCAGCTTCCGGAGCTGCTCGATGGTCTCCTTCATCTGTTCGCCCAGCTGGTCCTGCTGCTCCTGCGCCTGGTTGAACTGGTCCTGAAGCCCTTCGGCCATCTGCTGGACCTGCCGCGACAGCTCCTCCAGCATGGCCCGCGCGTCCTCCATCCGGCCCTCGGCCAGCGCCTGCCGGATCTGGTCGACCAGCGCCACTCCAGCGTCCAGGCGGGCGTTGAGGAACTCGCGGAGCTGGCCCTCGGCGAGGCGCTCGGAGGCCAGTGCCAGCCGCTCCATCATCCGCTCCATCTGGTCGAGCCGGGCCAGGATCTCGGAGGCGTCGGCGTCCTGGGCCAGCTCGGCGAGGGCCTGGGCCTCTCGGCCGAGCTGGTTGGCCGCCTTCACCACCTCGTCCATCGCCAGGGACTGGAGGACCCGGTCGAGCGTCAACACCGCCTCTTCGATGTTCACGATCTCCTGGGCGTGCAGGCGGTCGAAGGTCTCCAGATCGGCCATCGTGACCCGTCGCCCCGAGCCCACCTCGAAGGCGGTCAGGGTGAAGCGGAAGAGCACCGCCGCGTCGCTGATCACCGCGCGCACCGCCTCGCCCTCGGCCGTGCTGGGGGCCTCGTCCCCCCACTGGCGCTTCATGACCTCCTGGACGGGGTCGAAGCGCAGGCGGGCCGACTCGACCCAGCGGACCATCGCCGCGGGGTCGTTGGCGATGGGCAGCGAGGACTCCTCGACCAGGAAGTCGGCCAGCACCAGGACCAGGGCGTCCCGCAGCTCGACGAAGTAGCGCTCCAGGCGGGCGCCGACCTGCTGCGGTCCCAGGACCTCGAGCTGCATCGCGGGCGAGACCCCGCGGTTGCCGCCGGAGGTCTGGTCGGTGTCGATGGCCACGACCCGCAGCGTCACCTTCGAGCCCGGGGAGAGGCCCAGCTCGCGCGGGCTCAGGCGCACCTGGCCGTCCAGGCTGCGCGGCGGATCCAGCGGGCTCCGCAGCTCGACCTCGCGGGTCTCGCCGTCCCCTTCGATCTCCAAGACCACCCGGGCGATGCCGAAGTCGTCATCGACGGCCCACTCGATGCCCAGGCTGCCGTCCACGGCGACCTGGGGCATGGGCAGCAGGGCCTGGACCACCGGGGGGGCGTCGGCTTCGACGATGATCTCGAAGTCGGCGCTGCGGACGGCCTGGTCGCCGCGCAGCAGCACGAAGCGCCAGCTGCCCTTTCCGGCGACCAGCACAGACCCGGCGATGTCGCGACCGCCAGTCAGGCGCGCGTCCTGGGGAGGCTGCTCGTCCACCTGGATGGCCACGGCGTCGAAGGCCTCGGCGGTGCGGGCCTTGATCTCGACCAGGGTGCCCGGCGGGGCGTGGATGGTGCCGTTGGAGTTCGGGACCTCGATCGGATCCAGGCCCATCGCGTCCGGGTAGATGTAGGTCAGGGTGATGTCGCCGACCAGGGCGCGCTCGTCGGCGACGAGCACCCCCTCGGCGAGGCGGGTAGCGGCGACCTCGCCGGAGGCGATCGCGGCCAGGGCCTGGAAGGGCCCCACCGGCATCAGGACGGTGGCCAGGCCCACCGCCAGCAGCAGCCCGGCGGCGGCCGCGGCGAAGGGACGCAGGGGGCGAGCGGGGTGCACCTCGGCCGGGTCCACCGCGTCGAGCACCTCGCGCGCCCGGGAGGAGGCCCGCAGCAGCAGCGGGAGCGAGATCGGCAGGGCCGGAACGTCGGCGGGTGCGGGCTGGCCGGCCTCCTCGCCGCGCTCCAGGGCGGTGACGAGGCGGGCGCGCAGCTCGGGGCGCAGGCCCTCGACCCGCAGCGCCTGCCCGAGGGGTCGCCCGCTGCTGGACCAGCGCAGCACCAGCGGCCAGAGCAGGGCCGCCAGCAGCAGGATCGGGCCGAGGATCCCCAGCACCAGCAGGGAGAGGTCGCGGGAGGCCCCCAGCGAGACCAGGGCGGCGGCCAGGAGGAAGACCAGCGCCGTGGCGCCGACCAGCTGCAAGCCGGCCCGCGCCGCCAGCAGGGAGCGCTCCCGGCGGCTGAGGGCGGCCAGGCGCAGCCGGATCCCGGCCACCTCGCGCAGCACGGCCCCCTGCGGAGAGGACTCCACCGGCGTCGGGGCTCGCTGAGTCGCTGGCTCCGAGGACATTCTTCTCCGACAGGGCTCGCCCTGGTTGAGTTCCCTCCCCAGTATCCGAAAACGAGAGGGGCCGGGCCCTTCAGCGTCGGCGAGCGCCGAGCTGCCAGACCTGGCAACCGTAGCCGCTATCGGCGTCCCAGACGACCGCCACCGGGCTCGTCTCGTAGAGGTGGTGGATCCGCGCCGCCCGGTCGCGCACCCCCCGGCTGGACCACTGCCAGTCCTGCTTGTCGGCGCACCAGCGCAGGCAGCCGTCCGGCCCGCGCAGCGACTCGGCCTCGACCGGGTCGAGCAGGTTGAAGTGCGAGAGGGCCGGCTCGCGGGCGACCCGGTGGTCCTCGGCGATCCAGCCGCACTGCCCTGGGGGCGCCACCGCCGTCGGCACCTGGGCGAGGCGGTAACGCGGCAGCTCGCTCCAGGGCGGCTGCTCGAGCTGCTCCAGCCAGGCCTGGTCGGAGGCGTAGTAGCGCGAGGCCAGCTGCGGCAGGCCCGAGGCGGACAGCCCCAGGCCCGCCAGCCCCAGGAGCAGGGCCGCGCGCGGGGCCCCCGGAGCCGTTGCGGCCCCGGCCAACAGGGCGGCGAAGAGCGGCAGGGCCAGCAGGGCGTGGCGATCGCCCATATCGTCGAAGCTGGCCAGCACGAGGTGGTTGCCCAAGGCCATCAGCAGCAGCGAGCCGCCGAAGAGCGGGCTGCGCCAGAGCACCACCGGCAGGCAGAGCAGCAGCAGGGCAGCCCCCGCCGCCGTGTCGAAGGGCGCGTAGCTGGCGAAGAGCAGGAGGTTGGCGCTCAGGGCGAGGCCACGCTCGCCTGCGCCCGGGACCTCGCCGGGGAAGAGCAGCGGCACCAGGGCGGCGATGCCCAGCCCGGCGCCGAGCAGCAGGCCGGGGAGCACCTGCCTCAGCCAGCACCCCCGCTCGGGAGCGCGAACCACGCCCTGGGCCGAGAGAGCCAGGCAGGGCAGGACCCACAGCCCCGACTCCAGCCGCGTGGCGACCACCAGGGCCAGGGAGGCACCCATCACCAGGCCCAGGGCTGCCGGTCGCGGCGCCTCGGGCCGGCTGAGCGAGGCCGCCGCGAGCAGGGCCAGCGCCCCGAAGAGCCAGGGCAGGACCACGTTGTAGGCCGAGCTGGACCAGGCCGCGTGGACCGGGTGCAAGGCGACCAGCCCCGCGGCCAGCAGGCCGGCGTTGCGCCCCCAGACGCGCTCGATCGCCGCCCCCAGGGCCAGGACCGAGGCCGCCCCGAAGAGGGTCGAGATCAGCACCGGCACCCGCTCGGCGTGGGGTAGCACGCGTCCGAGGCTCCACCAGAGCCACTGCATCGAGGGGTACAGCACCGTCCCGCCGCGATCCAGGGCGCGCGCGCCGCGGAAGATGTCCCAGTACTCGGCCTCGTGGCCGTCGTAGAGGTGGCGATCCCAGGCCGGGATCACGAACAGGCGCAGCAGCAGGGCCAGCAGGGCGATGCCCAGCAGGGGGAGGAGGCTGGACCGCGGCGGCAGCAGGGACCGCCACGCGCGGGCGAGGCCCCCGATCAGCGCGACCAGCGCCAGCATGGCCGGCCAGCCGGTCTGCCAGGGCGAGAGCGGCTCAGCCTCCATCGGCGGACTCCTCGGCCAGGCCCCTCACCCGGTAGAGTCGATCGACACCCAGGCCGCGATCCTCGCCGACCTCCTCCTCCTCCACCCGGTAGGGGCGCAGGGCCCGCTCGACCCGCTGCAGGAGGCCGGTCGCGGGGCCGTGATCGGCCAGCACCACGAAGAGCCGTCCGCGCTGCAGGGCGCTCGCGGCGACGTGGTCGAAGGCCTGCTCGTCGAGCTCGGTGCTGCTGTGGATCACCCGCCCCCGGTGCTCCCGCGGCTGGCCGTAGCGGTAGTCGGTGTACTCGAAGGCCACCGGGCGGGCGATCGGCATGGGCGTCCAGGGCGGCAGCCGCCACATCAAGGGGCCGGTGGCGCTCTTGTCGTCGTCGGGCTGCAGGGCGGGGACGACCATCCAGAGGGTGTCGCCGGGGGCCGACTCCGCCAGGGCGAGGTCCAGGGCGCGCTCCCGAAGCTGGTCAGCGCGCAGCTCCCGGGCCACCTGCAGCTCTCCGCCCAGGCTGGTGAGGCCTCGACCCAGGCAGAGCAGCAGGACCGCGGCGCTCAGGAGCTGCCGCCCTCGCCCCGGAACCCGGTCCAGCCCGGCCGCGATCCCCAGGGCCGCCGCCGGCCCGAGCAGGTCCAGGTAGGGCCGCTGGTGTGGGGCCGCCGCGCCCAGCAGCAGGGCGGCGCCGAGGGCCAGCCCGGGTCCCGCGAGGCAGGCCAGCGCCGGGCCACGCAGGCCGAGCAGCAGCAGCGGGCCGAGCAGCAGACCGACCGGGCCGATCGCCTGGGCCATCAGCTCCAGCCAGGCCAGCGGCTCCAGGCCCGCCTGCTGGAAGGTGTCCGGCTGGGCCATCCGCCGGAAGGCGCCGACCAGCACCGGGGCCGCCAGCAGGCCGCTCGCCGACGCCAGCCTCAGCCGCTCGCCCCAGGGCGCCGGCTGCAGCAGCCGCCAGCCGACGACGGCGCCCGCCCCGGCCATCCCCAGCACATGGCTCCAGCTCGCCAGGCCCGCCGCCAGGGCCAGCGCCAGCCAGGGGCCCCGCGCCGTCAGCAGGACCAGGGCGAGGGAGGCCGTGGCCAGCGGGTAGTTGTTGATCTCGGCCGCGTCGGCGAGCTGCACCGGCGAGGTCGCCAGCACCGCGGCGGCGACCGGCCCACCGGCGCGGCCCACCAGGGCCACGGCCAGCAGGGAGAGGAGCGCGCTGCCCGCAAGCCAGAGCAGGGGCACCGGCAGCAGCAGCTCGCTCAGCCCGAAGAGCAGCGAGTACAGAGGCGGGTGCAGGCCGACCCACGTGGTCGCGGCGTCCAGCAGCCGGCCCTCTTGCAGGGCCCGCGCGGTCGGCTCCTGGTAGGCGGCGTAGGCGAGGCTGAGCTCGTCCCAGCGCAGGCCCACGCGCAGCGCCCGCAGCAGCAGGCCCAGCGCGAGCCAGGCGGCGAGGTGCAGCCCTCTCACGCCGCCTCTTCCCGCAGGGCAGGCAAGTGGATGCGCACCCTCGCTCCCCCCTCCGCCCGGTTCTCGACCTCGATCCGGCCGCCCGCGCCCTCCACCACCTGCAGGCAGGTCGAGAGGCCCAGGCCCGTCCCCTCCCCCACGTCCTTGGTGGTGAAGAAGGGCTCGAATGCCCGGTCCAGGGCCACCGGATCGAAGCCGGGCCCGTTGTCCTGACACTCGATCACCACCATCCCGTCGGCCGGATCGAGGCGCGCCTGGAGCGACACCCGGGGATCCGGCCGCCCCTCCAGCGCGTCGGCCGCGTTGAGCAGCAGGTTGACCAGCACCTGGTGCAGCTTGTCCCGCTCCATCTCCACCCGCGGCAGCTCCGGCGCGCACTGCACGCCCAGGTTCAGCTCGCGCAGCTTGCCGATCGGCGCCACGGTCGCCACCGCCTCGGCCAGGGCCTCGGACAGCTCGATCGGCTCGACCCGGCCCGAGCCCGCCCGGGCGAAGTCCAGCAGGTCGCGGATGATGCGGTGGATGCGCTCCAGCTCCTTGCGGGAGCGATCGACCAGGTCCCTCTCGACCTGGGGGTCGTCCAAACCCATCGAGAGCAGGTCGACGTAGCCGAGCACCGCCGCCAGCGGGTTGCCGACCTCGTGGGCGAGGCCCGCCGCCAGCCGACCGACGCTGGCCAGCTTCTCGGAGCGCACCAGCGCCTCCTGCGCGAGGCGGAGCTCGGCGTTGGCCTTCTCCAGGGAGGCCACCTGCTCCTGCGTGCGCGCCCGATAGCCCGACAGCGAGGCGCTCATCGCGTTCAGCGCGTCGCTGAGCCCCTGCAGCTCGAGCGCCGCGTCCAGGCGCACCTGGTGCCCGAAGTCGCCGCCCGCGATGCGCGCCGTGCCTTGCACCAGGGCCTGCACCGGCTGGATCAGGCTGCGCCGGAAGAGCACATAGCCGAAGAGGCTGACCAGCCCGAAGCTGCCCCCGACATAGAACGCAGCGAAGCCCAGCACGCCGCCGGGGACCGCCGGGGCCTTCAGGGGCACCGAGACCCGCAGCGCGCCGACCGGTCGCCCTCGGGGGGCGATCGGCGAGGTCACCTGGACAAAGCGCGCGCCCAGGTGCGAGCCCTTGATGTCGATGAACTGCTGGCTGGCCACCACCGCCGCCCGCAAGCCGGTGTCGGGCACATCGGGGGCGTCGCCGGAGACCGAGGCGATCGTCTGGTAGCGGGCGTCGACGACGTACAGCTCGTGCAGGTCGAGGGCCGTGCCCTGGTAGGCCGAGAGCACCCGCCGGAAGGCCGCCTCGCGCTCGTTGCCACGGCTGCCCTCGACCTCCAACTGGGCGGTCAGGGCCGAGCTGAGCGAGAGCGCCAGGTCCGTGCGGCGCTCCTCCTCCGTGCGCTTCAGCAGCAGCCAGAAGACGCCCGCGTTGAGCACCAGCGTCGCCAGGGTGATCAGCGCCAAGGCCAGCGCGACCTCTGTCCAGAGGCCCGCGTGGCGCGCGGCAGGGCGAAGGGGCGAGGTCACGGCCAAGGAATAGCACGGCCGGGTCGGGCCCTTGAGGGCAGGCTCAGTAGCTTCGGAAGACCGCCACCACCCGCCCCTGGATCGCGGCGCGCTGGGTCGAGTCGATGAAGATGGGCGGCATCGTCGGGTGGGCCGGCTGCAGGCGGATGCGGTTGCCCTCGCGGAAGAAGAACTTGACCGTCGCTTCCTCGTCGACCAGCACCACCACCATCTCGCCGTTGCGGGCGGTCTCCTGCTGGCGCACGATGACGAGGTCGCCGTCGTGGATGCCCTCCTCGATCATCGACTCGCCCCGCACCCGCAGGGCGAAGACCGGGCCTTCACCGGGGACGAGGTCGCGGCCGAAGGAGAGGACCCCGTCCAGGTTCTCTTCGGCCAGCATCGGCGTGCCGGCGGCGACGCTGCCGAGCAGCGGGATGTCCAGCATCGGGCTGTCCCCCACGCTGGAGCAGCGCGAGGTGAGCTGCAGGCCGCGGGCGGTGTTGGCCTGGTCCTTCTTGATGTAGCCCTTCTTGATCAGCGCCTTGACGTGGTCGGCGACGCCGTTGGTCGAGGTGATGCCCAGGGCTTCGCCGATCTCGCGGTAGGTCGGAGGGAAGCCACGCTCTTCGATGGTGCGCTGGATGAATTGCAGGGTCTCGATCTGGCGGGGGGCGAGCTCGTCCATGGGGGTACCTCGGGGTGATGGACTCGTTCTACTGAACGCTCGTCACCCTGTCAAGGGGTTCAGGGGGGTTGGTGGGGAGATCAGCGGGGGTTCCAGACGTTCGTTCCCCAACACGTCATGGTGCTGTCCTCGGCGCGCAGGCCGCAGGCGTGCGAGGAGCCTACGGACACGGCGCTGAAGGCCACCCCGCTCGGCACCTTGCCCACCTGGCCATACTCTTCCCATCCCCAGCAGGCGATCTCAGCGGAATCGGCGCGAACCCCGCAGACAGCAAGGCCCCCCGTGGACACAGTCTTGAAGGCCACGCCGATCGGTGCCTCGCTCACCTGGCCAGAGTAGTCGTCTCCCCAACAGATGGACTCGCCGTCATCGAGGCGCACGCCGCAGGAGTTGCTGAAGCTTGCTGTTACGGCGCGGAAGGCCACGCCGATCGGCGCCCCGCTCACCTGGCCGTACTCGTCGTCTCCCCAGCAGGTGACTTCGCCATCGTCGGCGCGCACCCCGCAGGAGTGATACAAACCGGCTGCCACGGCGCGGAAAGCCACACCGCTCGGAGCCCCACTGACCTGGCCGTGGTCGTCGTCTCCCCAGCAAGTGACATTACCATCCTCGGAGTGCACTCCGCAGCTGTGGTCCCAGCCAGCCGCCACGGCGTGGAAGGCCACCCCGCTGGGTACTCCGCTCACCTGACCGTGGTTGTCGGCTCCCCAGCAGGCGACCTCGCCATCTTCGGCCTGCACTCCGCAGGCATGGCCGCCGCCGGCCGACACTGCGCGGAAGGCTACCCCGCGGGGAACCCCGCTCACCTGGCCGGAATAGTCTGTTCCCCAGCAGGTGACTTCGCCGTCGTCGGCGCGCACCCCGCAGCTGAAATCGTCGCCTGCCGCCACGGCACAGTAGGCTTCATCGTTCGGCTCGCCGCTGTTCTGGAAGGCATAGTCGGATCCCCAACACTCCAGCTCACCGTCGTCGGCGCGCACGCCGCAGGTGTGCCACACACCGGCCGTCAACTCGCGGAAAGCCACACCGCTCGGAGCCCCGCTGATCGGGCCATAGAGATCAGTTCCCCAGCAGACCGCCGCACCGTCATCGGCTCGAACCCCGCAGGTGTAGTAGTGGCTGGCTGAGACGGAGCTGAATGACTCTCCGACCGGCAGTCCTGTCACATTGCCGTAGCCATCACTCCCCCAGCAGACGACCGCGCCGTCCTCGGCCCGCACCCCGCAGGTGTGTGAGTCGCCTGCCGACACGGAGCGGAAGGACTCCCCGATCGGCGCCCCGCTCACCTGGCCGTAGCTGTCGTCGCCCCAGCAAACCACCTCGCCGTCCTCGGCGCGCACGGCGCAGCTGTGATCTCCGCCCGCCGAAATGCTCCTCATCGCGACCCGCCTCGGCGCCCTGGCCACCTGGCCGCTGGTGTTGTCTCCCCAACAAGCGAGGAAGCCGTCCTCGGCACGAATCCCGCAGGCGTGCCCGGCCACGGAGACGGCGCTGAAGGCCACACCGCCCGGAGGCACGTTCACAGGTTTAACGGGGTCCACTCCCCAGCAGATGAGCTCGCCGTCCTCGGCGCGCACGCCGCAGGCGCGGCCCGACCCTGCCGACACGCTACTGAAGGCCACCCCGATCGGCGCGCCGCTCGAAATTCCATCGCCATCGTATCCCCAGCAGGCGACCTCGCCGTCGACTGCACGCACCGCGCACGTGATTGCGCGTCCTGCCGACACCTGGGACCACGGTCCGCCAAAGGCGCCGACGCCCGCTCCACCATCGGTCTCGCTGGGCTTGCCGCAATCGGTTCCACCATCCAAGCCGGTGAAGCCGCCGTCGCCGCCGCCATCGCCCCCGCCACCATCGCCTCCGCCGCCCCCTCCACCATCCGCACCGCCAACCGCAGCGCTGCCGGAGTCGCCGGGCAGCTCGGCGTCCTTGTCGCCGCAGCCCTGGATCAGCAGCATGACCGTGAAGAGGAGAAGTGCCATGGTGAACCCTCGCGCTTTGCTCAACCCTACCACGGAGCGCGGACGCTGCCGCTCAGCGCGGGTTCCAGACGTAGCGTCCCCAACACGTCGCGGTGCCGTCCTCGACGCGCAGTCCGCAGTTCATGCCGCCGCCGGCCGACACAACGCTGAACAACTCCCCGGTTGGCAGCTTGCTCACCTGGCCATACGAATCGTACCCCCAACAAGCGACCTCGCCGTCATCGGCACGCACCCCGCAATTGTGCCTTGTGATGCCGGCGGAGACCATCTCGAACTGCACCCCGTCTGGCACATCGCGCACTTCGCCATAGTCATTTGCTCCCCAGCAGGCGACCTCACCGTCATCGGCACGCACGCCGCAGGTGTGGTAGCCGCCAGCCGACAGCGAGCTGAACGCAATTCCGCTCGGCGGGCTCACCTGGCCATAGTTGCCAATTCCCCAGCATTGGGCACCGCCGTCCTCGACACGAATTCCACAGGAAAAGGACCCTCCCGAGCCCAAGGTGCTGAAAGCCACCCCACTTGGTGCCCCGCTCGCTTGATGATGGTTGTCCCTTCCCCAGCAGACGACCCCGGCGTCATCGGAGCGCACTCCGCAGGCATGGTCATCCCCAGTCGAAATGGCGTCGAAGGCGATTCCGCTCGGCGCATCACCCACTTGACCGTAACCATCCTCTCCCCAACAGGCGACCTCTCCGTTCTCAGCGCGCAATCCGCAGGTGAAGTAGGCTCCTGCCGACACAGCGCTGAAGGCCTCACCGCCCGGGGCCCCGCTCACCTGGCCCTCACTGTCGTTTCTCCAGCACGCGAGCCCGCCATCCTCAGCCCGCACTCCGCAAGCGTGCCCCCTGCCTGCCGAGACCGTACTGTAGGCAACGTCGTTCGGCCCCCCGCTCGCCGCCCCGTAGGTGTCGGATCCCCAGCAGACCTGCTCGCCATCGTCGGCGCGCATCCCGCAGGAGTGTACGGATCCCACCGACACGGAGCTGAAGATCACGCCGCTCGGCGTCCCACTCACCTGACCCTCATTGTTATCCCCCCAGCAGGTCACCTCGCCGTCGGTGCGCAATCCGCAGGTGTGAAGGTAGCCGGCAGACACAGCGCTGAAGGCCACGCCGCTCGGAGCCCAACGGACCTGCCCGTGGCTGTCGCTCCCCCAGCAAGTCACCTCACCATCATCTGCTCGCACTCCGCAGACGTGATAGACGCCCACCGAGACAGAGCTCAAGGCCACCCCCCTCGGAGCATCCCTCACCTGACCGAACGAATTGTCTCCCCAGCAGGATACCTCGCCATCATCCGCCCGCACCCCACACGCGACGAAGGTGCCAGCGGATACGCTACTGAAGGCAATATCTCTTGCCGCGCTGCCAACCTCGCCCCAGCCATCGCCTCCCCAGCAGACCAGCTCGCTGTCCACGGCACGCAGGCCACAACTGAAGCTATTGCCTGCCGACAGGGCGCTGAAGGCCACCCCGATCGGAGCATCACTCACCACGCCGTGAGAATCGCTCCCCCAGCAGACGACGGTGCGGTCATCGGCGCGCAGCGCACAGGTGTGCCCGCCGCCCGCTGACAGGCTGCTGAAGGGTATCCCGGTTGGCGTTGTGCTCACCTGATCGTAGTAGTCGTACCCCCAGCAGACGATCCTGCCATCCTCGGCGTACAACCTACAGGTGTGGCTGCCTCCTGCCGAAAGCTGAGGCACAATCTCGACAGCCGTCCCCCCGTCCAACCCGCCGTCCGTACCACCGTCAGCCCCGGTCCCGCCGTCACCTCCTCCGTCCGTGCCACCGTCCGTACCGCCATCGCCCCCGCCGTCGGAGCCGCCATCGCCATCACCGTCTGAACCGTCGTCCGTACCGCCGTCCGTACCGCCGTCCGTACCGGTGCCTGTGTCAAGGGGCAGCTGGGCGTCCTTGTCGCCGCAGCCCTGGATCAGGAAGATTGCAGAGAGGAGGAGAAGTGCCATGGTGAACCCTCGAGCTTCGGCCAAGACTACCACGGGCGCGGCCGAGCGAGGACGCTCGCGTTGAGGACCAGGGTCCCTCGGTCGAAGGAGAGGACGCCGTCGAGTTTCTCTTCGGCGAGCATGGGCGTGCTGGCGGCCACATGCCCGAGCAGGGTGATGTCCTGGCGGGGGGCGAGCTCGTCCATGGGGGTACCTCGGGGTGAAGGACTCATTTTACTGAACGCTCGTCCCCCTGTCAAGGGGTTCAGGGGGTTTGAAGCGGGGGATCAGCGCGGGTTCGAGACGCGGTTTCCCCAGCACGTCGCGGTGCTGTCCTCGGCGCGCAGTCCGCAGGTGAAGCCGTAGCCAGCCGATACGGCACTAAACGCATCCCCGCTGTGCGCACGGCGGTCTCCCCAGCAGACGAGCTCGCTACCGTCGGCGCGCAACCCACAGGCGTGGTACCAGCCTGTCGACAAAGCGCTGATGGCCACCCCGCTTGGCGCCCCGCTCACCTGGCCGAAGATGTCGTCACCCCAGCAGACGACCTCGCCGTCGGCGGCTCGCACCCCGCAGGTGTAGGCGTGGCCCGCCGACACGGCGCTGAAGGCCAAACCTTTTGGCACCTTACTCACAGCGCCGGAGTAGTCTGTTCCCCAGCAGGCGACCTCGCCGTCATCGGCGCGCACCCCGCAGGCGTGCCAGGTGCCTGCGGACACGGCACTGAAGGCCACCCCTCTCGGGGACCCCGAGTAGACACCCCAGCAGTCGATCTCGCCGTCCACGGCACGCACCCCGCAGGTATGGTAACCGCCGGCCGACACCTCGCTGAAGGCCACCCCGCTCACCGCTCCACTCACCTGGCCTTTGCTGTCGGAGCCCCAGCAGACGACCTCGCCGTCCTCGGCACGCACCCCGCAGGTGTGGTTCCGGCCTGCAGACACGGCGCTGAAGGCTACCCCACTCGGCGTACCACTCACATCGCTACCCCAGCAGACGACCCCGCCGTCCTCTGCATGAATCCCGCAGGTGTGGTTCATACCCGCCGTCACGGCGCTGAAGGCCCTCCCGGTCGGTCCCCCGCTCACCTGGTGGTAGAAATCCCATCCCCAGCAGGCGACCTCGCCGTCCTCGGTGCGCACTCCGCAGGTGTGGTAGAGGCCTGCGGACACGGAGCTGAAGGCCAGCTTGCTCGGCGCCCCTCTCACTTCGCCGTGTTCGTCGTATCCCCAGCAGACGAGCTCACTGTCGTCGGCCCGCACCCCGCAGGTGTGCAACCAGCCTGTCGACACGGTGCTGAAGACCACCCCGCTCGGAGCCTCGCTTACCTGACCATGGTCGTCCGATCCCCAGCAGGCGATCTCGCCACCATCGGCGCGCAACCCGCAAGTGTACGCGCCATTGGCCGAAACGGCCCTGAAGGCCACCCCGCTCGGCACACCGCTCACCTGGCCATGGCCATCCCATCCCCAGCAGATCACCTCGCCGTCGCCAGCATCCACCCCGCAGGAGTGGAAGGAGCCAGCCGACACAGTGCTAAAGGCCACACCGAGCGGTGCCCCGCTCACCTGGCCGTAGGAGTCGTCACCCCAGCAGACGACCTCGTCGGTGTCGGCGCTCACTCCACAGGTGTAGCCGTAGCCGGCCGACACAGAGCTGAAAGCCACATCGCTTGGCGCTCCGCTCACTTGGCCTTCGGTGTCCCTTCCCCAGCAGATGACCTCACTGTCTTCGGCGCGCACACCGCAGGTGTGGTCGGAGCCGGCCGACACGGCGTTGAAGGCTACCCCGCGGGGAGCCTCGCTTGCCTGATTATACTTGTCCTGTCCCCAGCAGACCACCTCGCCATCCTCGGCGCGCACCGCGCAGGTGTGGTCTTCGCTCGCGGACACCTGGAGCCAGGGCCCACCATCGGTCAAACCGACCACGCCGTCGTACGCTCCGCTGTCCGTGCCGCCGTCGCCGCCGCCATCGCCCCCGCCACCATCGCCTCCGCCGCCCCCTCCGCCATCGGCACCGCCATCCGCAGCGCTGCCGGAGTCGACGGGCAGCTCGACGTCCTTGTCGCCGCAGCCCTGATTCAGGAGGATTGCCGTGAAGAGGAGTAGTGCCATGGTGAACCCTCGCGCTTCGCTCAACCCTACCACGGAGCGCGGGCGCTCAGCGCGGGTTCCAGACGTACGCTCCCCAGCACGTCGCGGTGCTGTCCTCCGCGCGCAGTCCGCAGGTGAGGATTCGGCCTGTAGACACTGTGCTGAAGGCCTCCCCGCTCTGAACCTCATTCACCTCGTTGTAATCGTCGTATCCCCAGCAGGTGACTTCACTATCGTCAGCGCGCAGCCCGCAAGAATGATTGCTGCCGGCGGACACGGCGCTGAAGCCCACCCCGACCGGCGCATCACTCACTTGACCGTACAGGTCACCTCCCCAGCAGGCGACCTCGCCATCGCTGGCGCGTACCCCGCAGGCGTGGGATTGGCCTGCGGACACGACGCTGAAGTCCACTCCGCTTGGAGCCCCGCTCACCTGCCCCGAGGAGTCACTTCCCCAGCAGACGACCTCGCCGTCCGCGCCCTGCACCCCGCAGGAGTAGTCCATACCTGCCGACACGGCGCGGAAGGCCACACCGGCGGGCGCCCCGCTCACCTCGCCCGAGGAGTCACTTCCCCAGCAGACGACCTCGCCGTCCTCGGCGTGCACCCCACAGGTGTGACGGTACCCCGCCGACAGTCCGCGGAAGGCCACACCGGCTGGCGCCCCGCTCACCTGGCCGTAGCCATCGTATCCCCAGCAGACGACCTCGCCGTCCTCGGCGCGCACCCCACAGGTGTGGTAACCGCCTGCAGATACGGCGCTGAAGGCCACACCGCTCGGCGCCCCGCTCACCCGGTCCGAGCTGTCATTTCCCCAGCAAAGGACCTCGCCGTCGTCGGCATTCACCATGCAGACGTGGGAGAGGCCCACAGACAAGCTACAGAACGCAGCTCCGCTCGGCTCACCGCTCAGCTGGCCTTCATAGTCGCGTCCCCAGCAGGCCAGCGCGCCGTCGTCGGCCCGCAGCCCGCAGGTGAAGCCGGTGCCGGACGACACGGTGTTGAAGGCCACACCGCTCGGCGTCTCGCTCACCTGACCGGCGTCATCGTATCCCCAGCAGGCGACCTCGCCGTCCTCGGCGCGCACCCCGCACATGTGCCAACTGCCTGCCGACACGGCGCTGAAGGTCACCCCGCTCGGCGCCCCGCTCACCACGCCGCCGTAGTCGTCTCCCCAGCAGGCGACGTGGCCATCCTCGGCGCGCACCCCGCAGGTGTGGTCGTGGCCGGCCGACACGGCGCTGAACGCGTCCCCGCTGGGGGCCCCGCTCACCTGTCCGTCGTCGTCGTCTCCCCAGCAGGTCACCTCGCCGTCCTCGGCACGCACACCGCAGGTGTGGGCGCCGCCCGCCGAGATGACGCTGAAGGCAATTCCCCTGGGCGCCCCTCTCACCTGGCCATCGTCGTCGTTTCCCCAACAGGCGAGCGTGCCGTCCTCGGCACGAATCGCGCAAACGTGGTCTCGGCCTACGGACACGGCGCTGAAGGCCACACCGCTCGGCGTCCCTGCTACCAGTGGCTCGTATCCCCAACAGGCGAGCGTGCCGTCCTCGGCGCGCACGCCGCA
>DDSR01000010.1 GCA_002343455.1 Deltaproteobacteria bacterium UBA2385 | reverse complement strand
TCCGAGCGCAGCCTCAGCCGGCTCGCCCGCGCCCAGTCCCACCTGATCCGGATCCGCGACACGGTCCGGGCCTTCGGCCAGCTCAGCCGGCCGACCGAGAACGAGGCCGGACGCTCCAGCCGCATGTCCGAGCTCCTGCGAAACAAGGACTCCTGAGCCATGACGCCGCCCGGCCTGCTGTTGGCGCTCGCGCTCCACGCGGGGAGCGCCTCTGCCAGCCCCTCTGCCAGCTCCGCTGCCAGCCCCTCTGCACTGGGAGGGCTCACGGCGACGCAGATCCTGGAGCTGGCCCGCGACGCGCAGCGGCTGGACCGCGGCTACCAGCGCCTGCGGATGGTGCTGGTCTCCAAGGGCGGCGCCGAGCGGGTCCGAGAGCTGGAGCTCTACACCCGCCGGGACGAGGACGCGACCCGCACCCGGCTGAACATCCTCAGCCCCGCGGAGGTCGCCGGCACCGCGCTGGTCCTGGTCGACATGGCCCAGGGCGAGGACCAGCAGCTCCTCTACCTGCCGGCGCTGAAGAAGGTCAGCCTGCTGGTCGGGCTCGCCCGGCGCTCCTCCTTCGTCGGCAGCGACCTCAGCCACGAGGACCTGGACCTCTCCTACGCCGAGGGGGCCGCGGCGACGATCCTCAGCCAGGACGCGACCGGCTGGGAGATCGAGCTGCTGCCCGCCGCGGGCGCGCCCTGGAGCCGCCTCCAGATCCGGGTCGAGCGCCCTGCAACGATCGCCCGCCGGGTCGACTTCTACGACAAGGGCGGGACCCTGGTGAAGCAGATCCAGGTCGAGGAGCTCCAGACCGTCGCCGGTCGATCCCTGCCCCGACGGACCGTGATCGCCGATCTGCGCCGCGGGACGCAGACCCGCATCGAGGTGTTGGAGACGCGCTCCGACCTCAGCGAGGCGGAGCTCCCCCTCACCCTCTTCCAGTCCACCTCCCTGGGGAGCAGCGCACCGTGATCCTCCTCCTGCTCGCCCTCGCCTCGCCCTCCTTCGCCACCCGGGTCAGCTTCGAAGACCAGCCCTGCCCGCTCGACGACCAGGACACCATCCGGGTCTTCGAGCGCATCTCGGCCAACACCCACGGCGGCTTCGACAGCGACGGCGCCACGTACAGCAGCCAGGGGCAGTTCCGCACCTACGCGGTCGCCACCTGCGGGCAGAGCCTCTTCTCGCTCTACGCCGGAGACGTCGGGCTGACCCTCAGCCCCGAGGACCGCCAGCGGCTGGGCCTGGCCCTGGCCGAGGAGCGGGCCGCGCTCAAGGACCCGGGCGCCCCGACGGTCTGGGAGCGCTACGGCATCGCGGCGCGGATGTACAGCGAGCTGGGCCGGGGCCCGCTGTTCCTGGCCGACCTCTGGATCGAGGCGAGCTGGACCGCCCGGGACGAGGCCGTCGGCGTCTTCCTGGGCCTGCGGGGGCCGGCGGCGGCGCGGGAGGCCCTGCGGCTGGGCGAGACCGAGTGGAAGAGCGCGACCGACCGGGCGGCGCGCAAGACCCTGGCCTACAACCTGGCCCGGATCGCCCACCGCGGCGGCTACGGGCCCGAGCGGGACCGCTGGCTGGGGGAGTTCGAAGCCCTGAGCCCCCACACGCCGGCCGAGGCCACCGCCCTGGCCCGCTTCCGGACCATGACCACCACGGTCGAGCCGGCCCTGCAGGATCGGGCCATCGCCGAGCTGCGCCGCGGGCTGGAGGCGCGCGAGCTGCCGATCGAGACCCGGATGCGGGCGACCTACCTGCTCGCCGACCTGCTTCGTCGCCGCGGGCAGGCCAAGGAGGCGCTGGGCCTCTACCGGCTGGTGATGGTCGAAGAGCGAGGCTCGAAGGAGCTGCGGGAGCTCGCCACCACGCTGGCCAACGAGCTGGCGGGCTGAGAGGTGGACGCCGCCTCGCCTCCGGACCGCCGGGACCTGCTCCTGGCGGCGGGGGTCAGCCTGCTGGCCGGGCTGCTGGTGCTGGCCTGGCGGGGCGCGATCGGGGTCGAGGGCGCGCTGGGCCAGGACGCGACCGCCTGGGGCCTCGCGGCCGAGGGCCTCTGGCAGGGCCGCAGCAGCCCCCTGCCCCCGGCCTGGCCTCTGCTGGTGGCGGCCTGCCGTGGGCTGGGGCTCGCGCTCGTGCCGGCCGGCACCGCGGTCTCCTCGCTGGCGGCTGTAGCGCTCCCGGGCGCGCTGCTGCTCTCGGCCCGGGCGGCGGGGGCCTCCCGGCTCGGCGCCGGCCTGGCCGCGCTGCTGCTGCTGGCCGTGCCCGACTGGATGGGCTGGGCCAGCTCGATGGACTCCAACAGCCTCGTCGCCCTGGGCCTCGTCGCCGCCACCGGGCTCTGGGCGGGGGCCCTGTCGAGCGGCCGCCCCCCCGGACCGGGCCTGTCGCTGGGCCTCGTCCTGCTGACCGGGCTGCTGCCCCTGCTCCGCGAGAGCACGCTGCCCGCCGTCGCCGCGGCGATGCTGCTCGGCCTCGGCCTGGGGCGCCGGGGCCTGGCGATCGCCCTGGGCATCCTGGCCGTGTGGTGGCTCTCGCCCCTGCTGCTCCTGGAGGCCCCCGGCCCCAGCCCGCTGCAGACCCCCTGGCAGGACCGGGGGAGCACCGCGCTGGCGGACCTGAGCTCCGGCACCGGCCCCCTGCCCAACTACGTCGGGGAGATCCCTCGCGAGGCGCGCGGGGCCTACATCGAGGCGCTGCGAGGCGGCGACCTGGCAGCGCTGGCCCTCTTCCACGCCCGGCGCTCCCTCGAGATCGCCCGGGACGGCTGGCTCTTCACCCTGGCCCTGCTCCTGACGCTGGCGGCCCGCTGGCCCGCTCGCCCCGCCCTGCGCGCGGCCCTCCTGCCCCTGCTCTGCCTCGCCCCCGCGCTGCTGATCTGGACCCAGCGCCGCCACGTGCTGCTGGCCGTGCCCGCCATGCTGGTCCTGCTGGCGCTCGTGGCCCGCCCGGGCGGCCGCCGCGCCCTGACCCTGCTGGCCTCGGGGCTCGTCCTGATCGCNNGCCCTGGGCTGGCCCGCCCGCTGGACCGCCCTGGCCGCTGAGCAGCGGGGCGAGGGGCGGCGGGCCCAGGCCTTGATCGAGCTGGGGGCCTGGATCTGCGCCGAGGACCCCAAGCTGCTGGGTGGGCCGATCCAGGACGTCGCCCTCTACTGCCCGCGCCCGCGCCACGAGCCCGACGGCAGCCTCGCCGACTGGCACACCCTGCTGGTCCTGCCCCGGCAGGCGGCGCGGGGCTTTCAGGCGCGCGGCTGGGAGGCCGTCGGTCCGCCCGCTGCCGACCTCCTGGTGCTGCAGCTCCACCCCGAGCAAGAGCGCCCCTGCCCCGAGGCTGAGGTCAGCGCCGACACGCCCTACCTCCAGACCCGGCCGGTCCCGGCGAGGCTGATCGGCTGCGACGAGGGCGAGCGGCCCTGATCCGACCGCCCCGCCCGCAATCGGCTACACCTCGGCGCTGTCTGGGAGCCCGATGAGCCTCACCTTCGCCATCGCACTGCAGCGCAGCGCTCGCATCTCCGCGACCTGGACCACGGTCCACCTCGCCTGGGCGGCGCTGGCCCAGGGCCACCGCTTGTGGTTCTTCTCGCCCGAGGACGCCGAGATCAGCCGGCGCGGGGTCCTGCGGGTGCGGGTGGGCGAGCTGGACGCCCCCGTCTCCGACCGCGAGGTCCTGACCACCCGCCTGATGGCCGGCGAGCTGCGGGCCCGCCACGTCGATCTCCTGCGGGCGGACCTGATGCTCCTGCGCCTCAACCCCCTCAGCCCCACCGCGATGGTCGTGGCGTTGATGGCCCGCGAGGCGGGGATGCCGGTGGTCAACGATCCGGTCGGCCTGGGCCTCACCCGCAGCAAGGCCTGGCTGGCCACCCTCTCCGATGTGCCTCATCCCCTCACCTTCGTCAGCCGCTCCGAGGGCGCCGCCACCCTCTTCCAGGCCGAGCTCGACCGGGACGTGATCGTCAAGCCCTCCATGGGCAGCGGCGGCCGGGGGGTGGCCCTGGTGCGCCGCCGCGACCGCTCGGGGCTGCTCCAGGCCATGCGGGCCGCGGGAGAGGCGGGCGAGGGGCCGGTGGTCATCCAGGAGTACCTCCCCCAGGCCGAAGAGGGCGAGAAGCGGCTGGTCTGGATCGACGGCGAGCTGGTCGGCGCCTACATGCGGCGGCGCGCCGAGGGCGAGTTTCGCCACAACCTGCGCCTGGGTGGGCAGCCCGAGCCGGCGACCATCGAGGCCTCCGACCTGGAGCTGGCCCGGTGCCTGCATCCTCACCTGGAGCGCAACGGGATACGCATCGCGGGCCTCGACGTGATCGGAGGGCTCGTCGTGGAGGTCAACTGCCTGAACCCTGGGGGCGTTCACTTCTCCAGTCAGCTACAGGCCGAACCCGCGCCCCTTCGCCAGAGTCAGGAGTCCGTGGCCGACCGAATGGTCCGCCTGCTCGCCGCAACCCCGAGGAAGACCCATGTCCCGACGACCGCCCCCTGACGTCGACGAGTTCGGCGCCGCCGACACCGTCAGCCGCAAGCGAGTCCAAGAGGCGGCGCGGCGCAAGACCAGCTTGAAGGACAGCGATCTTCGCGGCGTCGACCTCAGCAACCTGACCCTCGACGGCCTGGATCTGCGAGGCGTGAAGCTGGCCGAAGCCAACCTCACCGGGACCAGCCTGGTCGGGGCCGACCTCAGCAACGCCAGCCTCTGGCACGCCACGCTGAAGGACGCCTGCCTGGACGGCGCCAACCTCGAGGGCGCCGACCTGGACCTCGCCATCCTCGACGGGGCCACCATCAAGGGCGCCCGCGTCAAGCGCGCCTCCTTCCCGACCGATCGGATCAGCCTGGAGCGGATCCACGAGGCGATCCACTCCGGCGCTCGCCTGCGGATGACCGGCACCCCCGAGGAATCGGACTAGTGCTCCTCCTGCTCCTGGGCCTGGCCTGGCGGCCGGATGGAGCCGACGGCCTCGAACCGGACGAGGAGCTCGTACGCCGCTTCCAGAGCGGGGACACCGAGGCCTTCTCGGACCTGGTCGTGCGCTACCAGGATCGTGTCTTCACGCTCAGCATGCGCTGGATGGGAGACACCGAGCAGGCCAGCGATGTCTCCCAGGACGTCTTCGTCGCCCTGTACCGGTCGCTGGACCGCTTTCGCGGCGAGTCCAAGCTCAGCACCTGGATCTTCCGGGTCACGGTCAACCACTGCAAGAACCGTCGGCTGCACCTGCGGCGCCGAAAGTCGGACCTGCACGAGCCGCTGGAGGGCCTCTCCCAGGACGAGGACGCGCCGGCCCGGCAGCTCGCCGATCAAGGACCGGGAACCGATGCCCGCCTGCACAGGTCTGAGGCAGGGAGACTCCTCCAAGAGGCCCTCGACCGCCTCGACGAATCGCACCGCACCATCCTGGTCCTCCGCGACGTGGAGGACCTCCCCTACGAGGAGATCGCCGATATCCTGGAGCTTCCCCGGGGTACGGTGAAGAGCCGCCTGCACCGTGCCCGAGCCGAGCTGGCCAGGGTACTCTCCCGGGTCATCGGCCCCGAGGATGTTTTCGAGTAGATGGACACCTTCTTCGCCCGCAACCGCCTCAGCGCCTACCTGGATGGCAGCCTCGAACCCAACGAGGCCGCCGAGGTGGAGTCCGCCCTGGCCGAGGACGCCTCCCTGCGCGAGGAGTACGCCCAGATGCGGCGGGTCGTCGAGCTGCTGCGGACGGCCGGCCCCCTCCAGGCGCCCGCGGGCCTGCACGCGCGGGTGATGGCCCAGGTCCGCAGCGAGCCCCCGCCCGGGCGGGTGGTCTCCCTCTGGCGGCGCACGGTCGGCCGCCTCCCGGTCGAGGCGCTGGCCCTGGCCGCCGCCGCGGTCGTCGTCGTCGT
>DDSR01000359.1 GCA_002343455.1 Deltaproteobacteria bacterium UBA2385 | reverse complement strand
CGACGACGTCCTCGCCCTGGGCGTCGGGCAGCCACTCGCCGTAGAAGAAGCGCGCTCCGTCCTTGGGGCTGCGGGTGAAGCAGACGCCGGTCGCGCTGCGGGCGCCCATGTTGCCGAAGACCATGGCCTGCACGTTGACCGCGGTCCCCATGTCCTCGGAGAGGCCGTGCGTGCTGCGGTAGTAGCGGGCGCGAGCGGTGTTGCTGCTCTTGAAGACCGCGTCGATGGCCAGCCGGAGCTGCTCGATCGGGTCCTGGGGGAAGGCGCCCCAGGAGTCGCGGACGACCTCGAGCAGGTTGCGGCAGAGGCGCTGGAGGTCGTCGGCCGTCAGCTCGCGCTCGTCGCGCCCGTCCCGGATCTTGTCCATCTCCAGGGCGAAGCGGCTGTAGTGGATGCCCAGCACCACGTCGCCGAACATGGTGATGAAGCGGCGGTAGCTGTCCCAGGCGAAGCGGGCGTTGCCGGAGCGGCGCGCCAGGGCCTGGACGGTGGTGTCGTTCAGGCCCAGGTTGAGGACGGTGTCCATCATGCCGGGCATGGAGACGGCCGCGCCGGAGCGCACGCTGACCAGCAGCGGGCTCTCGTCGCCGCCGAAGCGCTTGCCGGTCGCCTCTTCCAGCCAGCCCATGGCCTGCCCGACCTCGTCCTGCAAGCCGTCGGGCCAGCGGGAGCCCGATCGGAAGAAGGCGGTGCAGGCCTCGGTCGTGATGGTGAAGCCGGGAGGTACGGGCATGCCCAGCCGTGTCATCTGCGCCAGGCCGGCGCCCTTGCCACCGAGCAGGGCCTTCATGGTCCCGTCGCCAGCCGACTCGCCCTTGCCGAAGGAGTACACGTATTGCGTGCGCATCGGACCACCGCCTTGCGTTGAGAGGCCGTCCCCTTATCACGCGCTCCGCAGGCGGACCCTTCAGTGAACGGCGATCGGAGCCGTGTGGGCCGTCGCCGAGGCGCCATCCTCGGCCAGGATCATCTCGCGCAGCTGGTCCAGGCGCTCGGCCGAGAAGGCGCCGGGGTCGACGGCGTAGAGGCTGTGCTCGCCGCTGAGCCCCTTGAGCTTGATGCTCTCGGGCAGGGGGCGGGCGGGGATCCAGGTGGACACCTCTCGCCAGGTGGCCTCGCTGATGACGATCGAGGTGCCCAGGTCGCGGTTGAGGTTCTCCAGCCGGGCGGCGATGTTTACCGAGTTGCCGATGACGGTGTACTCCATGCGCTCGCTGGAGCCGATGTTGCCGGCCACGACCTCGCCCGTGGCGATCCCGGCCCCCATCCGCAAGGGAGGGTCGGTGCCGAGGACCTGGTTGAGGCGGTCCACGGCCTGGACCATCTCCAGCGCGGTCAGGACCGCCCGCAGGGGGGCATGAGGACGGTCGAAGGGCGCGTTGTAGACCGCCATCAGGCCGTCTCCGAGGAACTTGTCCAGCGTCCCGCCGTAGCGGAAGACGATGCGGACCATCTCGGTGAAGTAGGCGTTGAGGAGGCGGACGGTCTCTTCAGGGTCGGTGCCCTGGGACATGGTCGTGAAGTTCCGGATGTCGGTGAACATGATCGTGGCGAGGCGGCGCTCGCCGGCGAGGTCGAAGCCCTCGTTCACCAGCACCTCGGCGAGGTCGCCTCCCAGGTACTTCGAGAGGCGCGCTTTCTGGCGCTCCAGGGCCGCGCGCGAGGCGGACTCCTCCTCGGCGCGTCGGATCAGGCGCCGGGCGATGTGGGCCAGCACCCCCGCGACGGCGCCGGAGAGCGAGACGAAGACGATGCGCATGCCCTCGTCCGCGATGTTGATGGCGTTCTCGCCCCAGACGCTGGCGGTGCTGATGGGGACCAGCTCGCCTTGCACCACCCAGGCCAGGACCAGGCTGCTCATCAAGGCGGTCACGGCCGCGGAGTACAGGCAGGCGGCGACGCTGTAGCGCAGGCCGGCCAGCAGGTTCCACAGGATCAGGACCAGCGGGAAGAAGGAGTGGAAGTACTCGATGACGCCGCTGTTGTTGCGCGCGGTGGCCAGGACGGCGAGGTGGACGACGGCGATGTCGAAGGTGATGGTCGCGTATTTCAGCCAGGGCAGGTAGCGGTCGGGCCAGGCGCGGAAGACCAGGAAGAGCGCCAGGCAGAGCAGGACCAGCGAGGCCCCCTGCGCCAGGAAGACCTGGTTGGCCTCGGGCGTGTTGATCTCGGCTGTCGCCACCGCCATCAGCAGGCCCAGGACGCCGTAGGCGAAGCGGATCCGGTTGGCCAGGCGCTCGCCTGCCATCTCCTGCGCGTGGAGGATCGACTCCACCCGCTCTGTGATGCTTGTCTCGCCGCTCATCGTCGCCGCTCAACCCGCCGTCAGGCGTCGGAGGGCCGCGTCCGCCGCGTGGAAGGCCCGCAGGCATAACGCGGTGCTCAGCTCGAAGCTGGAGTGGTAGGCGATCTCCTGCAGGGACTTGCCGGGCATCAGGTAGAGGGGCTCGGCCGCCCAGGCACCGTCGGGACGCTGCGTCTCGGCCAGCAGGCGCATACCGCGCAGCAGCGACCCCGCCTCGGGCGCCCAGAGGGCCACGCCCTCCAGCCGGAGCGCGCTCTGCTGCGGGCTGCCCCAGCCTCCATCGGGCCCCTGCCTCTCGACGAGCCTGCGCGCCAGGTTGCGTGCGGCGGTGCGGACCAGCTCGCTGAACGGGTCCGCAGGGGAGCGCTCCACCCAGGCCGCCGCCAGCCGCAGCAGGCCGTTGTCGGCGGTGGCCTCGTCGTAGAAGAAGTCGCCGCTCTGGCCCGGCCCCAGGAAGCAGGGCAGCAGCATGGCGAGGTTGTCCCGCACCAGCGGCCTGGCGTCGGGCACACCGCGCAGCAGGAGGCCCAGCAGGCAGGTCAGGCGGGAGCTGGTGCAGTCGTTGCTGGCGAACTGCCAGGCGGGCCCCTCGATGCTGGAGCCGCCGTCGGGGGCGATGTAGAACCAGGTCGGGATGCGCCGATCCGCGGGCAGGCTGGCCCACAGGTAGCTCACCCAGCCGGCGATGCGGCCCTCGGGCAGGGTCGGCACCCGGCTGTCGAGCTGGAGCATCAGCCCCAGGCTGTCCGAGTCGGGTGGGATGCCCCTCCAGACGGGCGCGGAGCCGTCCAGCGGGGCGTACCAGCGCAGCTCCCCGGGCAGGCTGGCCAGCAGGGCCGAGATCGGGCCGGACTGGTCGAAGCCCGCGTCGTGGAGCGCCTGAAGGACCAGGGCGGGCGGAAACCATGGGCTGACCAGGGGGGCCGCGTGCTCGCCGACGCCCCAGCGCTGGATCTCCCAGGTGTTCTCCAGGGCGCTGGCACGGCTCAGGAAGGCCGCGGCGGCCGCTCGGGCCCGCTGCCGCTCGTCGGCGCTCGGGGCCGCGCTGCGCGGGGCGATCGAGGCGGCCAGGCCGCGGAAGCTGAGCGCGGCGTGGGCGAAGGCGGCGCAGCGATCGAGCTCGTCGAGGAAGTCGAGCATCGCCCGGGGCCAGGCGGCGGCGCGCACCGCCTCGCTGTGCTGGCGCCAGCTCTGCTCGCCTCGGGCGCTGAGCCGGGGTCCGCCCAGCAAGGCCAGCAGCTCCATCCTGCGGGGGCCGCTGGACGCGCGACCGGCCAGCGCGAGGGCGAGCTCCTCGTCCGGGCCCAGGGCCTCCAGCCAGGGATTCGGCCGGCCGTCCGGCATGCCGGAGAGCGGGCCGCCGAGCGAGCCGTCCTCGGGGTCGAGGGCCAGGCGCAGCCGCCCTTCGTGCAGCGTCAGGAGGCGGTTCAGCCCCGCCAGCTCCTCCTCGGCGTAGGGGGTGCCGAAGAGGGCCAGCGGGAGTCCGAACGCCAGCGCCACCCTGCCGGCCGGCCCGCGGGAGAGCCGCAGCGCGTCGAGCACGGCGAGCGCCTCGTCGCCGTCGAGGGGCTCGGCGGCCTCTCCAGACGAGAAACGCTCGGGCTGAGTGAGCCCGAGCGTCGTCGCGAGGCGTTGGGACCACCGTCCCCAGGGTGGCGAGGGCGACGTCGCCTGTCCCAGCCAGGGCCAGGCGCCGCGCGTCTCGCCGGCCACGGGCTTAGCTCGCGGCCTTGCGCTCGGCGAAGGCCTGGTCCAGGCCGCGGGCGGCCGCTTCGGCTGCGACCGGGTCCATGGCCTTGAGCTGGTTGATCAGCTCGGGCTCGACCTCGAAGCCCTCGGCCTCGATGGTGCCCTGCGGGTCGGCCAGCAGCCGCGCCCGGAAATCCGCGTCGATGACCGCGCGACCGATGAGCTCTTCCTTTCCAGCCATGTTGCCTCCCTTCCCCGCCACCGGGGCTTGTTGGAACCCGTCCTGCCCATCAGTGTAGCCGCAGGGGGTCGTTGTGATGCCAGAGTTTGTGAAATTCGAGATCTGTCGGTGGACGGTCCAGCGGGGCTCTCAGCCCAGCAGGCTGCGGAAGAAGCCCTCGAAGGCCCGCTGGCGCACCTGCTCCATCGTCTGACGGCGGGCGTCCGCCCAGGGGCGGGCGCCGGACAGCCCCAGCCGCGCGGCGGCCTCCATGGCCCGGTCCAGCGCGGCGTGGGCCTCGGCCATGACCGCGTCGAGGCCTCCCTCGGCGTACAGCCGCTGGCGGACCCTCCCGACGCCGTCAGCGGCGCCCAGGCGGTCCAGGACGAAGCTGCGGTTGCCGTTGCGCAGGTCTCGCTCGGCGTCGATCGCGTCGGTGAAGAGCTGGTGGCTGCGCGCCAGCTCCCGACAGAGCTCCGTCAGATCGGCGAGCTCGCCCGGTCCCGAGGCCAGCCTCGGGGCGAGCAGGGCGGCCGGCGGCAAGAGCAGCGGCGCGCTGCGGTCGAGCAGGCGCTCGAAGACCGCCTCGTCGATCGGTGCCCGAGCCTCATCGCCGACGAGCTCGACCTCCAGGGCCATGGCCTGGGCGTAGGCGGTCCAGCGCTCCTCGGCCAGGGCGGCCAGCCCGGCGCTGCCCTCGCTGGCCTCGACCAGCAGACGGTGGTGACGGGCCAGCAGCGCCTCAGCCAGCATCAGCGCCCGCCCGTCGCTTCGCCGGTCCAGCCCCCGGCCCTCGTCGAGCAGGTCGTCCTGCACCCGCACATGCAGGTAGCCGGCCACCGCCGCGTGGATGGCCGCGCTCACCCTGCCGTCGGTGATGGGAGGCCGGCCGGCAGCCAGCCAGAGTGGCAGCTGGATCACCGGCAGGGCCAGCGGGTGCAGGAAATAGCCGCGCCCCTCGCGCAGGCGAAGCCCCTCGGCCAGCCCTGCCCAGGCCTCGCGAAGGGGCGCAGCCAGCCCGGCGCCCCAGGCGTCGAGGGCGTCGAGGGCCTCGCGCTGGCGGTGCACCTCCGCCTCCTCTCCCGGGCCGGTGTCGGGCATGCGGGACCTCCTCCTTTCGATGATACTCCGCCGCGATGCCTCCCCCCTCCAAGCGCCCCGGCCTCGAGCTGCTCATCCGCCGTTCGGGTGCCGAAGGCGCCGGCTTCGAGCTGAAGGTGCTGCCCGCCGACCGGGTCTTCCTGAAGCTGCGCCCGCGGGCCCGGGTCGAGGCCGTCGCCGAGGTCAACGCCCTGGAGGAGGCGACCGGGCGCCTGTTCGTCCTGCGCCTCCACGAGGGCGAGGCGCATGTGCAGCTGACCGAGGCCGAGTACGGCATCTGGCAGCGCATGGACGGCAAGCACAGCATCCAGGACCTCGCGACGGCGATGGTCTTCGAGTACGGTCGCTACGACTTCGACGAGATCCGCCGCTGCCTCGCCCGGCTGCGGTCCGCGGGCCTCGTCCACGAGCATGAGTCGCGCCTGCTGCGCACCCGCGGCGGCTTCGCCGGCGAGCGGGTCCAGAGCCTCGCCCGGGCGATCGCCGAGTTCGACCATCGCTGGGTGGAGGTCGACGCGGCCTTCGCCCGCCTGCATCGCCGCCTGCGGCCGCTCTTCTCACGCCGGGCCCCGCTGCCCCTGGCGCTGCTGGGCGGGATCGGGCTGCTGGTCTGGGCGCTCGCTCGCCTCGGCGGCCACCTCAGCGCCGCCCCGCTCGGGCCCTGGGCCTGGGCGCTGGCCTTCGCCCTCTGCCTCCCCCTCTTCATGGCGGTCCACGAGCTCGCCCACGCCCTGGCCTGCAAGGCCAACGGCCGGCGCGTCAAGGCGGTCGGCTTCACCTTGCGCGACTACCTCCTGCCCTCGCTCTACGTCGACGTCACCGACATGTACATGAGCACCCGTCGCGCGCGGATCGCCGTCGACCTGGCCGGCCCGCTCTGCAACCTGGTCGTCGCGGCCGTGGCGACCGGGCTGGCGCTGCTGCTTCCGCCGGTCGCCCTGCGCGCCAGCCTGGTGCTGGTCGCCGACGTCAACGTGGCGCTGGCGCTCTTCACGGCCTGGCCCTTCCACGGCTTCCAGGAGGACGGCTACCAGGCCCTCTCCGAGGCGCTGCGCACCACCGTCCTGCGCAGCCGCAGCTGGGCTCGGGTGAGCTCCCTGGTCCTCCGCCGCCCCCCGGTCCTGGAGGCCCCGCCGCTGCCGACCTCCCTCTTCCTGGCCGGCTTCGTGGTGAGCTGGGCGGCGGCCCTGGCGGTGCTGGCCTGGGCGCTCTGGCCGACCGCTCCGATCAGCCCGTAGGGTGATCAGCCCGTAGGGTCGATCTGCGCGGCATCCAGGCCCCACTGGACCGCGTCGTGGACCTTCTCGTTGGTCAGCCGCAGCTTGGCCGCGAGGTCGCGCAGCATCGCCCAGGACAGCTTGCCGAAGATGACGCTCTGCTCGTCGTGCAGCTTGTGCATCTGCGCCAGGGGGATGCTCACGATCCGGCAGGGGTGCTCGGCGGTGACGTTGCCCGCGGCCGGCTTGCCGTCGATGAAGGTCAGCTCGCCGAAGTGGGCCCCCGCCTCCAGCCGGGCGAGCACGCTCTCGACCTCGCCCTTGATCTGGATGGTCACCACGGCGGTGCCGCCGAGCAGCACGTACAGCGAGCGGTTCTCGCTGCCGCTCCAGATCACCACCTGCCCGGCGGCGTAGTCTTCGGCGTCCATGTAGCGCGCGATCGTCGCCAGCTCGCTCTTGTCGAAGTCCGCGAAGAGGGGGACACCGGTCAGGGCTGCGCGGTCGCTGAGGGTGAGCATGGCGTTTCCTAGGGTCAGTCGGCCGAGAGCTGGGTGAAGTCGGCCACGCGGTTGAACTCGTCTGCCACGGAACGTAGCAGCCCCAGGCGCCGCCGCCTCAGGTCCTCGTCGGGAGAGACCACCATGACCCCGACGAAGAGCTCGTCCACCGGGTCCTTCAGATCGACCAGCGCGCGCAGGGCCTCGCCGTAGTCCAGGGCGGCGGCGGCCTGGCGGGCTCGCGGCCGGACCTGCTCCAGGGCGGCGTGCAGGGCCTGCTCGACGGGCTCGCTCAGCGCGGCGGGATCGTAGCGGGGGTCGTCGTGATCGCGCGTGAGGCCCATCACCCGCTTGAAGGTGACCTTCAGCGGCCCGAACTCGGGGCTCTTCGCCAGCTCGGCCATCGCCCGGACCCGGGCCCGCAGGGCGAGGGGGTCCCGCTCGCCCCCGGAGCCGAGCACCGCGTCGACCACGCCCTTGTCGGCCTCTTCGCGCAGCAGGGCCTGCAGCCGGGCGAGGCAGAACTCGACCAGGTCGGAGAGGGCCTCGTCCCGCGGCGAGCGGCGGGTGAGCTCGGGGCCCAGGCCGTCCAGCGCCAGGGCGAAGAGCGGCTCGGGGAGCTGGCGCAGGCCGGCGTCCAGCAGGAGCTGGAGGAGGCCATGAGCGGCCCGGCGCAGGCCGAGGGGATCGCTGCTGCCCTTGAGGCGGATGCCCGCCGCGAAGCAGCCGGCGAGCGTGTCCAGCCGGTCGGCCAGGGCCAGGGCGCGGCCGGCGGGCGAGGTGGGCAGCCCGTCCGACGCCCCGCGCGGCAGGTAGTGCTCCTCGATCGCCAGGGCGACGGCCTCGGGCTCGCCCTCGAAGCGGGCCAGCAGGCGCCCGACGTGGCCTTGCAGCTCGGGGAACTCGCCGACCATCTGGGTGCTGAGGTCGGCCTTGCAGAGCCGCCCGGCGCGCTCGGCCTGGTCGGGGTCCGCGCCCAGGGCGGGGGCCAGCCGGCGAGCGAGGGCGCTGATCCGCACGGCCTTGTCGCGCATTGTGCCGCCGTCGCGGATCCACTGCATGCGGACGAGGCGCTCGTCGTGGGCCAGCAAGGGCTTGCGGCGGTCCTCGGCGTAGAAGAAGCGGGCGTCGTGGAAGCGGGCGCCGATGACCCGGGCGTTGCCGGTGGCGATGGTGTCGCGGGTGCGCGGCTCGTGGGCCCGGGGGTGGTTGCTGACGGCCAGGAAGTTGTGATCGAGGCCCTGCCCCTCTGCGCGCCAGAGCGGGAAGACCCGCTGGTGTACCCGCATGGACTCGACCAGCAGGCGCGGGGGCAGGTCCAGCAGCTCGGGATCGAAGGCGCAGGCCACGACCACCGGCCACTCGACGAGGTCGGTCACCTCCTCCAGCAGGGCGGCATCGACCTCGATGCGGGCGCCGAGCTCGGCGGCGGCCTCGCGGAGCTGCTGCGCGATCCGCTCGCGTCGGCTCGCCCGGTCGGGCTCGACGAAGCGCTCGCGCAGGCCCTCCACCCAGGCGGCGGCCGAGTCCACCTCGAAGGGCTCGGGCTGCAGGCGGTGGCCGACGGTGGAGCGGCCAGCGGCGATGCCCAGCACCGTGGCGGGGATGAGCTGATCGCCGTGCAGGGCGATCAGGCCGTGCACCGGCCGGGCCCAGCGCGGGCCACCGGGCTGCCAGCGCATGCCCACCGGGAACTTCATCCCCTGGACGATGCTGTCGAGCTTCGCGGCCACCAGGTCGACGATCCGCTCGCCGCCTTGCTTCACGCGTACGGCGATGACCGGGCCCTTGGGGCCCTCGACGATCTCGATCGCCTCGGGGGGCAGGCCCTTGCCGCGGGCGAAGCCGATCGCCGCTGCGGTCGGCTGCCCGTCCTTGAAGGCGACCGAGGCGGCCGGGCCGGTCAGGAGCTGCTCGGAGCCGGGGCGCAGCAGGGCGACGGCCTCGATCTCCACCGCGATGCGGCGGGGGGTGGCCCAGATCCGGGCCGGGCCGTGATCGATGCCGGAGAGCAGGGCCAGCAGGCCCGCGGAGAGCTGCTCGGCGGCCGAGGAGACCAGCCGGGCGGGCAGCTCCTCGCAGCGGATGGCGATGAAGAGGGGTGCGGTGGTGCTCATTTGGAGGCCTCTTCGCCCATCCAGGTGTGGGCCGAGAGCAAGGCCAGGTCACGAACCCGGCCGATGAAGCGGGCCCGCTCGGCGACGCTGATGGCGCCGCGGGCGTCCAGCAGGTTGAAGGTGTGGCTGGCCTTCATGCACTGGTCGTAGGCGGGCAGGGCCAGCCCGGCGGCGGCCAGGGCGCGGCACTCCTTCTCGCAGCCCTCGAACCAGCGCACCAGCAGCTCGGTGTCGGCCAGCTCGAAGTTGTAGCGGGACTGCTCGACCTCGTTGCGGTGGTAGACCTCGCGGTAGGTCAGGGGGCCGTCGGGGCCCTGGACCCAGACCAGGTCGTAGACGTTGTCCACCCCCTGCAGGTACATCGCCAGCCGCTCCAGGCCGTAGGTCAGCTCGACCGTGATCGGGTCCAGCTCGTAGCCGGCGACCTGCTGGAAGTAGGTGTACTGGGTACACTCCATGCCATCCAGCCAGACCTCCCAGCCCAGGCCCCAGGCGCCCAGGGTCGGGCTCTCCCAGTTGTCCTCGACGAAGCGCAGATCGTGCTTGGAGAGGTCGATGCCGATCGCCCGCAGCGAGCCGATGTAGAGCTCCTGCACGTCGGCGGGCGCCGGCTTCATCACCACCTGGAACTGGTAGTAGTGGCCGAGGCGGTTGGGGTTGTCGCCGTAGCGGGCGTCGCCGGGGCGGCGGCAGGGCTGCACATAGGCGGCGCGCCAGGGCTTGGGACCCAGCGATCGCAAGAAGGTCGCCGGGTGGAAGGTGCCCGCGCCGACCTCGGTGTCGAGGGGCTGCAGGATGGCGCAGCCCTGCTCGCCCCAGTAGCGCTGAAGCTGGAGGATGAGTTCCTGGAAGGTCACGGAAGCCTCGCCCGAGTGGTGGCTGGCGGGCCTAACTCAGCGACCGGCGAGATCCGCGCGCGCCTTCACCACATCGCTGTTGACCAGGGTGGCCAGGGCGTAGAGGGCGATCGGCACGTTGAGCAGCAGCGGCCCGACCATCGCGCAGCAGACCGGGTCGATGAAGAGCATCGAGATGCCCAGCAGCGGCGGCAGCGCCAGGTTCCCGGCGACGCCGGCCCAAGGCAGGAAGCTGGGGCTGAGGCGGGAGAGCCGCTGTCCGCCCAGGATGCCCAGGATGCCGAAGACCAGGAAGGAGAGGCCGAAGCAAGCGCTGCCGGTGAGGGCGGCGGGCCGGTCCAGGAAGAAGAGGACCACGGTCAGCAGGGCGTTGACCAGGGAGACCACGCCGACGATGCAGAGCGCGGAGCTGGCGCCGAGCAGGGCCTTGCCGGCGGGGCCGGCCTTCGCCATGGCCCGCTCGGTGGTGGAGTTGCCACCCGCGGCGATGCGACCGGCCACGGCGATCGGCGTGTTCTTGCCGAGGGCTCCTGCAGGCTGCGAGCCCGGCGCAGGGGCGTGGCCCTGGGGGGGAGGTGCCGAGGTCTGGTTCATCCACCAGCCCTCGACAGGGCCGGCGTCCAGCGGCCGCCGCATCCGCAGCAGCTCGTCGAGGAAGCGGGTCAGGTCGGCGCTACAGGGCTCCCCAGGGATCTCGGGCAGGCCCTTGCGTTGGGCCCAGGAGAGCTCGCCTCCGCCCAGGCGCCACTGGACGAACTGCGGCACGTAGGCCATCAGGGCCTGGTGGACGTAGCCGGCCACCCAGCTGGGGTTCTGGGGGTCGTAGGGGAACTCCTGGAGGAAGTTCGCCTCGACGCTGCGCACGGCGACCATCCACTGGCCGTCGCGGTGCGTGCAGCGGGCCGTGAAGTCGTAGACCCCGTCCTCGACGACCACCTGGTTGCCGGCCGAGGCGTTGATCAGCAGGTGAATCCCGTCTCGGCCGTTGCTGTCGCGAAAGCGCACCAGCTCCATGCCGCCGAAGCGACCCGGCGGAATCCTTCCTCCGGAGGAGGAGAGATCAGTCCACCCATACTCCACGAGACCACGGATCAGCCAGGCATGCGGCTCATCGAACCGGCCGAAGGCATACGCCACCGCGGGACTCCTGGTGGGCAGTTCGGCGCGCCCCAGGGGTTGGGGCGCGCCGACAGGAACGAGCTCAGTCCTTGAAGACGGCGTTCAGGAACTCGAGGCCGTTCTCGTTCTCGCCGATGGCCTGGCCGCTCTGGAGCTTCTGGCCGAGCAGGTACGCGTCGTAGGCCGTGATGAAGGGGACGAACACGCCGATGCCGAAGCAGGAGAGGACCAGCGTCGCCACGATGGACATGATGCCCTTCTTCTTCTGGCCCATGATGATGTAGCCGACACCGCCGAGCAGCCACAGGTTGAGGACGGCAACCACGATCGGGTTGGTATCGGGCTTCTGGATCATCTCACCCATGGGGGCTTCCTCCGTTGGAGTTTATTTGCAGGGGGGGTCCGGTGGTACCGGCGGGACGGGGACACCACTGAGACTCCCGCCTTCGGACGGGCCGAAGCTACGTCAGCGAAATGAAGTGCGCAAGTCGGATGTTGGTTTGAGGGCCAAGTTGGTGTCAGGGCGACTCGACCCAGGCCGGGTACATCGGGACCACGCCTCCCTCGGGGGCCCGGACCAGGTACCAGTTGGTCTGTTCCAAGCCCTCGGCCAGGACCCAGGTGAACGACAGCGCGAGCGGGCCGGTGGGTGCCCCGAAGATCGCGAAGCGGCCGTTGCTTGCGGTGGCGGTCGCGTCCGCGGAGCTGAGCCCCTCTTCGTCCAGATAGCAACCGGAGTAGGGCTGGTCGTTCAGGTCCCAGGCGGTCACCGTGACGTCGGGGACCGTCGGAAGCTCCTCGTCCTCCTCGACGGAAAAATAGATCCGGACCTCGCCCTCGATCAGCGTCTCGGTGGCGCCGACCTCGGCGCAGTTGGCGAATTCCTGCTTCATGTCCTCCACCTCTTGGGTGGAGCGCATGTAGAGCAGCCCCTCCTCGGCCTGGACGTCGCTGCTGCCGGCGATGCCGGTGAAGGAGGTGGGGACGCGACCGCCGGCCTCGTCGCTGAAGGTGACGAAGAAGGACTGGCTGGCCGGGACCGTGATGGCGAACTCGCCGTCCTCCCCGGTCTGCCCCTCGCCGAAGGCCGTCCCCTGGGCGTCGTGGATCTCGATCCCGGCCTCGGCCAGCCCGACACCGTCGCGGGAGTCCAGCAGGGTCCCGGTAAGCTCCACCTCTGTGGGCAGGGACCAGCAGGCCAGGAGCAGGGGCAGGAGAGGGACCATGGGGTGCTCAGGGAGAGGGGAGGGAGAAGGTGAAGGCGCTCAGCAGCTCGCCGCCTTGGGCCCGCCAGCGGGTCTCGGCGACTCGGCCATCGGCGGTGGTCACGCGCAGCAGGACGGGGCCGGGGGGCAGGTCCGGCCCGACGAAGAGGTCTACGGGGCCCAGGCCGGCGTCGATCAGGCTGCCGTCCTCGCTCAGGCTGAGGCGGGCAACCGGGACGGCCCCGTCGACCCCTTCGAGCTCGACGGTCGCGCCCGCCCAGTCCTGGGGTTCGGCCGGCGTCCCCCACAGGTGGGCCACCTCGCCGTCCGAGAGCGAGGCCGGACTCATCCCCTGCCAGCCGTCCAGGGAGTCGAAGAGCGCCTCCTGGGTGTCCTCGTGGACCGCGAAGAGCCCGCCGGACAGCCAGTAGGCGCGGCCCTGGGGCGAGCGGGTCCGCCACAGCGTGGGCACCTGCTCGACGCCGTCGATGCGGAGCTGGACCTCGGTGTCGACGGGCAGCTCCACGCTCCAGTAGCCCGGGTTCTCCGCGTCCTCCACGGCCTCGGCGAGGGGCTGGCCCTCCAGATCGAAGACCTCGAAGGTTCCCGACTCCAAAGCGGGGACGTCTTCGGCCGGCAGGTCGGCGAGCACCCAGCCCGACCACAGGGCCTCGGTCGGCGGGGTCCGTTGCTCTTCGAGGAGGGCGCAGGCCAGGAGCGCGAGGAGGATCATGGCGGGGATGTAACCGGCCTCGGTGGGGTCTCCAGCGAGGCGAGCAGGTGGCGGCTGCGCAGGCCCTTGCCGAGCATCGCCTCGGCCATCTCCGCCAGCGCCCAGGCGGGGCCCGCGGGCAGGGGGCGGTCGATCAGCTCGCGCAGCGGGGTCCGGCGGGCCTCCTCGATCGCGCGCAGCCAGGCCGGCTCCACCAGCGGCGCTCCCGGGGCGCAGCGGGCGTGGCAGGCGCCGCCTCGCTCTCCCCAGAAGGCCAGCGCCTCCCCCTCCAGGGCCTCCGCGCAGACCGCGCAGCGGTCCAGGGCCGGAGTGAGGCCCGCGAAGGTCAGGGCCTTGGCCTCCAGCCCGACGCGGAAGGCCGCCGCGGGCGGCTCCGAGGTAGCGTCGAGCAGCAGCAGGGCGGTGTCCAGCAGCCCGAAGAGCCGTGGCTCGGGGTGGTGCTCGCGGGCCAGGGCCGCGCAGAGCTCGCAGGCGTAGGCCATCAGGGAGAGCCGCCCGAGGTCGCTGCGCAGCCCCTCGACCCCGCGCAGCAGCGAGGCCTCCTGCAGGTGCCAGAGCTCGCCCGCGCCAGGGCGCAGCATCGCCTCGACCCGGTTGCCCAGATCCAGGGCGCCGGCGAACCGACGGGTCGAGCCCCGGGCCCCGCGGGCCAGCGCCGAGATGCGCCCGTGGTCGGGGCAGAGCAGGCGGACGATCCGGTCGCGCTCCCCGTAGTCGACGTGGCCGACCACGATGGCGGGCGAGGGGCGGGCCGGGGCGCTCAGATGGCGATCCAGGGCAGCTGCATCACCAGCCCGCTGGTGAGGAAGAACAGGCTGATCCCGATCATATCGATGCCCGTCGTGACGAAGGGCCCGGTGGCGACCGCCGGATCGATGCCCAGGCGGCGCATCATCAGCGGCACCACCGTCCCGACCATCGCGGCCACGGCGAGCTGGACGATGCCCGAGACGCCGATGGCCAGCCCGATGCGCAGGTCATGGTTGCGCAGCGCCGCGAAGCCGCCCAGGATCAAGGCGAAGGCGAGGCCGATCAGCATGCCGACGCGAAGCTCGCGGAAGATCAGGGCGCTGAAGCCGCTGGGGTCGATCCGCCCGGTGGCGATGTTGCGCACCGTGATCGTGGCCGCCTGGACGCCCACGTTGCCGCCCATGCCGATCATCACGGGGACGAAGGCGGCCAGGACCGCGGCGCCGGCCATGTTCTGCTGGAAGTGGCCGAAGATCTCGGACATGACGATGCCGCCCGCCATGGTCACCGCCAGCCAGGGCAGGCGCTGGCGGGTGCTGCGCAGGACGCCGGCGGCGTGAGCGTCGAGGTCGTCGCCCACGCCGGCCATCAGCATCATGTCCTCGGCGGCTTCTTCCTTGATGACGTCGATGACGTCGTCGATGGTGACGATGCCGAGCATGCGCCGGTTTTCGTCGACCACGGGGATGGCCAGCAGGTCGTAGCGGCTGACCACCCGGGCCACCTCCTCCTGGTCGGTGGTCGGCGAGACGGTGATCACCTCGCTCTCCATGATCTCCTTGAGCAGGGTGCTGGGGCTGTGGGTCAGCAGGTTGCGCAGGCTGGTCACGCCGACGAGCTGCTTGGAGTCGTTCTCCACGTAGATGTAGAAGACCATCTCCAGCTCTTCGTGCTGGTCCTGCAAGGCGTTGATCGCGTCCCGGCAGCTCTGATCGGCGTTCAGGCGGAAGGCGATCGGCTGCATGATGCCGCCGGCGCAGTCCTCGGGCCAGGCCAGGATCTCCTCGACGATCTCCTTGTCCTCGCCGTGGATCGCCTTCATCGCCCGCTGCCGCAGGTCGTCGGGCAGCCGAGCCAGCAGGTCGGCCTCGTCGTCGACCTCCATCAGGTTGAGGAGCACGACCAGCCGGTCGAAGGCGAGGTCGTCGACCAGCAGCTCCAGCTCGGGCGGGTCGACGCGGGTGAGGACCTCGGCGGCGATCGTCTCGTCTCGGATGGAGGAGAAGACCAGCCGGATCTGGGCCGGGACGAGGTGCCGCATGGCCAGCGCGATGTCCTCGGCGCGGGCTTTCTCGATGGCTCTCGTCAGCGAGGAGTGAGCTCCTCGTCGGGCGAGCCTTCGAATGGCCTCTACGCGCTGGTGGACTTCTGCCATTTCACGTCCGAGGTGTGCGGGTCGACTACTCCGCTTCCCGCAGGAACACCAGCCGACGGCGCTGGGCCAGGCTGCCGAGGGGATCCACGCGCTGACCGTCGAGGTGGATGGCCAGCCGGGTCAGGTCACCGGCGTCCACGGCGATCTCCTTGGCGCCGTGAAAGTCGTGGGTCTCGCCCAGCTCCATCCAGTCGTCGTAGACCGTCTGCCCGTCCAGGGCGACCACCACCTTGACCCGGTCCGAGGCCCGCAGGTGCACCCGCATCGGCGCGCCGGCCACCTTCGTGTTCGCGCTGGTCGAGGGAGCCGAGCGGGCAGCGACCGCCTCGGGCGGGGTAGGGACCGCCTCGGGCGGGGCAGCGACCGCCGCGGTCGTCGGCTCGGCAGCCGTCGGGAGCTCGGGCGGGTCCAGGGGTACCATCACGACGCCGGCCTCGTCCAGGCTGGAGCTGCCCGTCCGGTCGAGCATGCCCGCGACCAGCTTCATGCAGAGGATCAGCGCCACGGTGACCAGGAAGCCCGCCAGGACCAGCCGGATCAGCGGGACCGAGTCGTAGTGGCGCGTCACCGTCCGGGTGCGGACGAGCTCGGTGTCGGAGCCCTCGGGCTCGACCTCGTCGACCGCGATGGGCATCGCCAGGGTGGGGCCGGGTCGGGGCCGTGCGCTGTGCTCGGGCGCCTGCGGCAGACCCAGGAATTCGACATAGCGCCGCCGGTAGACCTCCAGGAAGGGCCCCCGCGGGACCTGGTCGGCGTTGCCCGACTCGATCGCCTCGATGAAGCCGACCGGGATGCGGCAGCGGTCGGCCACCTCCGCGAGGGAGAGGCCGCGTCGCTCGCGCTCCTGGCGCAGGGCCCCGCTCATGCTCAGGGGCACTCGATGGCGCGGGCCTTGCGGGCGGCCTCGAAGAGATCGCCCCCCGGCCGCGAACGATCCTGCGCTGTCGAGAAGTAGGTGCAGGCCGCCTGCCGGTCGCCCCGCTTCGCCAGGAGCTGGCCGGCGTGGAAGTAGGCCCCGATGGCCTCGTCGCCGCAGGCGCGGATCACCAGCTCGTAGCTGGCCAGCGCCCCGTCCAGCCGATCCAGGTCTTCGAGCACCAGGGCGCGGTGGAACTGGGCCGGGCAGAAATTCGGGGTGCGCACCAGGGCCTGGTCCAGCACCTCCAGCGCCTCTTCCTGGCGGCCTTCGAGCTGCAGGGCCCGCCCCAGGTTGCTGAGCACCATCGACATGCGGCGGTAGACCAGGTCGCCACGCGCCTGCTGGAGGAGCTCGACCGCCCGGGCGTTCTCGCCCTGGGCCATCAGCATCAGGGCGTGGTTGTTCAGGATCTCGGCCTTGCCCGGAGCCACCTTCTCGCCCCGCAGGAAGGCCTTCTCGCTCTCGACGAAGTCCTGCTGCGCCCAGTAGGCCAGGCCCAGCCGATCCCAGGCCTCCCAGTTGCGGGGGTCCCGCTTGACCGCCTGCTGGAGGGCCCCGAGCGCGGCGGCCGGGTTGCCCTCGCGCAGGTAGGCGGTGCCCAGGTCCGTGCTGGCCACCGACTGCTGCTGGCGGGAGGCCGAGACGCAGCCCAGGCCGGAGAGGCTGAAGAGGGCGAGCAGGATGAGGGGGCGGGTCATGGCCATGAGAATGCCCTGTTTGAGGCGCTTACGCTACCCGTAGCGGCCGATGATGGGGGCCAGGGCCTCGCGGCGGTCGGCCGGGATGCGGTCCTTGGCGGTCATCACGGCGTGCTTCATGCAGCCCAGCATCGGCGCGGGCCCGGGGTGGGCGGCGATCTTCGGCGCCACGGCGGCGATGATGCCGCGGGCGGTGGCGACGTTGGCGTGGATCACGGCGATCACCGCCTCGACCGTGACGTCGTCGTGGCCCTCGTACCAGCAGTCGTAGTCCGTCGACATCGCCACCGTCGCATAGGAGATCTCGGCTTCGCGAGCCAGCTTGGCCTCGGTCAGGTTGGTCATGCCGATCACCTTGGCGCCCCAGGAGCGGTAGAGGTGGCTCTCGGCGCGGGTGCTGAACTGCGGGCCCTCCATGCAGACGTAGGTGCCGCCGTCATGAACGACCGCCCCCGCCTCGCGGGAGGCCTCGACCAGCATCGTGCGCAGCGTGCCGCAGACGGGGTCGGCGAAGCCGACGTGACCGACGATGCCGCCCTCGAAGAAGGTGCTGGGCCGTGTGCCCTTGGTCCGGTCGATGAACTGGTCGATGATGACCATGTGGCCGGGCACGATCTCCTCGCGCAGCGAGCCGACCGCCGAGATGCTGACGATCCAGTCCACGCCGATGCTCTTCAGCGCCCAGATGTTGGCGCGGTAGGGCACCTCGCTGGGGTTGTGGACGTGGCCCCGGCCGTGGCGGGGCAGGAAGGCCAGCTCGACCGGGCGGCCGTCGGCGCTGGTCGCACCCTGGAGCCGGCCGATGATCAGCGCGTCGCTGGGCTTGCCGAAGGGGGTCTCGATGATCTCCTCGCGCAGGTCGACGAGGCCGTCGATCTCGTAGAGGCCGCTGCCGCCGATGACGCCGATGCGGAAGGGGTTCGGGGTGGTCATGCTTGCTCCTGAAGGGGTGAAAAGGGGTGGCGCGGAATCATGCCACAGGCTCGGCCGCGGGGGGAGGGGAGTCCCAGTCGGGCTCCCGATCGATGCGCATCGCCTCGCCCCGCTGGGCGGCGGCGCGCTGCTCGGCCCGCCAGGCGCTCGACGGGTCCTGCACCTGTCGGGCCAGCGCCTCGG
>DDSR01000054.1:2663-9869 GCA_002343455.1 Deltaproteobacteria bacterium UBA2385 | reverse complement strand
CCGGCCCGTCGTTGACCAGCTCGACCTGCATGTCGGCGCCGAAGACGCCGCGCCCGACGGGGGCGATGCCGCGGGCCTCGACCGCCTCGCAGAACGAGCGGTAGAGGGGCTCGGCCAGGGCGGGAGGGGCGGCGCCGATGAAGCTGGGGCGGCGGCCGCGGCTGCAGTCGCCGTAGAGGGTGAACTGGCTGACGACCAGCATCCCCCCGCCGACCTCGCGCAGGGAGAGGTTCATCTTGCCGGCGGCGTCGGGGAAGATGCGCAGCTCGCAGAGCTTGTCGGCCAGCCAGGCCACCTGGGCGGGGCCGTCCTCGGGGCCGACGCCCAGCAGGACCAGCAGGCCGGCCTCGATCTGCCCGGTGGTCGCGCCCTCGACCCGCACGCTCGCCCGACTCACCCGCTGGACCACTGCTCTCATCGTCGCTCCGGCTTGATCGTCGCGCTGGGCCCCTCGCTCGGGGAGAGGGGCGCCGGCCCTCAGTATCGCCACCAGCGCGCGACGTGCGAGGCCGCCCGTGTATCGGGCGCCTGCCAGGCTCGCAGCCGGGAGAGCTCGACCTCGGGCAGGTCCGCCAGGCCGCCCTCGTCTCCCAGGTCCAGCCGCCGCAGGGACCGGGTCATGGTGCGCAGCGGCTCGGGCAAGGCGTCCATCGCGTGCAGGTCCGAGTCGTCCTGGGAGGGAACCAGGCCCAGCCGGAAACGCAGCCGCACGGCCCGGGCGTCGGGGCTCTCGCCGGGCTGCTCGTCGAGCCAGGGCAGCGCCTCGCGGGGGGCTCCCGCCTGGACCAGGGCGCGGCCGATCGCGACCCGCAGCCAGCTCCGCGAGGCCGGATCGGTCGCCGGGTGGTTCAGGGCGCGGTGCGCCGGCCCCGCCGTCAGCTGCCGCACGCCGTCGAGATCCCCGCGGGCGCCTCGCAGCCGCAGCCACTCGCAGAGGGGGCGGGCGCACTCCTCCTCGTGGTAGAGCGCCTCCCACGCCGCGCAGGCGCGCTCCAGCAGCGCCTCGGCCCGGTCCAGCTCCCCCCAGGAGGCCAGCAGCCGGCCAGCCGCGCCGTAGAGCCGGGCCGAGGGGTCGAGCAGCCCGTGGGCGTCGGCGCAGGCGAGGGCCTGGCTGGTCAGGTCCTCCCAGTCGGGGTCGGCGCGGTCGGCCGCGTGCTGCAGGCGATGGGCCAACACCTCCAGCCGGAGCGAGGCGGGCAGCGTCGCCGGGATGTTCGCGGGCAGGGGCAGGTCGTTGTCGCCGGAGTGGCGGGCGGCGATCGCCGCGGCGGTGAGGGCCTCCCAGCGGGCGTCTCCCTCCAGGCTGTCCGCCAGGCCCTCGGCGAGCTGTCGGACGACCCGCCAGCCCAGGACCCGAGGCCCGCCACGCATCAGCAGGGAGAAGAGCTGGCGGGCCAGCAGGGGGCGATCGGGGGGCGAGAGGCGGTCCAAGATGTGGTCGGCCAGCCCCTGGGTGTCCAGCTGCGGCCAGGCGATGGCGATGGCCTCGGAGAGATCGCGCGCGGGGACGATGCGGGGGCGGCGCGCGGGGTCGGGGGCGGTGTCGGGCTGGTCCTGGGCCACGATCAGCGTCTGCACCCGCGGGGTCCAGGCGCGCAGCAGGTCCAGCTTCTTCAGCAGCCCGGCCACGGACTGAAGGCGCCCGTCGGGCAGGACCTCGGCGGTGGCGACGAGGTCGGGCGGGGGAGGCAGGTCGAGCAGGCGGGAGACGGCGGCGAGCGCCGCGGGCAGGCCCAGCGAGGCCCCATCCAGCGGCAGCGGCCGCTTGTCGGCGCGCACGCCGGGGTCCAGCAGGCAGCGCACCTGCACCGACCAGGGCTCGGCGAGCAGCTCGGGGCGCAAGCCGCCCAGCTCGCGGCGCACGACGTTGAGGGCCGTCTGCCCCGCCCGGCTGGCCTTCTCGGTCATCCCGGTCTCGGCCGGCTGGCCCTGGACGAAGTCGACCTGGAAGAGCGCCCCGTGGCCGTGCCGGATGGCCAGCACGGCGGCGGTCCCCGGCAGCGGGTCCCGGCCCTCCTCGCAGTGCCCGCTTCGCGAGACGATCTCGCGCACCTTCCGCGCGGTCAGCGTGGGGTCCAGGAGCAGCTCTTCGTAGCTCTTCCAGTTCATCGGCAGATCAGGGCTCCCCACCATGCGTCGGGCTCCACCCGGGCCACCGCCTGCAGCCAGGGGTCGTCGGCGTCCAGGAACAAGGCGTCCGCCAGCGCGGCGCTGTGATGAAAGGCGGCGCGGTCGGAGGCCAGGATGGCCTCGTGCCAGGCACCCTCAGGGCGCCCGGCGATCGCCAGCACCGTCGCGATGCTGGCCAGGTCGTCGCGGCAGGCCAGCACCCGGCTGGCCGCGGCTCGGCCGCTGAGCTCGTCCTCGAGCAGCAGCTCCGCCAGGGCCTCGATCTCGGCGGTCAGGGCCAGGGCGCGCAGGCGGACCTCCTCCTCGAGGGCCTCCCAGGCGGGGACGGTCACCAGCCACCTGCGGATCGACCCCACCATCGGAGCGTCTCCGGCCATGGCGGCCCGCAGCGCGCGCTGGCGCTCTGTCCGATCGGCGGGGCTCCACAGGCGGTGCAGCATGCCGGCGGCGACGAGGCGGTTGAGCGGATCGGGAGAGCTGGCCAGCATCTTCACCCGGCGCTCAAGCCAGGAGGGGCAGCTGTAGCCTTCGGTCAGCGCCTCCAGGCCGGGCCAGGGCGGTGGCTCGGCCGGGAGGGGCGACGCCTCGGCGCGCAGGCGAGGGCCGGACTCGGCCGGCAAGCGCCAGATCTGCACCCGGCCGGCGTCCAGATCGAGCAGCCAGGCTCCCTGCCGCAGGCTGACGGGCTGGGTGCGGCTGTCGGCGACCAGCAGCCCGTCGGGGGCATCCAGCGGGTCGACCATCCCGCGCAGCAGGGTGAAGGGGCCCTCGGGCTCGACCAGGAAGGCAGCGGGCTCGCCGAAGGCGCGGCTGAGGGTGAAGGGCGCCCGGGCCGGCAACGCCAGGGGCAGGGGAGGGCCCGCGGCGGTCCCCTCGGCGAAGAACGAGGCCACCGGCGCGGCGGAGTCGAGGCTCTTGGCCTGCGGCAGCTCGTCCGGCGGAGGGAGCGCGTCCAGGTGGAGGGTGGCGGCAGGCACGCCCAGCAGGGCGGAGAGCTCATCGGGCAGCGGCTTCGTGGTCATGTCAATCCTCGGTGCTCGTGTCCGGGTCGGTATCCACGTCCGTCGTTGCACACCTGAGCACCCCGCGAGGGAGCCGCGCGACGAAGCGCTGCTCCTCGGGGTCCAGCAGCCCCTCGGAGCCCATCGCTCGCAGCTCCTCGACCAGCTCCTGGCGCAGGCGGGCCTGCCGCTTGTAGTGGGCGTTGCGCATGGTCTTCCACTCGGAGTCCTTGGGCCCGATGCGCTGGCGCCGCCGCAGGATCTCCGTCGTTCCGAGCTCGCTCACCGCCTCCAGGCAGAGGTCGATCCAGGCGTCGGCCAGGGCGGCCCGGTAGCGCGGGGCTCGCCGCGCCCTCACGCGCTCGACCGCGCGCTCCAGCAGCACGATGGGCTGCAGCTCGGGCTCGTCGGGCTCGACGGGGGCGGGGGGAGGAGGAGGGGGCGCGCGCCGGGGGCCCTGCGCCCGCAGCAGGTTGTCGCGGGTGCGCTGGAGCATCAAGCGGACCAGGCCGCGGCCGCTGCGCTCGACGCGGAGCGTGCCGGCCTGCTGGTATTGGAAGAGCTTCAGCAGGACCTCCTGGGCGACGTCCTCGGCCAGGGCCGGATCGACGCAGAGGCGGCGGGCCTCGGCCTCGACCCCGCGCAGCAGCGCCTCGGAGGCCACCCCGGCGTGCACGAAGAGGACGATGGCCTCCTCCAGCTCGGTGGGAGGGGCGTTCATCGGTCCCTCCAGGGCGGCAGGCCCTCCCAGATCCGGGGGCTGGAGGGCGGCCTGCGCAGCACCCGCCCCCCCCGGTTGGCCAGCCAGTCGGCGATCACGAGGCCCGCGGGCGTGTCCTCACCCCGGTAGCGGCGGCGGCCGGTGGCCACGATGCGAACGCTGGAGGCCGCGGCCCCCAGGGCGTCGGCGGTGCGCTGGTGGGCCTGCCGGATGAAGCCCTCCAGGTAGCGGGGCATCAGGGGTACCGCTTGGGAGGGGGCGGCCAGCTGCAGGTCCCGGTCGGCGACCACCGCCTCGACCAGCTCCACGCCGCGCTCGCTGTGCAGCAGGGTGGCCTGGACCCGGCTGAGCAGGTCGATCAGCAGGCGGACGTAGCTGTCGTGGACCACCGGCCCCCCAGGGGGCGGGAGGTCGGCGCTGGGATCCACCTCGGCGAAGGCCAGGAAGGCCTGGGGCCGGTCGCCGCTGACGCGCTCGAGATCGGCCAGGAGCCGCAGCATCCGAGCTTCGCGTTGTTGGCCCTGGTGGACCAACAGGCGGTGCTCTTCAGGGTGCCGCTCGGCCACCTCGCGGTCGAGGGCGCGCAGCTGCTGCCAGTCGGCGGAGGGCAGGCGCTCGCCGAGCGGTCCCAGCGCCCGTCGGACCCGCTCCAGCTCGGCGGGGCGCTGGGCCGGCTTCAGCTCGGTCAGGCCCTGCAGCGAGGCCAGCGGGATGTTCAGGGTCGCGGCTCGCGGCGGCCAGCGCAGGCCGACGAAGATGTCGATCAGCCGCTTGCGGACGGAGCGGTGCAGCGGCCCGCGATCGGTCCCGGGCAGCAACAGGCCGGCCACCACGCCGGTGCTCCCGGGTGTCTGCAGGTCGCCGCTCTCGTCGATGAACAGGGTCCAGGCCACCGGGCCGCCTCCGGGGGCCAAGGTGGCCCGGGAGGGGGGGGGCGGGGAGGGGCAGCCGTCCAGAAAGTGTTTTCAGATCCTGAAANNAGATCCTGGGAGAGCCGGGCGCTCAGCGCGCGACGACCACCTGGCTGGCGCAGCTCGTCGCCGGGCAGCCGCGATCCGCCGCGCTGGCCCGCACGGTCACCGTTCGGGCCGCGCCGAAGCCCCAGGCCAGCAGCCCGCCCTCGCCGCCGACCATCACCGGGGCGGTGTCCGTCTCGACGTTGCCCAGGTCCTTGATGGTGACGCCGCCCTCCTCGATCCACAAGCGGGCGCTGGTGGGACCGGCGCTGGAGAGCTCGAAGAGGACCCGGTCGCCCACCTGGATGTCGGTGCCGGGCGGCAGGGGCTCGGCCCGGCCCTCGCGCTCGACGAAGAGGCTGAGCTGCACCGCGGTCTCCGTGGCGGCCGCGCGCTCCTGTTCGGCGGAGGCGGGCGCGTCGTCAGGGTCGGCGTCCGTGCTGCGCAGCACCACCAGGGCGATGACCGAGAGCACCAGCGAGGCCAGGGCGATCAGGGGCAGGACCCCCATCCCGGAGGACGGCTCGGGGGTGGGGTCCAGATCGCGCTCGGGGGTGGCGTCGGCGTCGTTGCGGGGTTCGTCGGACATGGGGGCCCTCCACATGGGGAGCATGGCACGAGCGAGGCCAGAACGGAACGTGTCGCCCTGCTCAAAGCGGGCGCCAGAGGTGGGGTCAACTGGCGCCAGAGGCGCGGGCCTTGGCGAGCAGCTCGTGGATGGTCCGGGCGATCTCGGGGGAGTTGTCGGTCGCCAGGATGTCGGCGGTCTCGCCCAGATCGTTGGTCGCCTCGGTGTCGGCGCCGGCCTCCAGCAGGACCCGAACGCAGCCGATGCGGCCGTAGAGGGCGGCGTGCAGGAGCAGCGTGTTCTCGCGGATCAGGCGCAGCTCGGGGTCCAGGCCGGCCTCCAGCATCCGGGCGATCAGGTCCTCGCGGCCGCCGCGGATGGCCAGCTCGGCGATCTGGGCCATCTCGGCCGCTTTGCGCGGCGAGCGCAGGTCATCGCTCTCCAGCAGCGCGTCGAAGGCCGCGGTCGAGCGGTTGGCCAGCGCATCGGAGAGGGTGAAGGGGCGCTCGGACTCCGGGACCGGCTCCTCGTCGGGGTGGCCCATCCAGGTGCGGAAGCCCGGCGCGGCGGCCGCGGCNNGCCGTGGCGCTCGGCGAGCCAGCGCACCAGCTCCTCCCAGCGAGGCGAGTGCGCCCAGCCGTTCTCGACCATCGCCGCTCGCCAGGAGGGGAGGTCCCGGATCGTGCTGGGATCCTCCTGGTCCAGCGCCAGCAGCCGGAAGAACTCGCCGACGTTGCGGGCGATGACCATATCGGCCTGCGCCTCGGCGTCGATATAGACCACCGGTGCCTGATCGGGGCGCTGGCCGGGCTCGATCCAGACGGCGAAGGCGCTGCCGTGACCGTTGATCCCGAAGGGCAGGAGCCGGCGGCCGTCCCGCGGCGGCGGGTCGGGCAGGATGTCCTCGACGTCCAGCTCGGCCAGCTCGAAGCCCTCGTTGTAGGGGTCAGGGTTGGCCAGCTGGAAGCGCAGCAGCTCGGCCAGCAGCTCGGGCAGGGGCTCCCCGAAGGCCGCGGTCAGTCCGAAGAGCGAGGGCGTGGAGGTCGTCATCAGGGGTCATCCGCTGGAGTGCAGCTCTCGGTGGAGCAGCTCGGCGGCGAGGCGGCCGTCGGGCGAGGACTGGGCGGCGGTCTGGGCGAGGCGAGGGTCGACCGGGCGCCGCTGGCCGCCGTTGAGGAGCTCGGACAGCTGGCGGAGCAGGGACCAGAAGGCCGCCTCGCCGGGCTCGAGGGTCTGGCGGGTGGAGTCGACCAGCAGGCGCAGGGCGGCGGCGTCGCGTCCGAGGCCGGCGAGCAGGGCCAGGCCTGCGCGCGCGATGCGGGCGAAGGGCTCCTGGCCGGTGGACTCCAGGCTGAGGGCCTCCAGGTAGGCCCGACGAGCGGCGTCCAGGTCCCCGCTCTCGCGCAGCAGGCGCCCGAGCGTCGCCAGCAGCTGCCCGGCGGCGATGCGCTCGCCCACGCGGCGCAGGCGGACGATGCCCGCCTCCAGCTCGGCGACGGCCTCCTCGACCTTGCCCTCGCGCACCGCCAGCCGGCCCAGCAGGTCCCAGGCCTCGACCTCGGCCTGCAGCAGCCCGCTCTGCCGGGCGATGGCCTGGACCTGGCGCGCCGTGGTGATCGCCGCCGCGGGCGCCTCGTCGGCCAGCAGCTCGGCCCGCAGCAGCAGCACCCGCGCGTGGACCACCGGCCGCGGCGCGAAGCCCAGGGCCAGCTCGATCTCGGCCTCGGCGCTGCTGTGGTCCTGGCGCCGGGTGTGCAGGGAGGCCCTGGCGGCGTGGTAGCTGGCCCGCACCGGGCTGGGCACCCGGTCGAGCAGCTCGCGCACTTCGTC
>DDSR01000054.1:0-2658 GCA_002343455.1 Deltaproteobacteria bacterium UBA2385 | reverse complement strand
CCGCCTGCACCGCCTGCGAGGGATCGCCTACCTGCTCGGCGATCAGCTCGTCCAGGGCCAGCGCCTCGGACAGCAGCCCCAGGGCCCAGAGCGCCTCGCTGCGCGCCATCGCCGCGTCGGTCCAGGTCGGCGAGCCCGTGCCCTCGACCTCGGTCGCGAAGGCCATGATGCGTCCGGCCAGCCGGTCCAGCGCTCCCGGTCGCATGGTCCCGGCCAGGCTGCGCAGGGCCATCCGCAGCATCGGCAGGCCCTCGACGGCGCGCCCGGCCAGGCAGAGGTGCAGGCCCGCCCTGGCCTGCGCGCTGGGTCCGTCCTCTTCCTCCTCCTGCCAGGCGGCGGCCAGCGTCTCGTGGATGTTGCGCGCCTGGTCGTCCTGTCCCGCCTGGGCGTCGATCGCCGCCTTCAGCTCGGGCGACTCGATGACCAGGCCCTCGCGCTCCTCTCGGACCAGGCCGCGCAGGAGCAGGTGGTTGAGGGTCTCGCCGAGCACCCGGTCCAACACCCGGTCCGGCGTACCCGACCCGGCCAGGCGGACGACCCGCAAGGCGTGGCCGACGCCGGGGTCCTCGGCGATGGCGGAGGCCAGGCGCTGGCGGGCGAAGGCCTCGGCGTCCGCCGGCAGCGGAGGGGCCCCCTCCGAGAGGGTCCAGACCACCTCGTCCCGGTTGGCGCCCTTGACCGGCTGCAGCCAGCGCTGCTGCACCAGCTCGATGATCAGCTCGTGCAGGAAGCGCGGGTGGCCGGCGGTGGTCGCCGAGATGGAGGCGGCGAGCGCCGGCTCCATCGGGAGGTGCGCCTGGGCGAGGCGCTGGGCGTCCACGGGCGAGAGGGGGCCGAGCGGCAGCTTCAGCGTGCGCGAGACGTGGCGGGCCAGCATCCTCCGCACGGGCCGCATCCCCAGGCGGTGCCGGGGGTCTTCGGCCGTGCTGCAGAGGACCAGCACCGGCAGGTCCGCGGCGACCAGGTTCTCGATGATCGGCCAGGCGTCGTCGGCGTCTCCGGCCAGGTGCACGTCCTCCAGCCACAGCCAGGAGAAGCCTCGCCAGGCGTGGGCCGTCAGGTGCTCGATCAAGAACGAGCGCACCACCGAGCGGTCGGCGGGCTCGGTCGAGCTGCGGGGGCTCATCCAGTCGGCCAGCGCCCCGGCGTCGTAGCGGCAGGAGGCCGGCGTGCTGTCGCGCAGCCGCGAGAGGGTCCGCGCGATGTCGTTGCGGGTCGAGCGCGCGTCGGGCAGGGGAGGCAGGAGCTGACGCAGCGCCCCCTCGAGGCCCTGGCTGTTCTCGGTCCTCCCGGAGTAGTCCAGCCGTGCGCCGACCGCGATGCCCATCCGCTCCCAGACGCGGGTCACCTCGTCCACCAGCCGGGTGCGCCCCATCCCGCGCGCGCCGTGCAGGTGGACGATCACCGGCGTCCGACGGCGCAGCACGTGCCGGGCCGCCCTCCAGAGCTGGTCGAGCTCGTCCTCGCGGCCGATCACGGGGATCTCGCGGTGGGCGATGAGCCGCGGCTCCTGGGGCACACGCCGCGCGAGGTAGGGCCGCGGCCGCTCGCGAGGGGGGCGCAGCGGGGTGGGCTTGTGCCAGTCGATGCCGCCTCCGCCGCGCGTCGGGTGGACCATCGTCGAGCGGCTGGGTCCGGCCGGCGGAGGGGGCCACTCGATCAGGGAGTCCTCGCCCACCTGGGCCAGCAAGGCCATCCGCGGAGGCAGCGAGCTGGTGCCGCCGGTCAGCAGCTCGGCGGCGGGCGGATCGCGGAGGGCGCCGAGCGCGCGGGCCACGTCGGCGGCCAGGTCGTAGCGCGAGCGCCGGTCGGGGTGGAGCAGGTTGAGGATGATCTCGTCCAGGCCCGGGGGCACCACCATCCCGGGGCGGCGGGGCACCTGGGTGGGGGGGCGCTGGCGCGAGGCCAGGGCCTCGACCGGGTCCCGGGCCGGGTAGGGGAGCTCCCCGCTGACCAGCCGGTAGAGCACGGCACCGACGCTGAAGAGGTCGGTGGCCGGGCCCCAGAGGGGGACCTGGCCGGTCAGCCGCTCGGGGGCCATGTAGCCGATGGTCCCCAGCACCAGCCCGTCGTCGTCCTCCTGGCTGAAGCGGGCCCGCGCCACCCCCAGGTCCGCCAGCCAGAGCACCCGCCGCCGGGGTCCGGTCCGGTGCAGCAGCAGGTTGGAGAGCTTGACGTCCAGGTGCAGCAGGTCGCGGGCGTGCATGGCTCCGAGCGCGTCGAGCAGGCCGATGGTCTGCTCCTTCAGCTCGGGCCAGGACAGCGGCTGGCCCGAGTGGTCCAGCATGCTGCCGTCGCTGGCCAGGGCGAAGGCGAGGTAAGGCAGGCCCTCGGGGGTGCGGCCCATGTCGTGCAGCGCGATGACGTTGGGGTGTACGACCGAGGCCGCCAGCATCGCCTCGCGCTCCAGCCGCCCGGCGAGCCGCGCCCCTTCGGCCCGCAACACCTTGAGGGCCACCAGGATGCCCAGCTCCCGGTCCTGGGCCCGCCAGACCTCGCTGGCGCCGCCGCGGCCCAGCAGGGCCCGCTCCGGCGCGGGCCAGGGCAGGTACCGATCGGGCAGCAGCGGTGGGACAGCGGGCTTGCTCACGGGGCCGGGTCGTACCTCGAGGGCGGTGTGCAGGGGTGGTTAATCGAAAACAGCGGGTGGGGCTGGGG
>DDSR01000150.1 GCA_002343455.1 Deltaproteobacteria bacterium UBA2385 | reverse complement strand
GAGCGGGGCCTTCGGGGTCCAGGGGCAGGGGCCCGGCCCAGAGAAGGAGCCGGCGGCGCCGCTGGGGAACGCCGTAGTCGGCGGCGTCCAGGCGCCACCGACCGGAGAAGGGGAAGCGGCGGGCCAACTCGGCGGCGACGCCTTCGAGGTGGCAGGCGGGGNNCCGCAGAGGTCCAGGTGGTAGCTCCAGCCGAGCACGTTCTCGGCGAGGAACCAGGTGGGCCGGCAGGCGTCGATGGCGGCCAGGGTGACGGGCCAGCCGTCGCGCTCGTCGGCGGCGCCGCGCCGCTGGCCCGCGGTGCTTCCGGGCTGGCAAGGAGGCGAGGCCCACAACAGCGCCACGCGGCCTCGAAAGGCGGCGAAGTCCACGTCGCGGGCGTCGGCCTCGACGGCGGGGAAGCCGGCGGCCAGCAGCGTGGCGGCTCCGGAGGGGTCGCGCTCGACGCAGGCGAGGTGGGCCCAGCCGGCTCGGTGCAGACCGAGGGAGGCGCCGCCGGTTCCGGCGAAGACTTCCAGGACGCCCTGCGCGCTCATGCCGCGTCGAGCCACGTGGTCGCCGCGACCGTGGTAGCGTTCCATCCCTCACCCACAAGACCCGCAAGGAGGATGTGACAATGGCAGCCAAGAAGGTGACCGGGACAATCCCTGCCCACAAGGTGGAGCCAGGCAACAGGGGCGTTGAGTTCGCCGTTCGCGACGGCGACGACCTCATGGGGCGACTCAAGGTTTGCAAGGCCCGCGTCGTGTGGATTCCGAAGGATAAGACCTACGGGAAGGAACTCTCGTGGGAGAAGGTTCGGGACCTTTTCGAGAAGCACGGTACGGTCGAGAACGGGAAGTAGGCTTTGCATCACGCCGCCCTCGCCCAACCATCAATCCCCCGCGCCACCGCCGCCCCCACCTCGTCGAGCCGCCCCAAGAACTCCCCCCGGCGCGGCCCATCCAGGAAGTACGGCTCCAGGCACAGCGCGACCGCCCGCACTCCCGCGATCGTCCCGAACGCCTCGGAGAAGTCCGCGTCCCGGGGCACCCCGTTGGTGTCCGGCCGGCACGCCCGCGCCTGGCAGGGCCAGCCCAGCGCCCGGTCCAGCTCGGCGGCGACGGTCTCGGCCAACGCCCGACCCCTCGCGCTGCGGTGGTCGTGGAGCACCAGCCCCCGGTCCCCGCCGCCCGCGTTGACGTGGCAGTTGAGGTAGACCCCGGCCCGGTACCCGTCGGCGCGGCCCCACTGGTCGCGGTACTCGCCATCGGAGAGCAGGACGCAGCAGTGGCCCATCCGGCGCAGCTCACGGTCGAGCCCGTCGGTGTAGCGGCGCACGGCCGAGGTCTCCTCGACGCCCTCGAAGACCGCGCCGCGATCCGCCCAGCGCGAGGGCCGCCCGGCGTGTCCGATGGTGGCGGCGACGATCACGCGACCGCCTTGGCGGTGAAGGTGCCTGCCGCGAACAGGGGCGCCGGGTCTACGAGGCGCCCGGCGGCGTCGTAGACCTGGAGGTGCAGGTGCGGGCCGGTGCTGCGCCCGGTGCTGCCCACCAGACCAATGGTCTGCCCAGCCAGGACCCGGGCACCGGGGGCCACGAGCGCCCGCGACAGGTGCAGGAAGGCCCAACGCCGAGTGGCCGACTTCACGAAGACGGCGTTGCCGTTGATCTCGCCGCGACCGGCCCCGGCGTGGTCCACACGGTCCACGATACCGGCCTCGGGCGCCGCGACGGGGGTGCCCTCGGGGGCGGGCAGGTCGAGCCCGTCGTGGTGGCGGCGATCGCCGTGGATGGGGTGGATGCGCCAGCCGAAGGGCGAGGAGAGCCGCAGCCAGCGCGCGGACAGCGGGGGCAGGGGCCAGGACGAGGGCCCGCGCACCCGGGCCTCGGCCGAGCGGGGGGCCGCGGCGGCGAGCAGCAGCAGGAGCCCACCGGCCCCACCGAGCAGGAGCGCGGGCGCGGGCATCAGGCCGCCTCCCCGAGCGCTTCCTCACCCTCGTCCTCAGCCCCGCTGAGCAGGTTGCGCGGGACCGCCCGCCCCCACCACCAGCGCCCGGCCTCGGCCAGCTCGCCGAACTTGAGCCCCGACCCGGGCGCGGCGGCGAGGAAGGCCCGCCAGCCGGCCTCGGTGGGCGACAACACGGTGATCTCGGACGTGCCCGAGGCCGCCCCAGCGTTGACGATCCGCAGCCCGGCGGGCGCCATGACGGGGATGCGCTGGGCCTGGGCGTTGAAGTAGGACACCTTCGCCAGCGCGCTGACGATGCGCTCGCCGAGCTGCCCCCACAGCCGCTCGACCCAGCCCTCCGGGGCCTGGTGCCAGCCCATGCCGGGCCAGTCGCCCTGGTAGCGGAGCCGGTTCTCCGCGTGCTGCTCAATGGCCCGCACGGTGAAGCCCTCCTCGTCGACGGGCCAGTCGGCGCCGTAGTGCTCGGGCTTGAGGGCCGAGAGCCGCACGTCGTCGGACTTCACGAGCCTCCAGGCCGCCTCGCCGGCCGCCCGGATGGCGATCTGCCCGTCGCGGCTGACCTGGCCGAACTCGACGTACTCGATCTTCTCGGCGTTCCAGGCGCTCGGGATGCCCACGCGCAGGCCCTCGTAGACCGGTCCGCCGCCGTCGGGCACGAGCACCGGGCGCTCGCGCACCACCGCGGCGTTCTGGGCCCAGGGCCAGGCCTCGGGGTTCATGCGGGCGAGGTGCTTCAGCCGCTCCTCGGCTTCGCCGCGCAGGCGGGCGGCCTCGGTCGGGTCCTTGCTCCGCTCCGCACCCCGGAACCGCGCGTTGATGGCGCGCAGCAGCTTGCTCGCCTCGCTGGCGATCTTCTTCTTCGCGTCGGCCTCCCGCTGGGCGCGCACGGCCTCGAGTCGGGCACGGGTCTGCTCGGGGTTCCGGCTGATGAGCAGCAGGATCTCCTCGGGCCCCATGTCCATCTGGGCGCCGGGGTTGTTGGTGTCGCGGTCCTGGGACTTCAGGAGCTGGACCAACCCACCATGCCCGCAGTTCCGCATCCGCGTTGAGGCGCCCGAGGTGAAACCGACGAAGGGCTGGACCCCGCCGGGTGAGGAGAAG
>DDSR01000037.1 GCA_002343455.1 Deltaproteobacteria bacterium UBA2385 | reverse complement strand
CGCCGAAGCGGTGCTCCTCGTCGACGACGACCAGGCCGAGCTCGCGGAAGCGCAGATCGTGGCCCAGCAGGGTGTGGGTGCCGATCAGGATGTCGACGGTGCCCTGGGCGACCTCGGCGCGGATGGCGCGGGCCTGGGCGGGGGACTGGAAGCGGGAGAGCAGCTCGACCCGGGCCCCGGTGTCGGCGAAGCGGGCGCGGAAGGTGCGGGCGTGCTGGAAGGCGAGGACGGTCGTGGGGCAGAGGACGGCGACCTGGCGGCCTTCGAGCAGGACCCGCATGGCGGCGCGCATGGCGACCTCGGTCTTGNNGTCTTGCCGAAGCCGACGTCGCCGACCAGCAGGCGGTCCATCGGGCGGGGTGCGGCCAGATCGGCCATGACCTCGTCGATGGCCTGCTGCTGGCCGGGGGTCTCGACCCACTGGAAGGCCTCGACGAACAGGCGGTAGCTCTCGGGCTCGCCCTCGTAGGCGTGGCCCTGCGCGACCTGGCGCATGGCGTGGATCTCGAGGATCTCGTGGGCCATGGCCAGGACCTGGTCGCGGACCTTCTGTTTACGCCGGGCCCAGCTCTCGCCGCCGAGGAGGTCCAGGCGGGGCTGGATGTCGCCCGCGGCCCGGTAGGGGTAGAGCTGGTCGAGCCGGGTGACCGGCAGGTACATCCGCGCCCCGTCGCGGTACTCCAGCTCGGCGTAGTCCTGGGCGACCTCTCCCTGGTCCAGGCGCCGCAGACGTAAGAAACGTCCGATGCCGTGCCGGACGTGGACGACCAGGTCGCCCTGCTTGAGCTGCGTGTGGCTGCTGAGCACGGCCTCGCGCAGGTTGGCGGGCACCTTGGTGGCCCGGCTGCGCTCCTTGACGGTGAAGATCTCGTCGGCGGTGATGACGGCGAGGCGCTCGCGGGGGGCCTGGAAGCCGGTCCGCAGATCGCCCAGCCAGAGCCGGACGGTGCCGGGGGGGCCGAACTGTCCGACGGGGGCCTCGGCCGGGCGGATGCCGTGGGGCTCGAAGAGGGCCAGCAGGCGCTCGGCCCGGGAGCGGCCGTCGCAGACCAGGGCGAGCGTGAAGCCCTCGTCGAGCATGGCGTAGAGGCGGGCGACGACCGGGGCGAGCTCGCCGTGGCTGGCGCGCAGCGAGGCGTTGTCCTGGCACTGCAGGTCGGGGGCGTCGTCGATGGCCAGGGGCTCGACGCGCACGGCGCGGGAGAGGTCGGTCCGCACCAGGGAGGCGGCGACGAAGCGGGCCTCGGGCAGGACGGGGGGGCGCTGCTCGACCGGGATGGCCTCGAAGCGGCTCTCGTAGAGGGCCTGGAAGCGCTCCAGCTCGCCGTCCACGCCGACCGGGTCGAGCAGGACGATCGGGGCCTGCGCCGGCCAGCCGCTGAGGAAGGGGACCAGCGGGTGCAGGGCGCCGAGGTAGTCCTCGGCCCCGGGGAACCAGAGGCCCTCCTTCAGCTCGGCCAGGACCCGGCGGCGGGTGGCCTGGCCGCCCCCCAGGCGGTCGACGGCCTCGGCCATGTGGGCGGAGGCGCGGGCGAGGGCCTCGGGGCTGATGATCGCCTCGCGGGCGGGGATGAGGGTGGCGCGGGCGCGGCGGGCGCCGGAGCGCTGAGAGGCGGGCAGCAGCTCGCGCAGCTCCTCGATCTCCTGGTCGAAGAAGTCCAGGCGCAGCGGGCCTCCGCCGGTCTCGGCCCCACCGGGGGCCCAGACGTCGAGCACATCGCCGCGGCGGGCGAAGGTGCCGGGCTCCTCGACCTGGTGGACGGCGAGGTAGCCCCAGTCGGCCAGGGTGCGGGAGAGGGCGACCGGGTCGAGCTGGGCGCCGGGGCGCAGCTCCAGCCGCAGCGAGGCCCGCAGCGAGGGGGGGAGGACCCGGTGCATCAAGGAGCGGGCGCAGGCGACGACGACGGCTCCCCTCTCTGCCCCTTCGGGGGCCCGGGCGCCCGCGTCGAGGGCGGCGAGCAGGGCGAGGCGGCGGCGCGGGATGTCGGGGTGAGGCGAGACGCCGTCCCAAGTGCGCACATCGTCGGCGGGCAGGTCCAGCACGGGCGGATCGCCGGGTTGGTCCAGGTAGAAGGCCAGGTCCTGGCGAAGGCGCTCGACGTCGTCGCGGCCGGGCACGACGACCAGCAGGCGGCGGTGCTGGCGGGCGGCCAGGGCGAGGCCGTAGGCGGCGGCGCCTTCGGGCAGGCCGGCCAGGGTGCGCCCCGGCCTCAGCAGCGAGGCGAGCTGGGGCAGGAAGGCAGCGGGTGGAGCGCGCAGCTGCGGCTACCTCAGGTGTCGGTGGCGGGCGCCGCGGCGGGCGGCGCGGCGGCGGGCTGCTCGGCCTTCGAGGCGGCCAGGGCGACCGTGCGGCCCTCGTACAGCTTGTAGAAGCTGATGTTGATCAAGAAGAAGACCAGGTAGACGCCGGAGAAGACCAGGCCGAGCGCCAGCACTCCGTGCTCCAGCGCCCACAGCTCGAGCAGGGCCACCGCCTGCATGGCGATGGCCACCGGCAGGTAGATCAGCACGATGCTGCCGCGGCGGCCGCGGGTCAGGGCCTTGCTGCGATCCAGCGGCCAGACCTTCTGTTCGAGGCAGGCGACCGAGTCCACGAAGGCGTACATGCTGATGTAGATGATGCCCGGGAAGAGCAGCAGGACGAGGCCGATCTGGATGCTGAGCTGGGCGATCAGCCGCGGCACGAAGAGGCGGCCGTAGCGGCCGATGCCGAAGTTGACGGCGTCGTAGAGCCCAGCGGACTGCCCGGCGCTGTGCAGGCGCCCCAGGTAGACGGCGATGGCGCCCACCAGCGGGCCCAGGAAGATCTCCTGCAGCAGGGCCACGCCGGTCCAGGCCAGCATCACCTTGATCAGGGTGCCCTGGTCGTTGGTGGCGCCGCCGCCCAGGTAGTGGAAGAGGGCATAGTCGGCCGAGGCCGCCACGAAGCCCATCAGCAGCACCACCGGGATGGTCACGGTGATGCTTGAGAAGGCCGCCCCGAAGGCACCGCCTACCGCGCTGACGACATTGCCGATGGTGCTGGTCTTGGCCATGGGCTGGCCGCTAACGATCCGCTCGGCTCGGGGCAAGCGACCGAACTCGTGTACAGCGCGAGAGGCGCCGGGCTATGGGAGAGGTGGGCTATGGGAAGGGGAGGGAGTCGAAGTGACCGAGAGCCGCTCGTCCGCGCAGAAGATCGATGCCAGCAGCGACGCTGCCAATGACGAGCCTGGCCAGCTGGACCTCCACGCCAGCGTGCAGGGCCTCCCCGCGGGGATGAAGCTGGACCTCGCCGACCTCGAGGCGGTCCGGCTGGTCCTGCGCGGCAACAGCGTCATCGACTGGAACCGCGCGGTCTTCGCCGACCTGCCCGCGGTCGAGCACTACCTGCGGCTTCACCGGCTGGACTGGTCGGATCCCGAGGACCGGCGACGCATCGACTACGTCCACCGGCAGGCCATCGGCTACCTGGAAGAGCACCTGCACCTGCGCTTCCCGGCCGAGATCAAGGACCCCGCCGATGTGCGGGAGATCTTCCTGATGGCCAGCCAGACCGGCGGCTTCCGGCGGCGGCAGATCCTGGCCTGCGTGGTGCTCAAGCTGATGCACACGATCGCCCACCTCGAAGCCGCCGAGCTGCGCTTCCAGTCGGCGCTGTCCGAGGCCGACCTGCTGGAGCTGGCCGAGCGCCGCATCTACGACGCGGCCGAGCGCATGCGCGCCGAGGGCTTCCCGATCGTCAGCTTCTACGGCAACCGCAAGCCCCGCAACTCGATCATCACCAAGCTGCTGGCCAAGAAGGAGGCCACGGCGGCGACGGTCTTCGACAAGCTGCGCTTTCGCATCGTCACCCAGGAGCGGGCCCACATCCTGCCGGCCCTGGCCTGGCTGACCCGCAACCTGCTCGCCTTCAACTACGTCATCCCCGGCGAGAGCCACAACAACCTGCTCGACCTGCAGCAGGAGCTCTCCAAGCCTGGCTACCGGGACATCGCCGCGCAGCTGCAGGCCTTCACGGCCGAGGCCGATCCGCCCTTCTTGTCCGAGGAGAACCCCTTCTCGGGCAAGAGCTACCGGGTGGTCAACTTCATCGCCGACTTCCCGGTGCGCATCGACCACCTCGGCCACGCCCGGCACGGGGCGATGCTTGGCAGGGTGGTCTTCGTGCTGGTCGAGTTCCAGCTGGTCGACGTGCGCACCGCCGAGTCCAACGAGCAGGGCGACGCCGCCCACGAGCTGTACAAGGAGCGCCAGCGCGAGATCGTCGCCAGCCGCCTGCGCAAGGGGGGCCGCTACCGGCGGCACCGCCCGGCCCGCGAGCCCGCCTCGGCCGGCGAGGAGTAGCCCGCCCCGCCGGCGCCGTTAGCCGCGGCCATGGCCCTCGACCCCGCCCGCTTGCGCCTCCTCAACCCGCTGCCCCCTCGCCCGGGCCGCTACGTCCTCTACTGGATGACGGCCAACCGCCGCCGCCGGTACAACCACGCCCTGCAGCACGCCGTCGCTCGGGCGCGGGAGCTCGGCGCGCCGCTGCTCGTGCTGGAGGGCCTGCGGCTGCAGTACCCCCACGCCAGCGACCGCCACCACCGCTTCGTGCTGGACGGCATGGCCGACAACGCCCGGGCCTTCGCCGACAGCGCGGTCACCTACCTGCCCTGGGTCGAGTCCCGCCCGGGAGAGGGCAAGGGCCTGCTGGCCCGCCTCGCGCAGGACGCGGCCCTGCTGGTCACCGACGACTGGCCGGGCTTCTTCCACCCGCGGATGCTGGCCGCCGCCGCCCGCCTGCCGATCCGAATGGAGGCCGTCGACAGCGCCGGCCTGCTGCCCGTCCGCGCTGCCGACAAGGCCTACGGCCGCGCCGTCGACTTCCGACGCTTCCTGCAGAAGACGCTGCCCACCCACCTCGCGCATCTGCCCCAGGCCGATCCCCTCGCCGGCGTCGACCTGCCGCCCGCCACCGTCCCCGCCTGGCTGCGCCCCGCCTCGGCCGAGCGCCTCGCCGGCCGGGTCGAGGACCTGCCGATCGACCACAGCGTCTCGCCCGTCGCCGAGCGCGGCGGCTCGGTCGCCGGTCGCGTTCGCCTCGACCGCTTCCTCGACCGCCTGCCCTCCTACCTGGAGCGCAATCAGCCCGACGGCGGCGGTGGCAGCGGCCTCTCGCCATACCTGCACTACGGCCAGGTCGGCGCCGGCGAGGTCTACGCCGCCCTGCTCGACCGGGTTGGCCCGCCCACCTTCGGCAAGGTGAACGCCAGCCGCGAGGGCTGGTGGGGCTTGCCGGAGGCCGCTGAGTCCTTCCTCGACGAGCTCATCACCTGGCGGGAGCTGGCGCTGAACGGCGCCGCCTTTCTGCCTGGCTACGAGTCCTACGAGGCCACCCCCGCCTGGGCGCAGCAGAGCCTGGAGGAGCACCGGGCCGACCCCCGCCCGGCCCTGTACAGCCTCGAAGAGCTCGACGCGGGCCTCACCCACGACCCCCTCTGGAACGCCGCCCAGGCCGAGCTTCGCGAGAGCGGCCGGATGCACAACTACCTGCGCATGCTCTGGGGCAAGCGGGTGCTGGAGTGGAGCGAGGACCCGCGCCGCGCCTTCGAGATCCTGGTCCACCTCAACGACCGCTACGCCCTCGACGGCCGCGACCCGAACACCCTCGCCGGCGTCGGCTGGGTCTTCGGCCGCTACGACCGCCCCTGGGGCCCCAGGCGGCCGATCTTCGGCACCGTCCGCTACATGAGCTCGGAGAACACTGCCAGGAAGCTTCGATTGCGGGAGTACCTGGAGCGCTGGGGCTGAGGTTCAGCCCAGGGGGCTGCCGAGCACGTCGAGCAGGCGCAGCAGACCGACCAGCAGCAGCAGGGCGACGAAGCCGGTGGAGAGCAGCAGGCCGGCGCGGCCGACGAAGCTGGCCGCCCGCCAGGAGCCCGGGGTCGGCTCTCCTTCGGCCGGGCGTCGCAGGGCGCTCCACAGGCGCCGCAGCAGCGCCCGGGCCTCGCCGAAGAGGCCCCCCGCCGCCGCCGCGACGAAGATCGCGAAGAGCAGGATCCCGTCTCCGGCGGCCCAGGCCAGCGCGAGCGCGGCGCACACCAGGGCGAGGCCCGCCACGCTCCGCGCAGCCCGCGACCAGGCCGGCCAGCGGCGGCGCGCGCCCAGGGCGGTCATGGCCAGGGCGATGGCCGCCCCCAAGGCCAGCGGGGCCTTGACCCAGCCGCGGAGGTGGGCGAAGCGCACGCTGAGCGGCTGATCGGCCTGCAGCCAGAAGCGCGTGTACCGCAGGGGAGGGGTGGCCGAGGCGAAGATCGAGGTCTGGCTCTCTTCCTCGCCCTGCGGCGCGATGTCGCCGAAGAGGCGGGAGTAGCGATGGGCCGCCGGCGCCTCCACCTCCCAGCGCAGGGTCGAGACGGGCAGCTCGAAGGAGGGCAGCGAGAGCCGGCGCAGGCCCAGCACCCCCATCCGTCCGACGTCGCTCTCCAGGCTGAGGCGCAAGGTGAAGGGGCGGGGGCGCTCGGTGCCCGAGGAGCGCTTCAGCGGCAGCAGCAGGTTGCCCTCGCGGTCGCGCGAGGGCTTGACGGCCTCGCCGTCGAGCTGGCTGGTGCGCACCACCACGCCCTCGGGCAGGCGCAGCCGCAGGCTGTGGCGCAGGCGGTTGCGCAGGGTGATCGAGAGCTCGGTCGTCGCCAGGCCCTCGGCCGTGATGCGGGTGGTGGCCACGACCTCGTCGATCGAGCCGGCGACCGGCTCGGTCTCCGGCAGGCGGGTGGCGCTGAGGCGTACGGCGGCGCCGCTGGAGTGGTATCGCCAGCCCAGCAGCACCGGGCTGACCGCGTTGCCCAGCAGCTCGGCGGGGAGCTGGTTGGCGTCCACGGCCAGCGCCTCGGTCCGCGACAGCTCGGCCAGCTGGATGGTGCCCAGCACCTCGACCCCCAGCCAGCCGTGCTCCCGCTCGGCGCCGATGGCCCGCGGCGGCACCACCTCGACCGGCTCCCCGTCCAGGCTGCGCGAGAGCCGCAAGGAGACCTCGTACCGATCGCGGATCGGGTAGGCCGTCTCGCCCCGCATGATCGTGCCCTCCGCGCTCGCCTCGGTCGTGTAGCGGAAGCCGCCGGCCCCGTCGGCCGAGACGATGCTCAGCCCCGCGGGGACGAAGATGTCGAAGCGGTTGGTGCCCGCCTGCAGGATGTCGTAGCGCAGCACTGTGAACAGATCGGCGCTGCTCTCCTCGACCGAGAGCAGGGAGAGGGTCTCGACGTAGACCTTGGCCGCGCGGCCCTCCTCGGCCCCCAGGTCCTTGTAGCCGACGAGGTGGATGCGGCTGGTCGGCTCCAGCCAGGCCGAGAGCGCGGTGCCTCCCGCCTCGGAGGCGACCGTGGCCCGCACGGCCCGGCGCAGGCGGGGCTCCAGGCCGGTCTCCGGGAAGAAACAGTCGAAGCGGGTGACAGGGGTGCGGGCGACCAGGAAGTCGTACTCCAGCGAGCCGCGGGGCCCGCGGGCGGGGACCAGCAGGTCCAGCTCCAGGCTGACCTCGCCGACCTGGTCGGTCACCCAGACCTGGTAGCCGTTCTGGTTGGTGACCGCGATGGGCTGGCCGCCGACGCGGGCGGCCACGATGGCGACCTCCTCGCCGACCAGGGGCACGGACTTCCACAGCCCCGGCCCTCGCAGGGTGGCGCGCAGCTGCAGGCGGAGCTGCAGGCCTCCGTCCACGGCTCGGCCGCTGTAGGTCGACTCGCCCAGCACCACCAGGGTCGCGTAGGAGCGCCGGGCGGCCTCCTCTCCAGCGCGGATCTGCGCGCGGAGGGCCTCGTAGCGGCGCAGGGGCACCTCGACCTCGCCGTCCTGGACCGACGGCAGGAGGGCGGGGCCGTCGTCGGCATGGGCCGCGCTCTGTTCAGCAACGGCGGCCGGCGCCTGGCTGCCCTTGGCGGCGAACTCGTTCTGCTGCATCAGCGAGTTGAAGTTGTCGTCGGCGAAGGTCTGCCGGGCGTCGTCCTGGGCCCGGGCGGGGTGGAGGAGGAGCAGGGCGAACAGGGTGAGGAGCAGGGCGCTCATGCCGACCTCCGCAGGCGCAGGCTCAGGGCGATCAGGGCGAGGGTGGACCAAAGCAGGGGCACCATCAGCAGGAACAGCAAGGCGATGGAGAGGCCCAAGCCCAGCGCCACCCGGCGAAAGGTCCAGGCGTCGAGCAGCTCGGCCAGCGATGGAGGTCGCTCCCAGCGTCGGCGCAGATCCGGCCAGAGGGTCTGTACGAGGCCGTAGAGCAGGGCGAGGTCGACCCCCCAGAGCAAGCGCCGGTGGACCCCCTCGACGTACCATGCCAGGACCAGCAGGCCCAGGAAGCCCGCCCCGACGGCGAGCCGGCGCCCGCGCTCGGGCTGGCCCAGCCAGGCGAGGCAGAGGCCGAAGGCGGCGAGCAACGCGAACAGTCGGAGCGGCGGGACCGCGCTGCGGGAGAGGTAGCGCACATCGAGCTGGGGCACCTCGCGGCCCATCAGCGAGCGCCGGAAGCGGTGCCGCTCGCCCACCAGGGGGAAGCTGCTGCTGACCTCCTGACCGCCGGCGTCCTTGGCCTGCTCGGCGACGTAGATCGACTTGCGGCGGGTGAGGATGTTCTCGTAGCCGTCCGAGCTGAAGTCGGCGCTGGCCCAGGCGTCGCGCTCCCGGAAGACCAGGTCCAGGTACTGCCGCACCCGGCGGAAGTGGTCGTAGCGCAGGTGCGACCAGGCGCTGAGGTTCCCGCCGAAGCCCATGCCCACGACGGCGTGGGGCAGGTAGACGTACCAGGTCGCCTCGGCGACGTCGGCGTCCAGCTCGGGCAGGCTCAGGCCGCGCTGGCCGACCAGGCCCAGCGTGGGTCCGGGCAGGGTCCAGGCCAGCTCGATGCTGAAGCGGCTCACCGGGGCGAGGCCCGCGCTGGACGGCGGGATCGTCAAGGTCTGACCGGGCACGAGATCGGCCCAGGAGCCCAGGCTCGGGTTGGCGTTGAGGATGGGCGCCCACTGGCTCGGGTCGCCGTAGAAGCGGTCGGCGATGCCGCTGAGCGTGTCCCCCTCGCGCACCTGCCAGGTCTGGGTCTGTCCCTCGGCGAGGCGCTCGCTCTGGATCAGCGGCAGCAGCAGCGTGCTGCCGTCGGGTGAGGTCGCCGGGCGGATCGGCCGACCGTCCAGCCGCGCGTGGGTCAGCACGGCGCCGGCCGGCAGCCGCGCGGCCAGGTACTGGCGGGTCTCGTTGCGCATCCGCAGCTGCAGTCGGTTGACCTGGGCGCCGTCCTGCAACAGCACCGTGGAGGCCTCCAGCACGTCGACCTGGGTCGTCGTCAGCTCGACCTCGGCCTGCCGCTGCACGCCGAGCACCACGGCGGGATCCTCGGCCGCGGCGAAGCTGAAGCCCAGCAGCAGCGGGTTGGGGGTCAGCGCCGCCAGCTCGGGCGGCAGATCCCGCAGCTCGGTGGTCCCCGTCGCCGACTGCACCGTCGCCTCCAAGCCGGCCGGCCCCTGCACGCCCAGCGCGCCCGAGGTCGGGACCCCCGGCTCGGGCAGCGGCAGGCGCAGGGCGATCGGCTGGTCCAGGTCGACGGGGAGCTGGAAGAAGACCTTGATCGAGGCCTGGTCCTCGACGAGGTAGCGCAGCAGCACCACCAGCCGCTCGCCCTCGGTCCGCCACTGGAGGACCGCGTCGCCCTCGACGTCCACGATCTCGATGCCCTCGGGCAGGCGCAGCGCCAGGCGGTCGGTCTCGCCCTCCAGCAGGGTCGTCTCGATCTGAACCACCCCGCGCACCAGGGCCTCGTGCAGGGTGAAGAGGGCGGTGGCCCGCGCCTCGGCCTTGACCGGAAGCGCCTCGCCCCGGACCCGGCCCTTCCAGCTCAGGTCCAGCGCGCCTCGGCCGTCGAGCTGTCCGAGGATCCTCGTCCCGTCGGCCTCCTCCCGCAGGGCGGTGACCGCGCCCTGGCCCAGCTCGGCGCTGATGCCGACCTCGGGCACCTGGATCGAGAGGCGGGTCGGGCCCGAGGGCGGCAGGGCCATCTGCAGCCGGCGGGCGAAGCGCTCGTCGTCCCGGCCGATGAAGAACTCGACCCGGACGAGGTGATCGCCGGGCCCGTCCACCGCGACGGTGTAGCGGTCGCCGACCGGCAGCAGCGAGGTCGTGCGCCCGTTGAGCTGGACGCTGGCGATGGAGGCGTCGCTGTCCAGGACGGGCACCCGCAGCTCGTCGCGCTGGCCGTCGGCCTGGGGCGGGATGCGGAAGCGGGTCAGCAGCGTGCCGGTGAAGACGCCGCGCTGGAAGCTGCCCTCCAGGCTGCGGTCGACCTGGAGCACGGCGACGGGCGCCCCAGGCCGCTCGGCGGCGGCCTCGGCCTCGGCCAGCAGGCGCTCCCAGCGGTCCAGGGAGAGCGTGGCGTCGCCCTCCTGCGCGAGAGCGAAGGGCAGGAGCGCCACCAGGGCGAGGAGCAGGGTGCCGAGCATCGGACCTCCGGGCGCATGTTCTCACGCGCGCCCGGCGATCCGGCCAGCTTCAGCCGCGCAAGCGCTCGTAGGAGGCGCGGATCTCGGACAGCAGGCCCTTGGCCTCCTCGCCGGTGTCCTCGGCCAGGTCCTCCAGCCGGCCGCGCAAGCGCAGCCAGCGGGCCTCGGCCTTGTCCCACTCCTCGCGGGCCTCGACCTTGCCCAGGTGCACCTGCAAGCCGATCTGGTCGCGGAGCTGGGCCAGCGCGCTGACCTCGTTGTGGACCGAGGGGTTGCGCAGCTCGGCGCGGGCCAGCCAGGCTTGAAGCTTGAGGTCGTCCTTGAACTGCTGGAAGGGGCGGTCAGAGGGGGTGGTCATGGTGGGCTCCAGGGTGAGCGGCGGGGGAGCCGCCGCACGAAGAGTATGCGCACCGATGGGGCCGGCGGCGAGGCCGGCGTCAGGTATTATCAATTGCCATTTCCTGAGATCAGGTACTTGGGGCGAGAGGAGCGTGGACCTACCCTCCGGCACCGTCCTCAACGCCACCGGGGCCGAACACGGCGAGCACCTCTGAGCGCGACCTACAGCGTCGCCCGCACCAGCTGCAAGCTGAAGGTCTCGGTGCCGGTGGACGAGACCACCCAGGCAGCTCCATCCAGCGCGACCCAGCGATCGTCGGCGAGCCCGTCGCAGCCGTAGCTGGGGAGGGCCCAGGAGTCGTCGGTCGGGTCGTAGCGCAGCGAGACGACCGCGCTGCCCGACCCTCCAGCAACAGCGAGCACCACCGACACCACGATAGACCCGTCGGGAGCGCGGAACAGGGAGCGCACCCGGCTGCCTGGAACGGGGATGGCCCGGCTCCAGGTCCAGGCTCCATTCCAGTCGACGGCTGCCAGGGTGAGGCCGTACTCCGACGGAAACACGCCGAGCCCCCCTTGCTCGTCGGCGTAGAACCCATCTGTACGCGAGGGGTCGAAGTCTGGGCTCTGTCCTTCGCCGACAGCCCGCCACGAACCGTCGGCGAGGTCCACGATCACCAGGGGATCTGCGTACCCAAAGCTTGTCATCACCAGACCTTCGTGCTCGAAGCCTGCGAAGGCGTCCTCTCCCAGGGCCGGCCACGACAGCTCTTCCAGGCCGAGGGGCGAGGAGCTGATCCGCCAGGCTCTGCCTGCGCCCGACCCTGCGAGCTGCTGGAGAATGGGGAGGTCCGACGACCCGATGATGGCGTAGGGCGAGAGCAAGGGGTTGCCATTGCTGTCGTGCAGACCCCCATGCGGCGGCAACGAGAGCCGCTCTTCGACGCGCCGATCGTCCACATTGATCCGTACGAGCTCGGGCAGCAGCATGGCCTCGTCGGAGGCGGACTCGTCCCAGGCGGTGACCAGGGCGAGCAGGTCCGAGCCAATCGCCACGCCCCCGCCGGCCATCAGGCCAGAGTCGGTCCACTCGGCGCCCTGGACCTCGATGAGGTCGACATCGTAGCTGAACCGGGCCCCCACGGCATCGAGCGTGCTGGACTCCGGAAAGGCGATCGAGGCCACGTAGGTCGCGGCCTCGGACGCGCCCTCGGACCCGCAGAGCTCCGCGAGCTCGTTGAGGAGCTGGACCATTCCGGGGCCGTCCTCGCAGATCCGAGCGAAAGCCTCGCCCAGACGAGCCCCTTCGGAGGAGTACCTCTCCGGGTCGATCTCCTCGGCAAGCGCGCCCAAGACATCCTGGGCATCCTGGCTGGGTTCTCCCTCCTCATGGTCGAGCGCGTGGCAGAACTCGTGGACGGTCGCGGAAGCGGACGCGTCCTCGTGGAGCTCGACCCATCGCCCGTGGGAGTGGTATCTGCCCACGACATCTCCCTTCAGCTCGGGCACGATCTCGACCCGCTTCACGCAGGTCCGCTCGCGGCCCGTCCACTCCCGAAAGTCTGCGAGACCCGCCTCGAAGGAGTCGATCGGCAGACTGGAGGCCGCGAACTCGACCTTCATGTCCTCCCACTCGTGGCAGTCCCGGGACGAGCAGCCGGAGCCCAGTGCCAGCGCGATCACGCCGAAGGTAGCGATATTCAGGCTCTTGGCATCGGCCATGGACTGCCTCCCGATGGAGGCCTTAACAGCAGATTCGCCACCTGCGGCCGGGCGCGATGAATCGCGCCCCTACACCCCGCATCGTAGGGGCGCGATTCATCGCGCCCGGGCTGGGCAGCGGCGGACGTAGCGGGCCGTTGTGAATCAGAGAGCCGCGCTGCGTCCGCGAAATCGGCCAATCTCGGACGTAGCGGCGGTTTCTGAGGGCCATTCCTGGCCAGAAGGGCCGATTCCGGCCCAAACTGCGGACGTAGCGACCGTCTGTGATTCACAACGGCGAGCTACGTCCGGCCCGCTGCCGGCTGTCCGGCAGTTCCGGCACCCTTGGAACGTAGATTCAATGACATACGTAGGCACGTTTCGTGCTTGCGCTCGGCCCATGGACCTCGCCTTCCAGCTCATCCTCCGCGCGCGCGACAGCCGCGTGCTCGCCCCCGACCTCGCCCAACGCCGGGCATGGTCGCGCACCCTCGCCCTCGCCGCCATGGGTCAGCCGCTGGTCGCCCACGGGCTCGCCGACACCCACGGCCACCTGCTCGTCGTCTGCGATCGGCAGCAAGCCGGCCGACTCGCCCGCGGCCTGGGGCGCACATTGCACGCCTGCCTGCAGCCCGAGATCGAGTGGGAGCCCGTGCGCCTCAGCCCGGTGCGCGACCAGGCCCACCTCGCCAATGCCTTCGCCTATGTGCTGGGTCAGCTCGACCACCACGGCCTGCGGACCCTCGATCCCTACCTGGACGGCACCGCGCTGCCCGATCTCGTGGGGCTGCGGCCCCTGGGGACCTGGATGGCGGCCCAGGTGCGCCGACACCTCCCTCGGGTGGGGCGAGAGGGGCTGCTCGGCCGATTGGGAGTCGACCCCTGGTCCATCCCGACTCGAGAACTCTCCGCGCTCGCCGAAGCCGTCGCCGCAGCGGCTGGCCAGCCCTGTGCGCTGGGGAGGAATCCGTTGCTCTTCGAAGCGCGGATGGCCGGCGTGGCCCTGGCACGAGAGGGCTTCGAGGCGGTAGCGGTCGGCGAGGCGCTGGGGCTCACCGACCGTGCCGTGCGCAGGCTCAGCACGGGGCAGCCCTCGGCGGCCATGCGCCGGGCGGTGGAGGGGCAGTGGGCGTGGCGGAGTCGGGAGGTCTGCGGCGGACGTAGCGGGTCGTTGTGAATCAGAAGGCCGCGCTACGTCCGCAGAACTGGTCGGTTTCGGACGTAGCGCCGGTTTCTGAAGGCTCTTTGCGGCCTGAGGGGCCGACTGGGGCCCGGATTGCGGACATAGCGACTGGTTGTGCTTCACTACGGCGAGCTACGTCCGGGTCTCGTCAAGCTGGCGACTGAGGGTCTGAGGGGTCAGGACGTGCGCGTTGTCACTTGAGTCTTGCCCCGTCAACACCCCGCCAGCTCAGCGAGCCCCCGCGTGGCTGCGGATCGCATGCCGGGGGCTCCGCCGAGTTGGGGTGCTGCGGAAGGTCCGGGGAGGCTCTCGATCGGAAATGGCGAATGCGAATACCTGACGCCGTGCCGTGCCGCGCTGACGCCACGCCGACGGAGGTCCGGCAGTTCCGGCACCCGGGGCTCGTGGTTTCCGGCAGGTACGCGGGGCACGCATCGTGCGGGAGCTCGCCCGCATGGAAATCGCCTGGCAGCTCATCCTCCGCGCGCGCGACAGCCGCGTGCTCGCTCCCGACTCCGCCCAGCGCCGCGCCTGGTCGCGCACCCTCGGCCTCGCCGCCGTGGGCCAGCCGCTGCTCGCCCACGGGCTCGCCGACACCCATGGCCACCTGCTGGTCGTGTGCGATCGGTCGGATGCCGGACGCCTCGCCCGCGGCCTGGGGCGCACGCTGCACGCCTGTTTGCAGCCCGAGATCGAGCGGGAGCCCGTCCGCCTCAGCCCGGTGTGCGACCAGGCCCACCTCGCCAATGCTTTCGCCTATGTGCTGGGTCAGCTCCACCACCACGGCCTGCGCGGCATCGATCCCTACCTGGACGGCACCGCGCTGCCCGATCTGCTGGGGCTGCGGCCCCTGGGGGCCTGGATGGCGACCCAGGTGCGGCGACACCTCCCTCGGGTGGGGCGGGAGGAGCTGCTCGGCCGCTTGAGAGTCGACCCCTGGTCCATCCCGACCCGAGAGCTGTCCGCGCTCGCCGAGGCCGTCGCCGCGGCGGCGGGCCAGCCCTGTGCGCTGGGGAGGAGCCCGCTGCTCTTCGAAGCGCGGATGGCCGGCGTCGCCCTGGCACGAGAGGGCTTCGAGTCGGTGGCGGTGGCTGAGGCGCTGGGGCTGACCGACCGTGCCGTGCGCAGGCTCCGCACGGGGCAGTCCTCGGCGGTCATGCGCCGGGCGGTGGAGGGGCAGTGGGCGTGGCGGAGTCGGGAGGTCTGCGGCGGACGTAGCGGGCCGTTGTGAATCAGAACGCCGCGCTACGTCCGGCCCTCGTCGAGCTGATGGGCACCTGCCTCAGAGAGGTCCTTGCCCACGCGTTGCCGCAGCCGTGTATGCTACCCCACAGAGGACCGATGCCCGCCACCCGCCCCTCTCTGGCCGCCGTGCTCTCCGTGCTTGGACTCGCGGGGTTCAGCCTGTCGAGCTTCGCTGAGGAGCCCGGATTTTCGGACACATCTCCCTCCCCTGACGTAAGCCCGAGCGGCGTGCGCTACTGGACCGCCGACACTCGCCCATGGGACATACAGATGTGCGAGGACGCGAAGGTCATCGTTATCGGCCGTGTGCAGAGCAAAGTCTACGGACCTGCGACCTATAGAGCGGACGTCGCCTTTCGTTCGCCGGACCGCATGACGACCGCGACCATCCTGGTCGATGGAACGATCGCAGGCGACTCCAGAGATGTAATCGAACTGCGGTACCGGGGCGACGACACACAAACCTGGTCCTTGTCCCCGGACTTGACGGTGGGGAATACGTACCTGTTCTTCATGTTGGAGCGCGAGAAGCCCTACGAGCTTGGGTCCAACGTCAAGGTAATCAGTTACAATGGGTTCCCAACGTACATCGACCTGCTGCCCGATTCCGTGCTTCGCACGAACTGGGACGAGCACTGCAAGTCCGGTCGCTCTCTAGGCTCACGCCCTCCCGACGCCCTCATTCCCTTGGTCAACGACCAGATGCGGACCCCCTTGAGGCGTCGCTGAGGCATTCCTGATCAGAGCGTGATCCTACGAGCCTCAAATACTGGCCTCGGCCTCACCGACATCGACGCTCTCGTCCACCTCCCCTCGGGCGACCCCCACCTCCCGAAAGCGCGTCTCCGTCCGCACCACCCCGGCGCTGCCGCTCTCCACCTCCAGCAGCCCCAGCAACTCGGCCGGCTTGGCCCCACGCCCCTCGGCGGTGGTGGTTGGACTCATGACCAGCTCGCCCCGGCCCTCGCTCGCCCCAACGACACGCAGCTCCCGCAGGTTCTCGCGCAGGCCGAGCGCGCGGTGCTTGATGGGCTTGGCGCGGCCTCGCCGATCGCGCTTCTGCTTCTGGCGGCGCTGGACCTCGTTCATCTCGGACTCGTTCCGCGGGGCGACGGCCTCTACATTGGTGCCGAGCTGGACCTGGGCCCGGCGAACCGGGGGCTGGCCGGATCGCAGCCCGACCGCGCGATGGCCTCGTTCCACAGGCGTTTGTCGCGGTGCTGGTCCCAGGAGTCGACGGGGCACTTGTAAAGAGATCTGGCCCAGGAGTTGCAGCAGCAGCAGCAGCAGCAGCAGCAGTGTAGGGTGGCCCGAGGAGGTCCCGATGCCCCTTTCCCGCCGACTCGCTCTCGCCGCCGCGACGCTGGTCCTGGCGCTCTTCCTGGCCCCGGCCTCGTCCGAGGCGACCATCCCGCGCACCCGCGGGTCCTGGCTGTATGGCCCGCACGCGGTCTGGTCCACCGGTTCGACGAGCACCTGGGTCTTCCACCCGCTCAGCGAGCCGGTTTCGGCCGGGGGGCTGACCGAAGCCCGCTTCTCCTGGGAGATGACGGAGAACTCGGGGAGCTGCAAGGCGAGGGTGGCGGTCCGGTACAGCAACGACGGAATCGCCTGGGACACCTCCAAGGAGGTCGGTTCCTGGCAGACCACGGCGGGGCCATTCTGGGGCTCCACCTATGTCAACCTGCTGACTCTCGGCGGCGGTAACGTGCCGATGGCCTTCGTCCAGTTCGGCGTGCAAGTGCAGAAGGATAGCGGATCGGCGATCCAGCTCTGCAACATCACGTTGCGGGTGGAGCCCATGGAGAGGGTCGGGCAGTGAGGAGCAATTGCCGAGGAGGAAGGCGGGTGGGTTCGCTGGGCCTCTTCGCCTTGCTGTGTTTGACATCGGCCAGCCAGGCACAGCCCAACAACGGTCCCAAGCAACCTGCGGCGAAGAGGGATGCCGAGTCGGATTGGCAGTCGCCGTGGGATGCAAAGAGGGAGGTTCGGATCTGCCGAACGGCAAACCTGATTGTGGTGGGCACGGTGGTCGACCTCGAGTACGGGCCTCCGACCTGGAGACCGGAGGTCAAGGCTCGAAACGCGAGCATCATGACTACGGCCAGTGTGCTAGTGGACGGGGTAGCGACGGGGCTGCCTCCGTCGGTGATCGAGGTGAAGTACTCAGGGGGAGTCTTTCCTGATGGAAGTAGATCTTGGGTCTCCGATTCGCCCAACTTCAGGTTGGGAGAGCAATACCTCCTCTTCATGACCCATCGAAGCCAGATCTCGAGCTTCGGCGCTGATGTCATGATTATCGAGCAAATCAAGCTGGAGCAACCCGTGGAACTCCCCCCCGACTCAGTTCTCAATGCCATCTGGGTCGAGCACTGTGTTCCCGGTGCCTCCTTGGGAAACCGTCCAACTCAGGGGCTTCTACCCCTGTTACCTGATCTCTGGATTCGCGCCATCGAACAGGTCTGCGAGCACTACTGAAATGAACCCAAGCCGTACGTTTCCTCTATTGCTTCTGGCTGGCTGTATCAGCGGGAAGGGAGACGGAGACCCCGAATCTGTAGACCATCTCCCCAAATGCTGTTCGTCCAACTATGGAAGCTACGAACCCGGATATGGCTTCTTCGGGTCGACATTCAATTGCCAAACCTCGCCCGTAGAGAGAAACTTCAATATCGTGAAGGATGTTGGCGGAACCGGCAACTGGTCTAACGCGCAGGGGTTAACAATTTCGAGCATACACAAAGCCTTGGAGGCCACCGCGTCCGACCTCATTGCAAGCAAGGCTGATTTCTCTATTGTGATATCAGCGACCGGTGTAGACGCTTCTGGCAGCACAGCGGATGACTATCTCGTTCAAGACGAGCGTCAGTCAATCACGTTCTCCGACCATGAAATTGAAGAAGGCAGGGACACGATCGCACGAGTGGAGTGTTTTGGGTTGCCTACCAGAACAGGGGAGTGCGATGCCGACGAGTGCGACATGATTGTCTCCGCCACTGCGTACTTGCCTGCTTCAGATGGTTCAAGTGATCCAGAGCTCTGGTCGATTCACTACACCACAGAGAAGACTACTCCTACAGTGGGTAGTGGTGAAGAAGGGGAAAGAGTAAGGGAAGAAAGGAGGTACAATCGGCAGCTGTTCGTTAGTCTGCGGTTTCTATTCGCGCATGAGATGGGTCATGTGATGGGTCTTGGCCATCCGACAGGCAGTTTGTCAAAGACTGACACGATCATGCTTCCAAAAATAACAAGCTACATGACGAAAGACTACTCAGTCGACTACAGCGACCTCAGCTCTGCTGACAAGGAGGCTCTGCGATTCCTCTACGGCAAGCGCTGACCCCACCACTCACGCCCGAAACCGCGTCTCGGTCCGTAACACCCGCGCGCTGCCACTCTCCACCCCCAACAACCCCAGCACCTCCGCCGGCTTGGCCCCGCGGCCCTCCGCGGTGGTGTCCAGGCTCATCGCCAGCTCGACGCGGCCCTCGCTGCCGCCGACGACCCGCAGCTCGCGCAGGTTCTCCTTCAGGTCCAGCGGCCGGTGTTTCACGGGCTTGCTGCGCCCGCGGTGATCCCGCTTCTGCTTCTGTCTGCGCTGGACCTCGATCACCTCCGCCTCATTGAGCGCAGCGACAGCCTCCTCGACCTCCTCCACGGTACCCGGCACGAACACCCGGTAGTCGGCCCCGGCGACCGTGCTCATCAGCGACGCCGCCGAGATCGACACCTCCTCCACCGAGAGCGCGGAGAACCCCTCGGGCAGCACGGCCTGCAGGCGGGCCAGGATCTCCTCGGGCACCTCTCGCTTGGTGAGCAGCACGTCGAGGTAGTCGCCGAGCGTCTCCTCGTTCATGGGCCTCGCCCCCGAGAAGGCCATCTTCGGGTGAGGATGGAAGCCCTCGCTGTAGCCGAGCGAGGCGCGGGCTCGGCGCAGGGCCCGCAGCCAGGCGTTCATGGCTTCGAGGTGCGTCAGGAAGCGTGCGACGCCGGTGACGCCGATCCGAAACACGAGCCGCTGGACAACAGGAGGCTCGGCCGGACGCACCGGGGGCTGGCCGGGCTTGAGCAGCCCGAGCTCGGGCGGACGCGGGGCGGGGGTCCAGTCCTTCTCGGCCTTACGTCCGGCGATCGAGTCGCGCAGCATCGAGGCGCAGAGCGGGCGCTCGACGTCGATGACGCCGCAGCGGTGGCACTTGCTGTGGCGGCAGTCCTCGGCGTGCTTCAGCTCCAGGGCGCGCTTGTAGTCCTCCTGGAACCAGGCCTTGGGGATGTGGATGTCGATGTGGTCCCAGGGCAGGCGCTCGTCGAGCTCTCGCTCGCGCAGCTCGTAGGCCGGGTCGCAGCCGGAGATGGCGATGGCCTCGTTCCACAGGCGCATGTCGCGGTGCTCGTCCCAGGAGTCGAAGCGGCAGCCCAGGCGGAAGGCGGCTTCGAGCAGGTCCGCGCCGCGGCGGTCGGCCCGGCTGACGAGGCCTTCGAGGAAGGTCTCCTGGGGCTTGTGGCGGCCGAACTTGATGCGGCTGTTGCCGCGGAAGGCGTGGAAGAGGATGTCCTGTCGGCGCTCGGTCTCCTCGGCGTCGATCTGGGCGGCCCACTGGAAGGGCGTGAACGGCTTGGGCACGAAGGTGCTGACGCCGGTGTGCACCTTGGCCTTGGGGTTGTGCGCACGGCCGGCGTCGGCGGCGCGCAGGGCGAGGTCGGCGATGGCCTGGATGTCGTCGTCCCGCTCGGTGGGCAGGCCGATCATGAAGTACATCTTGACGTGGTCCCAGCCCCGCGCGTACGCCTCGGTGCACATGCGGAGCAGATCCTCGTCGGGGATCCACTTGTTGATCAGGGCCCGCAGGCGCGGACTGGCCGCCTCGGGCGCGACGGTCAGGCCGGTGCGACGCACGTCGGCGACCATATCGGCCAGCTCGACCGAGAAGCTGTCCAGGCGCAGGCTGGGCAGGCTGACGCTGACCTTCTGCGGGGCGGCCCGGGCGACGGTCTGCTGGACCAGGGTCCGCACGCTGCTGTAGTCGCAGGTGGAGAGGCTGACGAGGCTGACCTCCTCGTAGCCGGTGGCGTCGAGCGTGCGCTGGAGCAGCTCGTCGACCTTCTCCAGGCTGCGCTCGCGCACCGGGCGGGTGACCATGCCGGCCTGGCAGAAGCGGCAGCCCTGGGTGCAGCCGCGCAGGACCTCGAGGCTGATCCGGTCGTGCACCTGCCGGGTGAAGGGCACGATGTACTGCACGGGGAAGGTGGCGCCGTTCAGATCGCGGGCGATGCGGCGGCTGATCTTGGGGCCGTCGACCGGGGGCAGGATCCGCCCGTCGGGCAGGGTCTCCATCGGGTACAGCGCCGGAACGTAGACCCCGGGCAGGGCGGCCATGGCGGCCAGTCGCTCGGCGCGGCCCTTGTGCTCGCGCAGCACCTGGGCGATCTCGACGATGACGTCCTCGCCGTCGCCGAAGACGAAGAAGTCGACGAAGGGGGCCAGGGGCTCGGGGTTGAAGACGGCCGGGCCGCCGGCGAAGACCAGCGGGTCGCTCTCGCGGCGGTGCTCGGTGCGCAGGGACAGGCCGGCGAGGTCGATGATGTTGAGGATGTTGGTGAAGGTCAGCTCGCTCTGCAGCGTGATGCCGATGCCGTCGAACTGGTCGAGCGAGTCCTTGCTCTCGATCGCGAACAGCGGCAGCCCGCCCTCGCGCAGCATCGCCTCCATGTCCAGCCCGGGCGCGTAGGCCCGCTCCGCCCGGCACCAGGGCAGGTCGTTGAGGATGGCGTAGAGGATGTGCAGGCCGAGGTTGCCGAGCCCCAGGTCGTAGAGGTCCGGGAAGGCCAGGGCGAGGCGTACTTCCACCCCTTCCAGCGGCTTGTGCACGGCGTTGTGCTCGGTGCCGAGGTAGCGGCTGGGCTTCTCCACGCGGGGGAGGAGGTGGTCGTCGAGGATGCGGGCGAGGTTCATGGGCGCCCGCCTACCCTGGTGGGGACGATTCGGGAACCTCAGACCGGTTCGGGCAGCTCGTCGGCGCCGGCCTCGACGAGGCGCCGCTGGATCTCGGCCAGCAGGCGCTCCAGGAAGGCGAGCTGCTCGTCGTCGACGGCGCCCTCGGCCAGCCAGAGGGAGAGGGCCAGGCCCTGCTCGGCGCCTACGGCGATGCTGGGCTCCCCCTCGTGTCCGGCGGCCTTGACGGCGCGCCACTGACCGCCCTCGCGCAGCTCCAGCCGGCAGGCGCTGCCTTGCGAGAGGAAGCAGGCCAGCTCGGCGAAGTCCAGGAGCACCGCGGTGGGGTCCACCGGCCCGTGGAGCTCCAGGAGCTGCTCGTAGACCTTGACGGAGAGGCGGACACGATCGGACTCGCGCCTGGCCTGGTAGAGCTGGAGCGCCTCCAGCACCGCGTCGTAGAGGTCGCGCAGCCGCACGGGCTTGAGGAGGTAGTCGACGGCGCCGAGCTTGAGGGCCTGGGTGGCGGTCTCGACCGTGCCGAAGCCGGTCATGACGATGGTGGCGACCCGCAGGCGGTGCTCGACGATGGACTCGAGCAGCGACATGCCGCCGCGCACCGGCATGCGCAGGTCGGAGAGGACGACGTGGACGCCGCCCTGCTGGATGCGCGCCAGGGCCTGCTCACCGTCGCTGGCGACGTCGACCTGCAACCCGCGGGTGCGGAGGTACTCCGAGACGACCTCGGTGATGGCGTCCTCGTCGTCGACCACCAGGATGCTCACGTCGAGACTCCCGGCCAGGGGCCAGCTCTGGTAAGGTTCTCTCTCATCCGCCCCGCGGCCTTAGCGCAGTGGAGCGGCGATGCCAAAGCCGAGTGACCCGAGAGTGAGCGCATGGCCAAGCGGATTCGTGTCGACCGAGGCTACGAGGGGCGGCTCGACGAGTTCGAGCAGACGATCTTCCTGTTGAAGATCAACTACGACAAGTATTTCAACGGCTTCGAGAAGATCGAGCCCTCGGCCGAGCGCGACCGGGCCCGCCGCGAGCTGATGGAGCTGGAGCAGGACTGCCCCAACAACACCGCCCAGCGCCACAAGCTGATCTCGCTCAAGTCGCGCTACAGCAGCTACGAGCTGTACTGGCAGCGCAACCTGGTCCAGATCGAGCGGGGCACCCACCCGAAGTTCAAGTTCCGCGCCGCGGTCAAGGACCGGGAGCGCGAGGCCCTCGAAGCCGCCTCGCGCCGCAACCAGGCCGAGCAGCAGGCCGAGCAGCATGCCCAGGACCGGGCCCGCAAGGAGGACCGCGCCTACCAGGCGGTCTTCGACAAGTACCTCGAAGCCCGCAAGCAGTGCGGGCAGGGCACCGACCTCTCCTTCGACGCGGTCCGGCAGGCGCTCAAGGGCCAGGTGGAGTCGATCAAGGCCAAGACCGGCTGCCGCTCGGTGAAGTTCCGCATCGCGGTCGAGGCCGGCAAGGCCAAGGTGAAGGCCGTGCCGGTCACATGACGGCCGGTGAGCCGATCGCGGGGCCGTTGAGCAAGCGCTGCGCGGCCTGCCTGATGCCGCCGGGCTCCTGCCTCTGCGATCGCATCCCTCGCATCCCGCTGCGGCTGCAGATCGACGTGATCCGCCATGTGCGGGAGGAGGACAAGCTCTCCAACAGCGTGCGGGTGGCGGCGCTGGCCCTGCCTGGCCTGCGGGTGCATCGCTATGGGGTCGAGGGCCCTCGCTTCGACGCGCAGGCGCTGCTGGGGGAGGGGACCGCTCTGCTGTACCCGCCAGAGGAGGGCGCGCTGGTGGCCGATCCCGCCATGGTGCGCCGCCTGGTGGTGCCCGACGGGACCTGGGCGCAGTCCCGCCGCATGGTCCGGCGGGTGCCGGGCTTGCTGGAGCTGCCCCGCCTGCACCTGCCCGAGCTGCCCCCCGCCCGCAGCCGCCTGCGCCGGCCGACCACCCCCGAGGGCATGTCCACGCTAGAGGCCCTGGCAGCGGCCGTCGCCCTGCTGGAGAGCGAGGCCGCCGCCGAGGAGCTGCTGGAGCTGTACGCGCTGCTGGTGCGGCAGGTCTGGTACCTCCGGGGCCGTGGCGGCCACGGCGTCTCCCCCGGCTCCGGGTTGTGAGGCTCCGGGTTGTGAGGCTCCGGGTTGTGAGGCTCCGGGTTGTAAGGCTATGGTCAAGGCGCACCTTCCCCGTGGGCAGTCGACCCTTGCGCAGGCATCCTCACGACAAGCGGAGCTGAACATGCAGGCACCTTCCCCACACCTCCTCCTCGCAGCCAGCGCGCTGGTGGGCCTCGCGGCGAGCGTGCTGACAGGCTGCGCGGGCGGCAAGGGGGGCGAGGACAGCTCCGACCCCACGTCGTTGCGCATCGCGGACATCGAGATCACCCGCAGCGAGCTCATCCCGACGGTCACGACCGTCACCTGGAGCACCTCGGACCCCGCCCTGGGTCGGGTCCGGTTCGGCGAGGCGGGCGGCGAGCTGAGCCTGGTCAGCGCCGACAGCCCGGCGCTGGCCACCGAGCACCGCGCGGTGCTGCTCGGCCTGTACGAGGGCGCCGATGGCTCGCTGGTGGTCGAGGCCTGGAACGACCAGGAGGAGGCCAGCTCGGACCCGCTCAGCTTCAGCGTCGGGCTGCTCGGCGCCGAGATCCCGCGCCCGGTCGTGCTGGGCGGCGATCCCGAGCAGTCCGTCGGGGGCTTCTTCCTGATCCCCACCGCGGCCGTCTTCGCCCGCTACGTCTCGATCGCGGACGCCCAGGGGCGGATGGTCTGGGCGTATGGGGGCTCCGAGCTCGAGACCCAGCGCGCCCGGTTCACCAAGGACGGCACGGGCCTGGTCTTCATGAACCGGGACATCACCCAGACCTACATGGAGCTGGTGCGGATGGACTGGGACGGGACCGAGCGCTGGCGGCTGGATGTCCCGGAAGGCCACCGTGACTTCGACCTGGTCGACGACGAGACCTTCATCGCCCTGGCCTACGACGATCGAGTCTGGGACGAGGGTGGCGAGGACATCGAGTTCCGCGCCGACAAGATCATCGAGCTGACCACCCAGGGCGAGGTCTCGACGGTCTGGACCCTCTACGATCACCTCCAGGTCGAGGACCCCGCCGCGATCACGGGCGGCGGGTCGGACATGGTCCACTGGTCGCACAGCAACTACCTGCACTACCTGCCGGAGGACGACAGGATCCAGGTCACCTCGCGGGCGCTCAACCTCGCCTGGAACATCAACCGCAGCGACGGCTCCGTCGACTGGCTCCTCAACGACGCGCGGGGGGACTTCACCAACGGGGGGTCGCTGCAGCTGATGTCCTGGCCCCATAGCGTCTGGCCGGTCGAGGGCGGCGTCCTGGTCTTCAACCAGGGCATCCCCGAGCTGGGGGGCTGCTCGACGGCCTCGCGGATCGGCCTGGACCTGGTGGACTGGGTGGCGACGGCCTCCTGGCTGTACGAGTCGGACCCCTGCTACCAGACCGACTACCTGGGCAACGCCCAGCCGCTGGCCGGCGACCACGCCCTGGTCTCCTTCGGGAAGGTCGGCGTGATGGACGAGGTCGACCTGGCCAGCGGCGAGCTGGTGATGCGCTGGGGTCTGAACACGAACGAGGAATTCCTCTACGTCGAGCACAGCCCCACGCTGGGCCTCCCGGAGAACTGAATGGGCACCTCGACGCTGATCCTCCTCGGCTTGGGGGCCTGCTCGGGCGGCAAGGGCGTGGACACCGACACGGGGCAGCCCTCTGAGCTGGAGGTCGAGCTCCTCGACGCGCAGCTCGCCGCCCTGGACTTCGCCTGGGCGGTCCAGAGCCGGCCCCTGCTCAGCGGCGACAGCGGCGTGCTGGACTGGTCCGGGCTCAGCCAGGACGCCCGCGGCGTGGCCATCGATCCCCTCATGGATGTGCACCGGGTCGTGCTGGTGCAATTCCAGGACCTCAGCCTGGAAGAGGTCCTGCCGATGCTGGTCAGCGGCACGCTCTCGCAGCAGGCGGTGACCTTGCAGGTGGACTGCAGCTCGACGGAGGGCCGCTGCGCCCTCTCCGAGTTCCGCTTCGAGGCCGGCCACCCGATCGACCTGAACGCCACCTTCCTGGAGGGCAGCGGCACCTGGCTGGCCTGGCTGGTGGACGAGGACGGCGGCGAGCCGCGAGCCCTGCTGGCGGTCGAGCCGAGCGACGAGGGGGCCGCCGAGCAGAGCTGGTTGGACACCGACAGCAGCCTGAGCGTGGTGGGCTGGACCGAGCCGAGCGCCTCGGTCGTGCTGCCCCTGGACGGCGACGCCCTCATCGGGTGGAGCCAGCTGACCCGCAGCAGCCAGGGCGGGACCCTCTCGCCCCTGCGCCTGGACCAGGCGGTGCTGGCGAGGACCGGCGAGTCCGCCGATATGAGCGAGGTCCTGCTGGACCTCGCCTCGCAGAGCGAGCAGGTCTGGACGGCCTCGCTCTCGGGCCGGCAGAGCCTGGAGCTTCAGGGCTTCACCGACCCGACCGGCGCCGCCTTCTCCGGCTTCGATGGCGAGGGGCGGTGGTGGCTGGCCCTGAGCTGCTCCAGCTGCGCCGGCTCGCAGCCCAGCGCGCTCTTCGCCCTCTCCCCGCAGTGAATCGCCCCCGATGAGCGGCGATCGCCTCCTCGACCCGAGCTGGACCTTCCTCAACCACGGCTCCTTCGGGTCCACGCCTCGCCCGCTGCTGGAGCTGCAGTCCCGCTGGCGCGAGGAGATGGAGGCCCAGCCGGTGCTCTTCCTGCACCGCCGCCTGCCCGGGCTGCTGGACGAGCAGCGCGCGGTCGTCGCCCCCTTCCTGGGCGCCGACGCCGAGGGGCTGGCCTTCGTGCGCAACGCCACCACCGGGGTCGCCGTCGTCCTGAGCAGCCTGGAGCTGCAGCCCGGCGACGAGATCCTGCTGACGGACCACGGCTACGGGGCCGTCGCCCGGGCGGTGGAGCACCTCGCCCGCCGCAGCGGGGCGCGCGTCGTCGTGGCCCCTGTGCCCTTCCCGATCGAGGGGCCCGACGCGGTGCAGGAGGCCCTCGCCCGAGGGCTCTCGCCCCGCACGCGCCTGTGCATCCTGGACTGGATCACCTCGCCCACCGCCCTGGTCTTCCCGGTCCACGAGCTGGTGGCCCTCTGCCGGGCTCAGGGCGTCCCGGTGCTGGTCGACGGCGCCCACACGCCGGGGCAGGTCGAGGTGGACCTGGCCGGGCTGGGGGCCGACTTCTACACCGGAAACCTGCACAAGTGGCTCTGCGCGCCCAAGGGCACCGCCGTGCTCTGGGGCGCGCCGCGCTGGCGAAGGAGCCTGCACCACCCGATCGTCTCGCATGGCCTGGGGCTGGGCCTGCACGCCGAGCTCGACTGGACCGGCACCGACGATCCTACCGGCTGGCTCTGCTCGGCCGAGGCGATCCGCCTGCACCGGGCGGCCGGCGGGACCGCCCTGCGCGAGGCCCACCAGCGGCTGCGCAGCGAGGCCGGGGCCCTGCTCTGCGAGCGGCTGGGGCTGGCGGCTCCAGCCCCGGAGTCGATGCTGGCCGCGATGCTGACGCTGCCCCTGCCGGGCAAGACGGAGGCGGACTTCGTCCCGGTGCAGGCCGCCATCCACCAGGCCCGGGTCGAGGTCCCGGTGATCCCCTGGGGCGGACGCCTGTGGTTCCGGATCTCCGCATACTCGACCTACAACCGGCTGGAGGAGTACGGACGGCTGGCCGAGGTCCTGGCGGATCTGCAAAAAAACTGAGCCGCGGCATCACAAGTCCATCGGGTGCGCCCATGCCATTGTGCGCGGGGCGGCTTCGGCGGCGGTCCCAGCGGCGAAGCCTCTCGCGCATCCCTTGTGCCCTGGGGAAGGGCCTGGACGTTCCCTACGGGTCCTGGAGTAGTCTGTGTCCGCGGCCCCCGCCTCCGAATCCACCGCCGACACCTGGTCCTGGACCGGGGTGGCCAGACGTGGAGATGTCGTGTTCCCTGAGCCATCGCGCAGCATCGCCGGGCGGTACCGGCTGGTGGACCTGCTGGGCGAGGGCGGCAGCGGGCAGGTGTGGCGGGCGCGGGACACGCTGCTGGACGAGGACGTGGCCGTCAAGCTGGTCGCGGCGGCCGGGGGCGTCGAGCTGGACCGGGCGCGGCGCGAGGTGGTGGCCTTGCGCTGGGCGCGCCTGCCAGGGGTGGTGGGGCTGAGAGACGACGGGAGCCTGCCCGAGGCGTGGTTCCTGGTCATGGACCTCGTCCCCGGGTTGGCCTTTCCCGGTCGGCCCGGCCCCCTGTCCTGGCCGACCCTGGCTCCGCTGGCTCGCCGCCTGATGGAGGTGCTGGCCGGCATGCACGCGGCGGGGGTCGTCCATCGAGACCTCAAGCCCGCCAACGTGCTGGTCGAGCCGGGCAGCGATCGGCTGGTCCTGGTGGACCTGGGCATGGCGGTGGGGCGCCCCATGGACCGCCGCCCGATCCCCGGACAGTTCGCCGGGACGCCTCGCTACGCCTCCCCCGAGCAGATCCTGGGCCGGGAGCTGGACGGGCGCTCGGACCTCTACGCCGCGGGCGTCATGCTCTTCGAGGCCCTCACCGGCCGCGTCCCCCACGATCAGAGCGACGGGCAGCTGCGCCTGTTGGGGCGTCGGCTGCGCGAGCCCGCGCCGCCCATGGCGGACCAGGTGCCCGACCTGCCGCCCGAGATCGCCGCGCTGATCGACCGGCTCCTGCTGCGCGAGCCCCAGGAGCGCCCGCAGAGCGCCTGGGAGGTGCTCTCCGCCCTGGGGGGCCGCCTGCCGCCGCCCCTGTGCGGGCAGCTCCGTCTCCCCAGCGGGCGGAGCAGCTCGCCCGAGGAGCTGATGGAGCTCTTCCACGGCCCCGACCTCTTCCTCCACCTGCGCGAGGACGCGGCCCGGGCCCTGTGGGAGCGCACCGGAGGCCAGCCGGAGCGGGTCCGCCAGGAGCTCTCCAACTGGCTGCGGGCGGGCCTGGCGGTCTGGGACCAGGGCGCCGCGCGCCTGGACCGGGTCGACGTCGAGCGCCTGCTGTGCGGCGTTCGCGTCGGCAGCGAGCCGACGGTCCCCTTGGATCCGGTCCCGCTGGCCCTCGCGCTGGCCTTCCCCGACGCGACGGTCTCCCGGGTCGCCCGGGCCCTGGCCCTGCCGGAGGACCAGGTCCGCGCGCGGGTCGAGGCCCAGGTCCTGGCCGGCGACGCCTGGCTCCTCTCCGACGGTCGAGTCGGCTGTCAGCCCCTGATAGGAGGTCAGGACGCCACCACCCGGGCCCTTCGCCGCACGCTGTCCGCCGCGCTGCCCCACAGCCACCCCGGCCGGGTGCGGCTGCTCGCCGAGGCGGGCGCCAGCGCCCACGAGCTCCTGCTGGTGAGCCGGGCGGTGCTCGTCGACCCCGATCTGCCCCCGGGGGAGGCCATCGTCGTCGTGGAGAGGGCCTTGCAGGTGGCTCGACTGGAGGCCGCACCGGAGGTCGAGGAGGAGCTGCTGCGAGAGCGCGCCTCGCTCAGCCTGCGCATGGAGGCGGCGGTCCCGCTGCGCCACGCCCTCTACGAGCTGGGTCGCGGGATCGCCGCCGGTCTGCCGCTGAATCGGGTCGAGACGCTGCTGCGCGGGGCCCTGCACGCCGTCACCGGCTCGCTGCCCCTGGCCCGGGAGCTCCTCGCGCCGCTGCCTCCCTTCTCGCAGGAGGCCCTGGAGGTCTACCGGGTCGCCTACCTGGCCAGCGCGGCCCGCTGCGAGGGCCTCGCCGAGGAGGCGCGGGTCCTGCGTGAGCTGGAGTCCTGGGCCCAGGGGGCTCCCGGGCGGGGGGCATGGCTGCAGGGCTGGTGGGGCCTTCACCGCTACCGGCGCGGGGAGTTCGCCCTGGCCGCCGAGCATCATGAGCGCGCGGCCGCGGGCAAGCGGGACCGGGTCGGCCGCCTCAGCTCGCGGGCCAACGCGATCGCCGCGCTGCTGGAGGTCGATCCGGCCCGCGCGGCAGAGCTCCTCCCGCCACAGATCGCCGAAGCGCAGGCCCTGCGCTGCGCCCGACTGGAGCTCAGCCTGGTCTGCAAGCTGCACTCGGCCCGGTACCGGATCGGCCTGGACTGTCCCTTCGACGCCGAGCTGATCGCGCAGGCGGCGCGGGTCCGGGAGCGCGAGGCCGCCCAGCTGGCCCTGCACCAGGCCGCCAGCTCCTGGAGGCAGGGCCAGCTCGACCCGGCCCGGGTCGCTTGCCGTGCGGCGGGGAGCCTCGCCGCGCGCAGCGGCAGCGCCGAGATCGCCCTGCTGGCCCGGGCCCTCTCCGTCGAGCTGGGCGTGGACCTCGATGGCATCGACAGCATCGCCCAGGCCGCCTCGGTCCTGGAGGACCCGTCCATCCAGGCCCAGGTCCTCTTTCTGCTGGGGCGCGCCGGGCGGCGGGCGGACCTGCTGGACCTGGCCCGCGAGCAGGCCCTCCAGAGCGACTACGGGCCCTCGGTCCGCCTCGAGCTGCTCTCTCTCGACGAGATCCTCACCTCCTCCCCCCCAAACGCTGGAGCCTGATGTGTCGCCTCTCCTGTCCCTGCTGCTGCTCGCCGCCTGCAACGGCTGTACGCCGGCCCCCACCGTGGTGGTCGAGGTGCCCGAGGTCCCGACCCCCGTCGAGCCGACCCCCATCGAGCCAACGCCCGCGCCGGGCGAGGTCGACCCCGCTGAGTGGGCGAGCCACCGTGGCCTGCTCCAGGCGGCGCTCTCCCCCTACAGCCTGCCGGGCGAGGCCCCCCAGATCGACGACGGCACCGTCAGCATCACCGACCCGGGCGGCAACCCGGACGGGTCGATCCTGGTGGACGCGGGCGCGTCGACCACCGAGGCCTTCATCGTCTCGGACTTCCCCGGGTTCCGCGAGGCCGCCAGCTCGACGGTGATGCAGACGAGCACGACCGTGCCCACCTACAGCACCGACTACGATCCCCATGTGGGCGCCGGCAACTGTACGCCGACGACCTCGGCCTGTGTCGCCATGGACGCCTACAGCTACGGCGCGGTGCCTAGCAACCTGCCCACCAGCATCCCCAGCGGGACCCAGGTCTACGAGTACGAGGTGTACAACCGGATCGTCACCAGCTGCAACGGGACCCCGTCCACCACCAGCGTGCTGCGGGGCTGGATGTACCGGGAGCGGGTGGTGGTCGGCGGCCAGGAGCAGTGGAACCAGCACTGGTTCTTGCACAACGCCAACGCGGCGGCCGCCTACGCCTTCCCCACCCTCTGCGACTCGGGGAGCGGGACGAGGATCGACCTCGTGTTCGAGAAGACGGAGATCCTGGACAGCTCGGGCAACCCGCGCACCACGCCGCGCTCGCTGAAGACGGCGGCGGACGAGCTGAAGGCCGCCTGCACCGGCGCCCAGACCGGATGCAACATCTGTCCGGGGACCACCTGCGACTACGCGCTGCTCGAGCTGGACTGGAAGGAGTACCAGTGAAATCCGAACCGTTCGATCGGGGGCCCGAGCCGCCGGATCTGATCGTGGAGCTGGCCCGGCCGGCGATGTTCCTGGACGGGCCGACCGTCTTCGCGGAGCTGGGGGGGCCCAAGCTGCCGCCCGAGCTGGCAAGGGCCAAGGTGCGGCCGCTGATCGAGCTGGGGCCGGGCCTGGTCGATGACCTCCATGCCCGGGCCGTCCCGGTCTCCGGCCTGCCCGAGCCGCAGCGGCTGGAGCACTTCGTCCGGGTCTTCACCGATCTGCATCCCCAGCAGGTCGAGGCCGCGGCCGGGGCGACCGTTCGCCGGGTCTATCGGCGACCCCGGGTCGGCCCTCCCTCCCTCAGCCTCGCCTCGCTGAGCCCACGCGACCCCAAGGTCGTCCTGCAGGGCTACCTCCAGCCGCCGGCCGGGCTGCTCGACCCGGCGGCACCGTCGACCAGCGCCTGGGGCGTCGACTCGCTGGCGGTGATGCGCCGACCCGGCGGACAGGGCCGCAACGCCAGGGCCTTCATCCTGGAGGCGGGCTTCGACATCCCCGACGGCAGCAGCGCCTGGCTGCACACCGATCTGCCGCCGGGCATGCAGCTGGCCTGGGGCGAGAACCTGGCCGCGTACAGAGCCCACGGGCTGAAGGACCTGGGAATCTTCGCGGCGGTCGCCCGCAACGACGTGGGCATGCGAGGGATCGCCAACCGGGCGAAGATCGTGCCGATGGGCCTGGTCCCGCCCGGCCAGAGCGCGGTGGACGTCTACACGGCGCTGGCCAAGACGCTGAAGATCGCCAGCCCCGGGGATGTCGTCCACATCGCCTGGACCCCCTACGTCGATGTCCAGGTCGGCGACGCGACCTCGACCCGGGCCGTCCCGCCCCAGGTGGACCCCGCGGTCCGCTCGTTGATCCTGCTGGGGACCCTGGCCGGGGTGACCGTCGTGCAGGCCGCGGGTAACGACTGCGGCGAACTCGGCCAGCTCTCCCCGGTGAACGGCGCCTTCGCGGGGGCCTTCGACGCGGACATCGGCTCCTTGATCGTCGGCGCCTGCTCGCCGGCGGACGGGTCCCACGTCGGCGCGACCGGCTACGGCTCGCCGGTCCTCTTCTTCGCCTGGGGCGCGCACGTCGCCACCCTCGCCCGCTCGGCGTACACCGCCAGCCCCTCGGTCGATCCGAGCGACTACACCGCCCAGTACAGCGGCACCTCCTCGGCCTCCGCCATCGTCAGCGCCTGCTGCACCGTCCTGCAGGGCATGAGCCGGACCCGGTACGGCGCCCCGCTCGCCCCCCTGCTGCTCCGGCACGTGCTCCACCAGACCGGGACCCCACCGCTGGCCGGCCCGGCGTTGGACAACGCCCGGATGCCGAACCTGAGGGGCGCTGCCAGCTTGCTGGGGCTCTGAGGCCCCCAGGCCGGGTGCTCGCCGCGGTCAGAGGCGCGGGTAGTCCAGGTAGCCGACCTCGCCCGGGGTGTAGAGCGTGGCGTAGTCCGGCGGGTTCTGGGCGGCGCCGCTGCGCAGGCGCTCGACCAGGTCGGGGTTGGCCAGGTAGGGCCGCCCGAAGGCGATCAGCGCGCCCTTGCCGGCCTGCAGATCGGCCTCGGCCCGCTCGGCGTCGTAGCCGCCGCTGAGGATCACCACCCCGCCGAAGGCCTCGCGGATGCCATCCTTGACCGAGTCGCTGACCGGGGGCGAGCCCATCGCGGAGTGGTCGACGAGGTGGACCCAGGCCAGCCCCAGCCGGCCCAGCTCGCCGGCTAGCTCGATGAAGTCGGCCTCCAGGCCCTCCCAGGGCGTGATGCCGCTGAAGACGCCGTAGGGCGAGAGGCGGATCCCGACCCGGTCGGCGCCGATGGCCGCGGCCGTGCGGCGGGCGGCCTCGATGGCGAAGCGCAGGCGGCCCTGGCCCCCCCACTCGTCGCTGCGCTGGTTGACCGAGGGGGTCAGGAACTGGTCGATCAGGTAGCC
>DDSR01000249.1 GCA_002343455.1 Deltaproteobacteria bacterium UBA2385 | reverse complement strand
GCCGGGCCAGAGGCCTGGATCTTGGCGCTCACGTCGTTCGGGATACGGAAAGGCGCCCACTCGGAGACCTACACGACGCAGGACGCCCCGCGCGCCACTCGGTGTGCCCGAGTCCTTGGGCTAGGTCCTGGATCGGGGCCGTTGCCCTCCAGGGCGTCCATGATCCATGATGAGGCTAGATTGGAGCTGCAATATGAACCGCCTTGCTTGCTCGCTATTTGCTGCCGCCCTGGCCACCACCTCGCCTTCCGCGCACGCCGCTGGCCTCTCCCGAGGCGGCTACGAGCACGTCATCGAGATCGAGCTCCCCCCCGGACCGCGAGGCACGCAGCCAGAGCTTCGCCTGGTCGCCGACCACAGCGTAGGCGACGGCCTCCTGGGCCACGGCTGGCGGCTTGACGGCCTCTCCCGCATCGAGCGCGTCTCGGCCACCGAGGGCACGCCGGCGATGGACAGCAGCGACCTGTACCGGGTGGACGGGGAGCTGCTGGTCGACGAACCGGGGACCACGCTCGCTCGCGTGCCGCAGTCCGCCCCGGACCGGCGCTTCACATGGATGACCGTCAGCGGCTCCCACACCTTCTGGACGGCCAAGCAAGACGGCTGGACCTGGACCTGGGGAGGCAAGGCCCACCCCTGGACCTCCTGGTCGCGTGCCTTCGAGTGGCAGGCCGAAGGCGAGAACGCCTCCTGCGACGGGGCGCCGGGCAGCGTGACCGGCATCACGGCCTGGCACCTCAGCAGCGTGCAAGACCCCAGCGGCAACCGCATCGAGTACGAGTACGGCTCGCCGTGTACGGGCTCCGGTGCCAGCGCCGGAGACCTCGCAAACCCTGCCTGGGAGCGCTACCCGACGAAGATCCGCTACAACGAAGGCCAAGCCGAAGTCCGCTTCAACTACGAGCTGCGCCCCGATGTGCGGGCCCAGGCTCGCGGGGGCAGGGTCCGGGCCAGCGCCTGGCGGCTCTCGCGCGTGGAGGTCTTCGGCCTGAGCGGCGTGAAGGTCGGGCGCTACGACCTGCACTACGCCGACGAGGCCGAGGGCGGGGCCTGCGCGGGCGAGGACACCAGCGTCTTGAACCACGACGGCCTGAGTCTGCTCAAGCGGGTCGTGGCGGTCAATCCGGACGACGCCGAGGAGCAGCGCGAGCTGGGCTGCTTCGAATATGCCGGGGAGGAGCCCGCGTTCGAGGCCCCAGATGAGGAACCACTCGCCGAAGGCCCGGCACAGGACTGGAACGACCCGTTCATCCCCCTGTCGGTCAACTTCGATGGCGATCCCTGGCCCGACCTGTGGGTGGTTGGGCTCGCCGCCTGGCAGAACGTCGCCGGGACGTTCGTGGAGGACGAGGAGTTCCTCGACTCGGTTCCCGATCTCTCGCCGACGCCGGGAGTCTACAACGCCGATCCAGCCTGGCTGGCCTTCGACCTCGATCGCGACGGACGCACCGAGCTGATCGCAATTCCCGCGGAGTGTAACAGTACCCTCGAGGATGACCCGACCACGCCGGAGAACGAAGCGCCGCTCTGCGGGGATCTCTACGAGATGAGTGGCTCCACTCGGAGCCTGAACGCCAACCTGGAGTTTATGGACCTTGACCGCGATCTGCTCGCCAACGCCTCGCCGGCAGACGTGGACGGCGACGGCTTCGTGGACCTGGTCGTCAAGCCCTACGACGACGGGGACACCGGCCTCGGCAGCGCCGGCCACCAGTGGATCCGAAACCAGGGCGAGGCGCCGTGGTTCGACCTGCTCGACCTGACGGACCTGGTCCTGCCCTTGGATCCTGACTCGACGCTGGCGGCCCGGGACGAGTGGCTGGACACCGTAGATGCCTGCGCCATCGTGGACACCGAGTACGGGAATGTCGCCGCGCGCCCGCCGGGACTGATCTTCCGGGCCGGAGGCTTCGGCGGCACCATCGACCTGGGGTTCGAACCCTTCGACCCCCTTGATACCTCTTCGTCGGCTTCAACCTGGGCCGGGTTCTCGCTGGATCACGACGCCTACGACGCGGAGACCTGGGTGGCCCGCGAGGCCCGCGTCGGCGATGTCAACGGCGACGGCATCGCCGATGTCAGGTACTCGTTCTATCCCTGCTGGGGCTACAATGAAGTCGATGGGGACATCACCCTCTTCGGCCCGATCTACGACCCGGACGAGACGGTCTTCCCCATCAGCCGGATCTTCTATGGCGACGGGCAGGGCAGCTACGTCGACAGCGGGATGTCTGCCGGGCCGGTGTTCATGCAGGAGCCGGAGCCGTTCAACGACGTAGACTCCGTCGATATCGACCCGGAGGGGGCGGCCGAGGCATGGGATACGATCGCCGGGCTGCTCGTGACGACGGACTACTCCGGCAGCCTGGACCTCGACGGCTCGGGCGTCCCGCTGCGCACCTGGAACCCTGGCATGTCCTACTACGGCGGCTTCGTAGGAACCTACGATCTGGGGCTCCTCGACGACTGCGCCCGGCTGGACATCACCAACTGGAACTTCGACAACTGCGACTATGTCGGCATCCACGCCTCGCAAGGCTGGTACCAGCCCGCCCTCCCCATGGCCCAGACGATGGCCGGCGACTTCGACGGGGACGGCTTTGTCGACCTGCTGCGCGTCCGCAAGGGCGAGACCGGAGAATACCCCCTGGAGGTCTGGCTCTACCCCAACGAACTCACGACCCGCCGGGGACGGCTGACGCGCATCCACACCCCCCACGGCGGCGAGGTCGCGCTGTCCTGGACCTCCAGCCTGGTCCATCCCGACAACGAGCGAACCCCCTTCGCGACCGAGGTGATCGCCTCGGTGACCGACGCCCGCGGCCAGCGGACCTACGGCTTCGAGGGCTCCCTTTTCATGCAGGGCCGTTGGCGCGGCTTCCGCGACGCCTGGGTCCAGCACGAGACAGGCGAGGTCACCGGCACCCGTTTCGCCCAGGCGCCGGGCATTGCCGGTCAGCGGGTGATGCGCACCGTCCGCGACCATGAAGGCTACCTCCGCTCGGCCGAGATCGACCTGCCCTTGGACCTGAGCGGCAGCACCGCGACGGTCGACACCCTGGAGCCCTGGTTCAACCCGGTTCGGCGGCAGTGTGTCTTCAGCATCGAGAGAGGCGAAGACGCACCCGACGAAGAGGCGCTGCTCGAAGCCTGCATTGCCCATGGCAGCAGCGCCGAGCCGGGCCTGGCCCCGCTGGCGGTGGCAATGGGCTGGGAGCACAGCGGCCTGGAGCCGGTGCTGTACAACGAGACCTGGGGCGTGGTCGCCGACGAAGATGGCCTTGTCGGCGCCAGTGAAGACGTCCCCGAGGTCGGCTTCACCCCCGAGCTGCCCGCCTTCTCGGGCCCAGGTTTCGCCGCCCTGGCCACGACCCTGCCCAATGAGGTCGCCGTACCGACCGACCCCTCCTGGTCGGGGCCCGTCGAGACCGTCGCCGAGGTCCGCATGGAGGTCGTCGACACGACCTTCGCCACGACCCGCCGCCCCTCGTCCATCTCCAGCCACGGCGACGTCGACATCGCCGGCGACGAGACCACCACCACCCTGGCCTGGGGCACACTGGACGCGACCGCCCACGGCTACCGCCTGCTCAGCCGCACCGTCGCCGACAGCTCCAGCACCATCCTCCAGCGCGAGGAGTACAGCAACTTCGCCTCCTTCGACCGCCCGCAGCAGGTCCGCGAGTACGGCGAGGGCCTGGCTGCCTGGCGCCAGAGCACCGTCTCGTACCAGCGCGGCGACGTGCAGAGCCTGACCAACCCCGACGGCGCCACCACGACCACCAGCCGCAACGCCTGCGGCAGGCCGACCAGCGTCACCGACCCGGTGGGGCGGGTGACCAGCCGGACCTGGGACGCCGCCTGCCGCCTGGACACGGAGAGCTTCCAAGGCTCCAGCCTCGACCTCACCCGCGACTGGCAGGGTCGGGTCACCCGGCAGAGCCTCTCGCCGGGCGCGGGGCAGCCCACCATCGTGCAGCGGCGCTTCTACGACGACGGTCGCATGGACGGCCTGCCTCGCGAGGGCAGCATCCTGGGCGACGACGCCTCCGACCCGGTCACCATCCTCTACCGGGACGTGTGGGGCCGACCGACCGTGCAGGTCGACTGCGCGGGGGGAACCCCCGGCGGCAGCGGTATCGTCGCTGCCGAGCTGGGCTGCGTGTATGGCACCGAGCTCACCCGCGCGTGGGGCTACGCCGAAGACGGCAGCCTGCGCGTCCGCACGGCCCCCTACGCGACGGGCGAGGTGGCCGCCGGAGCCTGGACCTGGCGCGACCGCCTCGGGGTTCTGCGGGTCGACAAGGCCCCCGCGCCCATCGAGCGCCCCGTCACCACTTCCGAGGCGGCCTGGGAGACGAGCAGCACCTGGTCGGGCCCCTCCGGGCAGCAGGAGACCGACGCCACCGGTCTCGTCTGCGAGCAGCAGGTCGAGGGCCTCTCCGGCACCCTGCGCTGCGACGGCGAGCTGTTGGCCGAGGTCGAGGTCGACGTGCTCGGCCGGCTGGAGTTCGAGTCCGATGGCGACGGTTTGGCCGTGCGCCTGGAGCGCGACATCTTCGGGCGGGTTCACCGGCAGGTGACCGAGGGCTCCTTGACCGCCTACGAAGCGGGCAGCACGCTGACCCTGGTCGAGCCCACCGTCGAGCGTCTCTGGTCGGCGGGCGATCGCCTGCAGAAGGAGATCGATCCGAGCGGCGTGGAGCGAACCTGGACCTGGGACAACCTGGGCCGGCCGCTGACGGCCAGCATCACCGAGGGCAGCAGCACCACCCTGCTGCAGACCTGGGTCTACACTGACGGCAGCCTGCCCAAGGTGGTGGTGACCGATCTCAACGGCAACGCCACGACGACCTGGACCGATGGGCTGGGCCGGCCTGTGTCCCGCAAGCACCCCGACGACTCCACCGAGAGCTGGTCCTACGACGACAGCGGCCGCCTCGCGACCTGGACCGACGTCGACGGCCGCGTCCACAGCAAGCTCTACGATCACGTCGGAAGGCTGCTGCTGACCGAGATCGAGTTCGACGACGGCGGCAGCCCCCGCGTCGTGCAGGAGTCCTTCGACTGGATGCCCGACGGCAGCCCCGCCTGGTCCCAAGACGCCGACGGGGTGGAGACCTGGCTGGACACCGCCTGGAACGGCCAGCCCCTCGCCCGCCGCCGCCCGAGCGCGTTGGCCAGTGGCGGGGAGTGGGTCTTGAACCGCTGGGCCTGGGCCTCGGGAGGTCGGCTCTACGCCGAAGAGCAGGACGGGGTGGGAAGCGTCCACGCCTACGACACTCGCGGCCGCCGCACCGAGAGCTGCGTGGGCACGCCGGACTTCGGCGACGACAGCAGCTGCGAGCAGACCCGAAGCTGGACCTGGACCGCAGCCAGCCGATTGGAGAGCGAGACCCTAGACGAGGCCTTCACCACCACCTGGAGCTACGACATCCGCGGCCAGCTCGCCGTGGTCGAGCACCCCAACGCCACCGAGGAGGATCACCTCTACGACCGGGCCGGGCGCCTGAGCCGCCACACCGACGAGTCCGGCCTCGTCTCGACCTGGGCCTACGACGGCCTCGGGCGCCTGGAGAGTGAGCGCCTGCCCGGCATGGCCTC
>DDSR01000419.1 GCA_002343455.1 Deltaproteobacteria bacterium UBA2385 | reverse complement strand
CCCGTACATAGCACAGGCGGGGGGGCGCTCATGGCAGGCCTCTGAGTGTCTCGCCAATGGACCGCACTCGCCGAAGGAAGGCCGGGAGCATCAGAATATGCGCGGCGATGTCGTCGCGGGGCACGGCCTTGCCCGTGGGGTGGCCCGCCTTGTTCCGGAGCGAGCGCACGAAGTGGCAGGTCGGGCGGAGGCAGGTCTTGACCCACTCCAGGTCGCCGCCGAGCCCTTCGCCGATGGCGCAGAGTACGTCGTAGACCAGGGCTTCCAGCGAGGATGCGCGCACGTAGTCGCCGGCCGCCACGCGAGGCAGGACCGGCCGGTGGTGCTTGTTGATGCCGGGCACCTGGCCGGGGACGCGGGACTCGTAGGCGGCGATCTCGCGGGCCAGCAGGAGCAGCCCGGCCTCGTAACAGACGCCGATCATGACGGTGGCGGAGTAGTCCAGGCTCGCGGCGTAGGCGGCGATGGCTTCGGCGTAGTGGCGTGCGATGAGATCGAGGTCGGGGAGGCCGGCGAACTCCGAGCGAAGCCGCTCGACGCGCGCGGTGTCTCCGGCCGGCAAGTCGATGTTGTCGCGGTCGAGGACGGCGGCCCCGTGGTGCGTGATGAAGAGCGCGTTGCTGTCATCCCACGACGGACGGAGGATGCCCTGTCGTTGGAGGTCGTGGACCACGTCGAGGATCAGCGGGAAGGTCGAGGGTCTTTGCTTGAGCGACCCGGGCCAGGCATGGAGGAGGCCGCCGAGCAGCGTGGTCCAATTGCCGCCGAGGGGGACGTCGGCGGGCCAGCTCTGGTCCAGACTGTACCCGTCCGGGCCAGGGAGCCGGTGGAGGATGTTCGCGGTCTCACCGATGCCCGCCGGGTGGGCCCTGCGCGCCGCGAGTCGGCGCTTGAGGAATGCCCAGACCAGCGCCTGCGCCTCGTCGCGCGTGGTGGGCTCCGGGAGCGGCTCGGGCTTCGGCTTCACTTGGAGACGACCTCTCTCGGCTTTCGCCCGCCTGTCTTCCGGGCTGGCGGGGCGACCGCCTCGGCTTTGATGCGGACGAGGAGCACGTCCGCGGTTTCGTCGTCAGGGTTCTGGTCGACCAGCTCGCCGCGGAAGGCTTTGGCGAGGCTCGACTGGTCAAGGGCTTCGAGGTTGCGCGCCAGAGCGTCGCCCCGATCCACCAACCTGTGGTGAAGTGCGAGGGCGCCGGAAACTACCCGGACCAGTTCGTCGGCTTCGCGTTTTGGGGCGACTGGGATCCGAATCTCGTGGATGTGTGGCAGGTTCAAGTTGGCCTGCACCCCCCGCTGCCGATTGGCGTGTCGCCTCATGGCACCCGCCAGTCGAAGGAGCGCAGGACCGCGACGAACTCGTCCTCGGTCGAGGCTGGGATGCCGAACCCGGCCGCGACGGCGTGGGTGAGGGCTTCGGCGAACTGTCGCATCTTCACGATGGACCCGTTGGGGTCCTCGGCGAAGTACCGCTCCCCCAAGCTGGCGTAGCGGTGGAGCAGCGGGTCGGGCTGCTGCACGTAGGCGAAATTGGGGGAGGTCCAAGTCATCTTGGGGAGAGTAGCGAGTGCGGCGGTTCCTGTCAGGGTGGGGAAGGGGGCCTGTGCGCGCCTACCCCTCCTCGCCACCCTGGAACGCCGACTCGTCCAGCTCCCACACCTCGATCTTCCGCTTCTTCACCCCCACCTCGTGCTTGGCGAGCAGCTCCACCAGCTTCTCGCCGTCGATCAAGGTGATGGGCGCGGCCCCCGGCTCGAACGCCGCCTTCTCGGTGCCCGATGAGAACCGGCTGGTGGTGATGATGGTGCCCCGCACCGCCTGGAAGCGGTGCAGACATCCCCGCAAGGCGTCGAGGTCCTTGCGCTGGATGGCGCGCCGGTGGCGCTTGACCTGGATGACTTCGCGCACCGACGTGATGCCCAGCTCGATCTTGCCGACCACGTCTACGCCCTTGTCATTGGAGGGCGAGGTCACGTCTACGTCGACGTAGCCCATGGCGACAAGCAGATCGCGGACCAGGTGCTCGAAGGCGATGGGGTCCATGTCCAGCAGGATCTCGTGGATGGCCTCTTTGACCTGGTCCTGCTTCGCCCGCACCATGGCGATCAGCTCAGCGTTGGGGTCGGGCTCGGGGCCATCGCCGGGGCCGGCGTCTCCCAGCCGGGCCAGGCCCGCGGGGGTGACGGCGTACTGCTGGCCGCTTCGGCTCACGAGGTCCCGGGCGAGCAGGTTGCGCAGGCGCTGGTAGAGGTAGGAGCGGGTGGCGCTGTCGCTCTTTACGCGGCTGTTGCGATGTAGGTGCTCTGCCCACGGATCCAGCAGCTCGGCGCTTGTGGCCGGGCCGCTCTCGCCGACGATTCGGAGGAGCGCGAGCAGTCCCTCCGCGTCGTCGATGTCCCGGGCGACCTCCCCGTTCGGCTCGTCGATGAAGGTCCGGCCGCGCTCGCTGAGTGACAAGCTGCCGTCGCCGCCCTCGTCGAGCAGGGCGTAGTTCCGGGCGAGCAGCCACACGCCGGTGGTGTGGCGGGGGTTCACCAGCCCACCGCTGCGGGTCCAGATGGCCTGGGCGGTGCCCAGGTCGTCCCCCGCAAGGCGGGAGGGCATCCACTCGGCGGGGTTGCTCCAGTCTACGCTGCTCTGCGGGGTGCCGCGCAGGTCCGACAGGGTGGAGTGCAGCCCCGTCACCTGGCCCGCCTTGAGTCCTACGACCGCGCGCAGAAAGGCGGCGGTCTCTTGTTGGGTCGGCAGGTGCGGGACGCGGATGCGGCGGTCTGCGGACGATCCCGGCGCTTCCTCGCCCTCGGGGATGGCGTCGGTGCGGGCGCCGAGGGGTCGCGCAGGGAGAAGGTGCGCGGGGCTGTGCGCACGAACAGGGGCTCGGTGCCGCGGACGGCCACGCAGAGGGCCGCTTCCATCGTGGCCTGCGGGGTCTTGCCCGTGGTCACGACGAGCCCGGCGTCGATGGCTCGCCGGGCGATCTCGTGTGCGTGCAGGGGCAGGCCGGCTTCTATGAGGACGCGGTGGGCGGCCTCCTTGTAGGTCAACGAGGGCATGGGCTACTCCAAGAGGGCCGCGGGAGCCTATCAGCTGTCCGGGCGAAGGCGGTGACCGCGCGCTACTCAGGTGACGAGGAGGCACGCATGGCTCGACGCGTGGTGGAGATGCACTTCGTCTGCCGGGACGACCTGAACGTCACCGACTTCGGGGATGGGACGTTCGAGACCGGCGTCTGGTACGTCGCGGCCGAGGCTGCCCGCACGGTGCGCATGGTGGCCCTGCACCAGGACAAGTTCAGCCCGTCCTACAGGCAGGGGACGGTGATCGGGCGGAGGACGACGATGTACCAGGGCAAAGCCCGATACGTCTTCCGCGTCCGGGATGACGGGAAGCCGCTCAGGTGGGCGGGGGGCGGCAGCGGGGAGAAGGGGTACGTATACGGGTAGCGCGTTGTCCACCCGCCCGGCGGACTCGTCCGCACTTGAAGCCATAGGCCACGAACCCAGGGGACCAGTAGCCTACCGATGGTTCAACGCAAGCATTCAGCGTCAGGCAGAATCAATTGCCATTTGCTGCCGAGCTGGGTCCCCTCCAGCTCGGCAT
>DDSR01000071.1 GCA_002343455.1 Deltaproteobacteria bacterium UBA2385 | reverse complement strand
ACCCCCCGCGTCGCCCAGGCGCCGAGGCGGCCGATGGCTCTGCTGCCGGCGGCCTCCGCGGCGCCGCCCCGGCGCCACAGGCGACTCCCTCTCCCCGGGCCAAGCCATGCTGACCCCCGAAGAGCTCCGCCAGATCCGCCGCTTGCACCTGCAGGCCGGGCGCGCCGTCAGCTCGCCGTTTGCGGGCGAGTACCGCAGCGCCTTCAAGGGCCGCGGGATGGAGTTCGAGGAGGTCCGGCCCTATGTGCCCGGCGACGACGTCCGCCACATCGACTGGAACGTCANNCACGACGATGTGCGCCACATCGACTGGAACGTCACCGCCCGCACCGGCGAGCCCTTCGTCAAGGAGTTCCGCGAGGAGCGCGAGCTCCAGCTCCTGCTGGTCACCGACGTCAGCGGCTCGGTGCACTTCGGCAGCGGCGGGTTGGACGGCGAGACGGACAAGCGCCGCCAGCTCGCCCGGGTGGCCGGGGCCCTGGCCTTCGCCGCCACCCGCAACAACGACAAGGTGGGCCTGATCACCTTCAGCGACCGCATCGAGCGCGCCGTCCCCCCGCGCAAGAGCCGCGGGCACGCCTGGACCGTCATCCGCGCCCTCTTCGAGGACCACCCCCAGGGGCAAGGCACCAACCTCGCCCAGGCCCTGGAGCGGGCCGGCCAGATGCTGAGCCGACGGGCGGTGATCTGCGTGCTCTCGGACTTCCTGGCCCCCGCCGGCTTCGAGCGCGAGCTGCGGGTGCTCTCCTGGAAGCATCGCGTCCACTGCTTCCTGGTCCACGACCCGCGCGAGGCGCGGCTGCCCCCGGTCGGCCTGCTGCGCATCCGCGACGCCGAGACCGGCCGCGAGCGCACGGTCGACGCCCGCCACCTGCGCATCGCCAGCCCCGTACCCGAGCGCCTCGCCCTGCTGCGCCGCGCCGGCGCCCGCGTCTGCGAGGTCCCCGTCGACCAGGACGCCTTCCACCTGCTGATCGGCCACTTCCGACGCCAGGGAGGCGCGGGATGATCGCCCTGCTGCTCTTCGCCTGCAGCGGCTCGCCGCAGACTCAGGGAGAGGCCGAGGCCCTGGCGCTGTGGGGCGAGGTCGAGGCCATGAAGGTCGAGGAGGGCGAGCCGGTGCGCCTCGCGGTGCGCCTGCGCGAGCCCGTGGGCTGGAGCGCCGAGCCCCTGCCTCCCACCGCCACGGGCCTGGAGGTCACCCAGCTCACCACCGAGGGGCCCCTGGCGGTCCCCGGGGGCCAGCTCACGACCTGGCGCTACGAGCTGAGCGGGCCGCCGGGCAGCTACGTCATCCAGCCGGGCAGCGCCCAGGCCACCGGCCCCGGAGACCAGGCCCGCGAGCTGCTGGCCGACCCCATCTTCGTCGACCTGGGCGTCGACGGGCCCAGCTCAGCCGTGGCCGACTTCGAGGCCGTGCCCGACCAGCCCCCGACCCCCTGGGCGCTGTACGCCGCCCTCGGCGCCGGGGCGCTGGGCCTGCTGCTGGCCTGGTTCCTGCTCTCCCGCGCGCTGCGCAAGGCGCCGGCCCCTCCGGCCCCGATCCTCCCCGCCCACCAGCAGGCCCGCGATCGCTGGCAGCAGGTCCGCGGCGCGGGCCTGGAGGATCACCCCCAGGCCGTGGCCCTCTCCCGGATCCTGCGCGAGTACCTCGAGGCCATCACCGGCTGGCCGGCGACGATGCGCACCGGCTCGGAGATCCTGGCCTGGATGGAGCAGGACCGGGTCGCCGGGGCCAGCGCCCGCCTGCACGCGGCCCGCATCCTGGACGCCACCGACCGCCTGAAGTTCGCCCGCGAGGGCGGCGGCGAGCCGTTCTTCAGGGCTCTGGACCAGGACTTCGAGGCCGTCATCGAGGCCACCCGGCCCGCCTCGCTGGAGCCCGGTGACCCGCAGGGAGGCCCCCGATGATCCAGTGGGCTGCCCCCGCCTGGCTGCTGCTGCTGCCGATCGTCCTCTGGCTGCCCTGGCGCGGCCGCCAGCTCGCCCTCTCCTGGCCCGACCTCGCCCGCAGCCAGACCCGGGTCACCTTGCGCTCGACCCTGGGCGGGCTGCCCCCGCTGCTCCTCTCCCTGGGCATGGCCCTGCTGCTGGTCGCCCTGGCCCGCCCCCAGGAGGTCGAGGTCGAGCGCATCGTCGAGCACGAGGGCATCGACATCATGCTGGTGCTGGACACCTCGGGCTCGATGGAGGCCCAGGACTACAGCCTGGGCGGCCGAGCCGTAAACCGCCTCGACGTCGCCAAGGCCGTCGTCGCCGACTTCGTGGCCGGCCGCCCCAACGACCGCATCGGCCTGGTCGTCTTCGGCGAGGAGGCCTTCACCCAGGTCCCGCTGACCATGGATCACGACGCCCTGGTCAGCATCCTCTCCCAGGTCCAGCTCGGCGTGGCCGGAGGCCGGGCCACCGCGGTCGGGGACGCCGTCGCCGTCGCCGGGGCGCGCCTGAAGGACCTCGACGCCCCCACCCGCCTGATGATCCTGCTGACCGACGGCAGCAACAACGCCGGCCAGGTCGCTCCGCTGGAGGCCGCCGAGGCCGCCCGCACCCTGGGCATCAAGGTCTACACCGTCGGCATCGGCACCCGCGGAGGCGGCGGCGTCATGGGCATCTTCGGCCGCCGCGGCAGCGAGCTGGACGAGGCCACGTTGCAGGCCATCGCCCGCATCACCGAGGCCCGCTACTTCCTGGCCGAGAGCACCCAGGCCCTGCGCGAGGTCTACGCCACCATCGACCAGATGGAGACCAGCACCGCCGAGGTCGAGGAGCGCTTCCACGTCGAGGAGCGCTTCCACGGCTGGCTGCTGGCCGGGCTGGCCCTGCTGGGCCTGCACCTGCTGCTGGGCGAGAGCTGGCTGCGGAGGCTGCCGTGAGCGAGCTCTTCTCCATGGCCCACCCCGAGCGCCTCGCCTGGCTCTGGCTGCTGCTGCCCCTGGCCCTGCTGGCCTTCCTCTCGCTGCGCGCCCGGGCGAAGGCCCTGGACAGCCTCAGCCTGGGCTCCCGCCGCCTGGGGCCCCAGGCCGCCTCCCACCACCGCCGCCGCCTGCTCCTGCTGCTGGCCGGCCTCGCCCTGGCCCTCTTCGCCCTGGCCCAGCCCCGCTACGGCTACCAGTGGCGGGAGATCCGCCAGGAGGGCCTGGACATCGTGATCGTGCTGGATGTCTCGCGCTCGATGGACGCCCAGGACGTCAGCCCCTCCCGCATGGAGCGGGCCCGGCGCGAGATCATCGACCTGACCGGGCTCGCCCGCGGGGATCGCCTCGGGCTGGTGCTGTCCGCTGGCGGCGCCTACGCCCGGGTCCCGCTGACCGAGGACCTCTCCGCCCTGCGCAGCATTGTCCGCGACAGCGACACCTCCACCCTGAAGGCCCAGGGCACCGATCTGGGGCGGGCGATCGAGGTCGGCCTGGAGCTGCTGGGCCCCCCCGGCCAGGCGCAGCGGGTGCTGCTGCTGATCAGCGACGGCGAGGACCAGGTCGGCCAGGCCGAGGCCGCCGCGACCCTCGCCGCCGAGCAGGACGTCCGCATCTACTCCCTGGGCGTCGGCACCCCCGACGGCGCCCCCATCCCCCTGCCCGAGGGCGGCTTCAAGAACGACCCGGCCACCGGCGTCGTCCTGACCCGGCTGGACCGTAGCACCCTGCTGAAGCTGGCCGAGATCGGCGGCGGCGCCTACGCCGACAGCGTGCCCGGCAACGAGGACCTGGTCGCCCTCTACGTCGAGGGCATCCGCGGCGGCGGGCTCCAGACCGCCGAGCGAGGCGTCCGACGCGAGCAGATCTGGGACGAGCGCTTCGCCTGGCCCCTGGCGCTCGGCCTCGGCCTGATCGCGCTCAGCGCCGGCCTGCGCGCCCCCGCCCTCAGCCTCGCCCTGCTGCTCTGCTTCAGCCTGCCTGCCGCGGCCTCCTCCGAGAGCGAGCTCGACCGCCTGCTGGCCGAGCAGGTCGAGCGCCCCCGCGACCTGGACCTCGCCGAGCGGGTCGGCCAGGCCCTCTTCCAGGAGGGCGACTACAACCGGGCCTACGAGGTGCTCTCGCAGGTCGCCGAGCGCGCCGTCGACCCGGCGCAGAAGCGACGGGCGAGCTCCAACGCGGGCCTGTCGGCCTATCGGGCAGGCCGGCTGCAGGAGGCGGTCGAGCGCTGGGAGCAGGTCCAGAGCACGGACCCCGAGCACCCCGCCGCCAAGAGCGCCGAGGCCGTCCGCCAGGAGATCGCCAGGCGCCTGCAAGAGGAGCCTCCCCAGCAGGACCAGGAGCAGGACCAGGAGGGCGAGCCCCAGGACCAGGAGGGTGAGCCGCAAGAGCAGCAGGGCGAGCCGCAAGAGCAGCAGGGCGAGCCGCAAGAGCAGCAGGGCGAGCCCCAGGAGCAGCAGGAGCCGCAAGAGCCGCAGGAGCCCCAGGAGAACGACGGGACCCGCGAGCCCCAACAGGGAGAGCCCCAGCAGCCGCTGGACGGCGAGCTCGATCCCTCCAGTCAACCCGCGGGCGAGGCCCAGGACAGCGGCGAGGGCGAGCCGACCGAGGTCCACCGCCCCGGCAGCGTCTCCGAGCAGGAGGCCAACCGCCTCTTCGACGGGGTCGAGGAGGGCTCGCCGCGGGTCGAGATAGACCCCGACGCCCGCAAGGGGACCAAGGACTGGTGATGGACCCGACCCGCCGCCTGCTGCTGCTGATGCCCCTGCTCCTCGCCGCCCGGCCGGCGCTGGCGGCGGGCGATCCGCGCCTGGAGCTGGAGCTCGACAGCAGCGAGCTGGTCGTCGGGCAGACCATCACCGCCCGCATCCGGCTGATCGACGGGGTCATGCGCGGCGGGCGGCCCGAGCTGATCGTCGGCGAGGGCCTGGCGGCCCGCTTCACCGGGCAGAGCCAGCAGCACCTGATGGTCAACTTCCAGGCCACCCGCATCGTCGACTACAGCTTCGCCCTGACCGCCCGGTCCGAGGGCAGCTGGAACGTCGGACCGGTCGAGCTGGTCATCGGCGATCGTACGCTGCGGGCCGAGGCGCGCACCGTCAAGGTCAGCGCCCCCACCGCGGCCCCCTCGGGCTCCAGCGGGGTCGAGGCCGAGCTCTCCCGCACCGATCCCTTCCTGGGCGAGGTCCTGACCTACACCTTCCGCTTCCGCACCGCCGAGCGCGTGCTGGACATCGAGTGGAGCCCCCCGGACTTCGACGGCTTCACCATCGAGAAGAGCGCCGAGGCCGCCCGCAAGGAGTACCGCCTCGACCAGGGCGACACCAGCTACCAGGTCCAGGAGATCGTCCTGCCGCTGATCGCCGCCGCCGAGGGCGAGCGCACCATCCCCGCCACCCTGCTCACGGCTCGCCTGCCGGCGCGCACCCAGGACCGCCGCAGCCCCTTCCTCGGCGCGGTCGAGACCCGCACCCTCAGCAGCGCCCCGATCCCGACCCGCATCCGCCCCCTGCCCGGCGAGGGTCGCCCGGCCGACTTCAGCGGGCTGGTCGGGCGGTTCGAGCTGCAGGCCACGCTGAAGGGGCCCTCGGGCCCGCTGTCCACCGGCAGCGTCCCCCGGGTGGCCCAGGGCGAGTCCTTGACCCTGGAGCTGACGCTGAGCGGCGACGGCACCCTGACCGGCGCCCGCCTGCCGCCCGCCCCGGACACCGAGGCCTTCCGCGCCTACGACGACAGCCCCGAGCTCAGCGCACGGCTGGTGGACGGCCGCCTGCACAGCGTCGCCCGCTTCCGCCGCGCCATCGTGCCCGCCCGCGAGGGCCTGCTGGAGCTCCCGCCCGTGGTGCTCAGCGTCTTCGACCCGGTCGCCGAGCGCTACGTGCAGCTCCAGACCGAGCCGCTGCGCATCGAGGTCGAGCCCGGCAGCGGCGGCCAGGTCGCCAGCTTCGCCCGGCCCGAGGAGGGCAGCGCCGACGCCCGCGAGGAGGTCGCCGCCCTGGGCGAGGACATCCTGCCCGTCCCCGGCAAGGCCCGGATCCGCGACCGCAGCCTGCGCGCGGCCCTGCCCTGGGCCCTGCTCCCCCCCCTGCTGCCGGCCCTGGGCCTGCTGGCCTTGGGGGCCGAGGGCCTGCTCAAGCGGCGCCAGGGCGACCCGCGGGCCACGCTGCGGGCCAGCCTGCGGACCCTCCCGCCGGAGGCCGGCCCGCGCCTCGCCGCCCTGGAGCAGGCCTTCCGCGAGTCCTGCGCGCTGCGCCTGGGCCGCCCCGCCCCGGGCCTGGACCCGCAGGCCGTCAGCGCGCTGGGCCCCGAGGCGTTGGCCGTCTACGAGGACCTCAGCCGCGCCCGCTACGGCGGCTTCCAGCCCGGCGGCGACCTGGAGGCCCGGGTGCGGGCCTTCGTGGAGGCGACATGATCCTGCTGCTGGCCCTGCTCCCCGCCCTGGCGAGCCCGGCCTTCGAGCGCGGGGTCGAGGCCTCCCGGGCCGGCGACCAGCCCGCCGCCGTCGGCGCTTTCGCCGAGGCCCTGGCCGAGGGCGCCGTCGACCCGGCCGTCTACCACGGCCTGGGCAACGCCCTCTACCGCCAGGAGCAGGTCGGCCCCGCCATCGCCGCCTGGATGCGCGGCCTGCGCCTCTCGCCCGGCGACGCCGATCTGCGGGCCAACCTCGCCTACGCCCGAGCCCGCACCCAGGACCGCCTGGACCTGCCCGCCCCCTCCATCGGCCCCTTCCTCTGGCAGGGCTGGCTCTCTCCCGCGACCCAGGCCCGCCTCGCCGGGGGCTTCGCCACCCTGGGCCTCAGCGCGCAATTCCTGCTCGCCTTGCGGGCCCGGCAGCGAAGCCAGCCCTCCCCTCGCCCTCACCCCGGGCTGCTGCTCAGCCTGCTCCTGGCCCTGCTCCTGGGCCTGGGCGCCGCCCTGGACGCCCGCCGCCCGCCCGCCGCGACCGTGCTGCTGCCGCAGGTCACGGTGCGCTCCGCCCTGGGCGCCGAGGGCGTCGAGCTCTTCGTCCTGCACGAGGGCGCCGTGGTCCGCACCCTGGAGCGCTGGGAGGGCGGGGAAGCCGGACCCCCTGCCGCGGTGTTGATCGAGCTGCCCGATGCCCGCAAGGGCTGGGTGCCGGCCAGCGCCGTCGACCTCGCCCTCCCGGACGCGCCCTTCCCCCTCCCCTGAAGCGGCCGGCCGGATCCCCGCGCGCAAGCGCGTTACACCCCTGCCTCACCCTCCGGAGCTGCGATGCACGCCCTCCTCCTCGCCCTGGCCCTCAGCTTCTCCGCCGACGCGGGCATGAAGGGCAAGATCAAGAAGCTCAGCGACGCCGAGTTCGACCACTACTACGCGCTGCGCTCCTACCTGACCGAAGACCAGAAGAAGGCCTGGCTCAAGCTCAAGACCGAGGACGAGCGCAACGCCTGGCTCCAGGAGGCCGGCCACTGGGACCGCTTCTACAAGTACGACCCCGAGACCCGCGACCTGATCATCGCCGGCAAGGTCGAGCTGGGCTGGACCAAGGACATGCTGGAGATGTCCTGGGGCAACCCCTTCGACAAGCAGCGGCTGCCCGGCCGCCAGGCCAGCCGCAGCGAGCTGTGGATCTTCCGCTTCGAGGGCCACGCCGACGGCTCGGCCCTGCTGTGGGAGCCGAACTCCAAGACCCAGTACAAGGCCACCCGGCTCTTCCTGCGCGAGGTCATCCTCGACGACGACAAGATCGTCGACATCTCCGAGAAGAACACTTCTTTCTGAGGGCGGCGGCCCTCACGACCGGGAGACCATGCGCGTTCCCAAGCAGCTCGAGCCTCTCTACGAGGTGGGCCTCATCGACGAGGTCTTGCGTCCCTTGATGAGCGGCAAGGAGGCGGCGGCGTGGATCGTCCGCAGCCAGGGCGAGGTCGTCTGCGCCAAGGTCTACAAAGAGGCCCACAGCCGCAGCTTCACCCAGCGCGTCGCCTACACCGAGGGCCGCAAGGTCCGCAACAGCCGCGACGCCCGGGCCATGGCCAAGCGCAGCAGCTTCGGCCGCGACCAGGAGGAGATGGCCTGGCAGACGGCCGAGGTCGACGCCCTGAACAAGCTGGCGGCGGCGGGGGTGCGGGTGCCGCAGCCCCTGGTCTTCAGCGACGGCGTCCTGTTGATGGAGCTGATCCTCGACCACAACGGCGCCCCGGCGCCTCGGCTGTACGACGTCCCCCTCTCGCCCGAGCACGCCCGGGCGATGCTGCACTTCCTGGCCGAGCAGGCCGCGCGCATGCTGCTGGCCGGCATCGTACACGGCGATCTGTCCGAGTACAACGTGCTGATCGCCTGGGACGGACCGGTCATCATCGACCTGCCGCAGGCGATCGACGCCTCGTCGAACCGCAACGCCAAGCCGGTCTTCCTGCGGGATCTGGACCACCTCACCACCCACCTCGCCCGCTTCAACCCGGCCCTGACCGAGACCGAGTACGGTCGGGAGATCTGGCACCTCTTCGAGAACGGCAAGCTGCGCCCCGACAGCGAGCTGACCGGCCAGGGCCCCCGCCGCAGCCAGCGGGTGGTCGACGGCCAGCGCCTGGCCCGCGAGGTGACCGAAGCGGCCCTGGCCGAGAAACCCCGAGACGCCGAGGGCCCGCGACGCAAGCGCGGCAGCGGCGGCAAGCCGGCCGAGGAGAAGGTCTACCAGGGACGGCCCGTGGGCCAGGGTCCGGGGGGAGGCCGCGGCGGACCGCCGGCGGGCGGGCGAGGACCGCAGGGCGGAGGCGGGCGAGGACCGCAGGGCGGAGGCGGGAGAGGGCCGCAAGGCGGTGGGGGAGGACGTGGACCGCAGGGAGGCGGGGGACGTGGGCCCCAGGGAGGCGGGGGACGTGGGCCCCAGGGCGGTGGCGGTGGCCGAGGACCGCAGGGCGGAGGCGGCGGAGGACGTGGACCGCAGGGAGGCGGAGGCGGAGGCCGGGGACCGCAGGGCGGTGGAGGCGGGGGCAGGGGGCCGCGATGAAGCCCCCGATCCCTTACCGTCCAGCCCGCCTCTCCGAGACCGAGGTCTGCTCGCGCGCCCGCCAGACCTTCCTCGACCTGGACCAGCGGCGCAGCGTGCGCGCCTTTCGGCCGGACCCCATCCCCCAGCAGGTGATCGCCGATCTCATCCGTGCGGCCTCGACCGCGCCCTCCGGCGCCCACCGCCAGCCCTGGCGCTTCGTGGCCGTCTCGGATCCCTCGGTCAAGGCGCGGATCCGCCTCGCCGCCGAGGCCGAGGAGCGCGAGAACTACGGCGGGCGGATGCCGCCGGACTGGCGAGAGGCCCTGGAGCCGATCGGCACGAGCTGGCAGAAGCCCTACCTGGAGGTGGCGCCCTGGCTGGTCGTCGCCTTCGCCGAGAACTACTCCCTCGACCCCGACGGCAGCCGGCGCAAGAACTACTATGTGCGCGAGAGCGTCGGCATCGCCTGCGGGCTGTTCATCGCGGCTGTACACCAGGCCGGCCTCGCCACCCTCACCCACACCCCCTCGCCCTTGCGCTTCCTCAACGAGATCCTCGGCCGCCCCGGAAACGAGCAGCCGATGATCCTCTTCCCGGTCGGCTACCCCGCCGAGGACGCGATGGTCCCCGATCTGCGACGCAAGGCGCTCGAGGACGTGGCGGTCTGGTTCACGGGATCAGGGCGTGGGTAGCAGGTCGTTGAGGTCGTAGACGGCGAGCCAGCCGGTGGTCGAGTCGCCAGTGAGGTAGGTCGGGTGTCCAATCCAGAGGCGGGTCTGGTCCTGCACCTCTTGTGAGAAGGCGAGGTTTGTGAGCTTGGCGAACTGGAGGTCTGAAGGCCATGTCTCGCCGACGTCCGGCTCCCACATCACCCAACCCGCCGCATCCTCCCACCCATGCGCGGACCACTGCCATTCTTGGAATACAGCCACCCTGCCCAGGAACGGATTCTCGAGTTCGGGACAGTCGGGCGGCCCGGCCAGGGCCGTCGCCCAGACCAGCCCACCCTCCTGGGTTCGTTCGAAGACCGCGTCGACCACGCCAGATGTAGAGAAGCAGAACGGCGCATGGAGAGTCGCTTCCGCAGTCGACGCTGCTTCGTCCGTTCTGTTCGAACCCGAGAATGCAGACCAGCCATTTCGATGCCCCACCATGGCGTCGCGATGGCCATCGCCATCCAGGTCCTCCGTCCGCACAACGTGAACAGGGTCAATGTAGTCAGCCATGTACAGAGAGGGATCGACCCGCACATCGACCTCGCAATCAAGGCTCCAAAAGGCGTCGGCGGCGGTAAGGGTCGTCCCTGCCGTATAGTTCGCCAGGTCCTCACCAGAGAAGGCTCTGGCGCAGCGCACCAGCGAGCCGAACTCCAGGTCGTCAGTCAGGACCACGTCGTCGATGCCATCTCCATCGAGGTCAGCTACTTCCAACCACTCGGTCTTGTTTCCTGGCAAACGAAGGAGAGACCGCCAGTCGTCGTTGGCCCCCAGTTCGAAGGGTCCACGAAGAAGCATAGCCCCATCCTGCGGATTTGATACCCATTCCAGTGGAATGGGGGCCTTTCCCATTCCCATCAGGAGGTCTGATCGGCCATCGCCCGTCAAGTCAGCCAGGCGTACGGCTGATCCGACATTGTATTCAAGCAATGACCGCCCGGAATACCAGAAATCGGCATCGTCCAGTCCCATTGTTCCCGACAATGGTCCCAGGAACACGGCGTGTGTGCCTTGCTGATCCAGCGCATCGTCCATCACCACCACCAGGTCGGTCTGCCCATCTCCGTCCAGATCTCCAAGGCAGTCGGCTCCTGTACCAAAACGTCCAGGAAATAGCTCCGTTTCCACTCGGGCGGAGACCGACAGACCGTCCTTCGGGAAAAATGTACTCCCTTCTGATGCAGTCTGCACGCCGCGCGTCGTGCCGTCGATCTTGTGCCCCGCGATCGCCTCCGGAGCGAGTACCAGCACCTCCAGCTCGCCATCTCCATCCAGGTCGCAGTCGGTCGCCAGTCCGGCCCCGAGGTATCCCTGCTCAGGCGACCTCCAGAACCCCAGCGCGTCGTCCCAGGTTCGCGCGCAGGGGTCTTCGTCCACCGCGCCGTCGCAGTCGTTGTCACGCCCGTCTCCGCAGACCTCGATTGCGTCTGGCCCCGTGTAGAAGTCGGTGTCGTCGCAGTCTTCGCCGCCGAACTCCAGCGCATCCTGGCCATCCCCGTCCTGGTCGAAATCACTCGCGCCGTCGCAGTCCTGGTCGATGCCGTCGTACCAGATCTCCTCCGCATCGGGGTTGATCGAGGGGTCGAGGTCGTCGCAGTCCTGCCCTCCACATTCGATCGACTGGTAGCCGTCCTCGTCGAGATCGCAGGGATCAGGTTCGGGCTCGGGCTCGGGCTTGCCGCCGTCGCAGGCCCACAGCAACACGAGGAGGGCGGTCATGGGCCCATCCAGGTCCACACAGATCCGTCAGAGGAGCGTAGGAACTGGAGGGTCGGGCTCATTGGTGTCAAGGCTGCGGGATCAGGTCGTTGAGGTCATAGACGGCAAGCCAGCCGGTGACGCCCGGTTCGCCAGTCCACGCAGCGTGACCGATCCATAGGCGGGTCTGGCCTGGCACCTCATGCGAGAAGGCCAGGTTTCCCAGCTTCGGCCACTGCACTGCGGGAAGATTTGTGGCTTCGATGATGTCCGGCTCCCACATCACCCAGCCGACCGCGTCCTCCCAGCCGACCGAGGCCCACTGCCAGTCTTGAAAGACCGCCACCTTACCGAGGAAGACGTTGAGCTGCTCGGGGCAGTCCGGAGGACCACCCAGCGCCGTCGCCCAGATCAGGCGTCCGTCGTCAGTGCGCTCGAAGGCAACGTCTACAATCCCGGAGAAGGAGGAACAGAATGGGGAGTAGAGCACCGCTTCGGCGGAGTCGGGCTCCGATGTGTGCATGGCCCCACCCTGGAAGGCCGACCATCCGTTTCTGTGACCCACCATCACATCGGCGTACCCATCGTCATCGAGGTCTTCTGCCCGGGCGAAGTGCACCGGATCCACATAAGCGGCATAGTCAAATTCGGGGTCTACGCTGACATCTACATCACAGTCCATGTTCCAGAACGCCTCGGCCTCGCTCAGCCTGCTCCCCGAGGTCGCCAACGCCAGCGTTGTGCCTGAAAACGCCCTCGCACAACGCACACCGGATCCAAGCTCTACGTCGTCGGTGAGGACGACGTCGTTGACTCCGTCGCCGTCCAGATCAACCACCTCAAGCAGCTCTGCCTGGCCGCCAGGGATGTAGACCAGTGAACGCCAGTCGTCGTTGATTCCGGGCTCAAGGGGCCCCCGAAGCACGTAGGCACCTCGGGCATCGGAAGGCCTCCAGCCAATTTCGACCGGGGGAGGAGCATGACTTCCGCTCATGATCAGATCCGCATGACCATCACCCGTCATGTCTGCCAAGCGCACTGCGGCCCCTACATAGCCAACCTCATCGCTCGCATCGGTAAACTGCCCACTGTACCAGAAGTCTGCGTCACTATAGTCGAGATCGCCCCCTACCGGGCCCAGGAACACAGCCACGCTTCCCAACCCATCAACCGGGGAACCCGCCGCCACCGCAAGGTCGGCAAAGCCATCCCCATCCAGGTCTCCTCGGCAGTCAATCCCGACGCCGAAGCTCTCCCAAGCGTATTCGATGTACGACGAAACCACCAGGCCTTCCTTCGGGAAAAACTCCTCACCCACGGATGCTGTCTGAACGCCCCGTACTGTTCCAAATAGATAGAAGTCGTCGTCAATTGCTCTCGGCGCCACGGTGAGCACCTCCAGGACTCCGTCCCCGTCCAGATCGCAGTTCGCGGCCATATCCGCTCCAACATGGTGAAGCGTTGGTGACACCCAGAACCCCAGCGCCTCTTCCCAGGTCCGAGCGCAGGGGTCTTCGTCCACCCCACCGTCGCAGTCGTTGTCACGCCCGTCTCCGCAGACCTCGATTGCGTCTGGCCCCGTGTAGAAGTCGGTGTCGTCGCAGTCTTCGCCGCCGAACTCCAACGCATCCTGGCCATCCCCGTCCTGGTCGAAATCACTCGCACCGTCGCAGTCCTGGTCGATGCCGTCGTACCAGATCTCGTCTGCATCGGGGCTGATCTCAGGGTCGAGGTCGTCGCAGTCCAGGCCTCCACACTCGATGGAGAGGTACTGGTCGTCGTCGAGATTGCAGGGGTCCGGTTCGGGCTCGGGCTCGGGCTCGGTCTTGCCGCCGTCGCAGGCCCACAGCAACACGAGGAGGCCGGTCATGGGCCCATCCAGGTCCACACGGATCCGTCGGCGGAGGTGGAGAACGGGAAGTCATCGGGTCGAATCGGCGCTGTGCCATGCGGCAAGGAGTCGCTCGACGCCAGGAGCGCCCTCAACGCCGCCATCCCAGCTCGATCCAGCAGGACTACGACATCCTGCAGCCATTGCTCTCTCTGCAACGCGGTCAAACGGGCCCAGCACTCATCCAGGGAGTCGGCCGGCGACCACTCTACGCTCACACCCTCGTACACGTCCGGAACCAGTGACGCCCCGCCCATGACGCCGATGGAACCTTCCTCCCAGCGGCGACCGCCGCGCTCGAAATCGAGCGGGCCCAGCAGCCGGTCCAGGCTGGATCGATCGGCTGAGCTGCGCATCCAAGGGATCAACTCGTAGACCGCGCTCAGGTCGGTCAAGCCGCCGGCGCTCAGGTCCAGGAGCAGCCGGTCGACCATCGCTTGCCGCCACATGACCGCGATGAACCTCGGAATAGAGGAGCCTGGGAGCACCTGTGCCAGCGACTCCATGCCCACGATGGACAGGACCTTGCGCACCTGCTGGCCCAGCGTGTCCGACCCCGTCGCCAGTCCAGAGAGGGCGCAGGGCAGGCTCTCGGCTTGTACACCGGCTTCCAGGAGGGCGCTGGCGGTGTCGATGGCCAGCACAAGCTGGAGGAGCGGGCTGGCCGCTTCCACCCAGGGCCCGATGTGCTGTCCGTCGACGGGCGTGGCGAAGGTCTCCGCCGGCCAGCTGCCAAACCCGTTGTAGAAGGACCGCGAGAGGTAGGCCGTGTCGAGCATCATCACCGGTACCACGGACTCACGCGTAGTTAGTAGCTGGAGCTCGTTCAAGGCCTCAGGGCTGAGCTCTGAGCTCGCGCGACTCACGATGAGGGTCTCTTCGAGGCGGTCGTCCAGCCAGATCCCGAACAGACCGCCCAGCAGCGCGGTCACCCCCGACGCGTCCATCCCCAGGAGGGCCTTCTCCTCGATGCCCTCGTCCAACCCGAGGCTGTAGGCGTTTCGCTCCCGCTTCCAGAAGGGCTTCCAGCTCCAGTCCATCACCGGCTTGAGGGCGGTCGCTGCCGTGTACAGGATGATGCCCAGCGCGTCGTTCCCATCCCGACCGGTCTGGATGGCCTCCGTCAGGCCCGCCTCCAGGCGAAGAAGGGCCTCGTCGACGGCGTCGTCCAGCTCATCCAAGGCGTCTTCCCCATGCTGCAACACCATCATCCATGGGATGACCAGCAGCGGTCCCAGCACCAACAGCCCGCCGAGGTTCAACCCACCGCGCAAGGCGTCGCCGAGGGCGCTCGCTTTCAGGGGACGACTCTCCCGAACCTCGGTCAACGTGGACAAGAGCTTGCCGAGCAGCACCTCGTTGACTTCAGGCACCATGACGACCACATGGCCGCCCATCGCTTGAATGGTGTCGTAGGCATCCACCACCTGTGTGGCCTGGTCCGCGGACAGTCCGACCTTCACGAGCGCACGCTTGAGGGACTCTCCACCCCCGTTTGCCTCGACCCGGTCAAGGAACCACTGCAACCACTCCATGTAGGTGGGAAGAAACTCCGCGATGTTGTTGGCCGCCCAGTTCAGAGGGAGACAGGCGATCTCGGGTTCAGTCCGATCGGGGGCGAGCAGGGTGCGAACCGCCCCGAGCAGCCCTCCCGTACGCCAGAAGCCCTGCATGTAGGGCGACTTGCCGAGCAGGGTACCGATGACGGGGTTAAAGGGGCGGTCGAAGAATCCTTCGTAGTTGAGGGAGTCTCCATCCGGGAGCACCTCGCCCGAGTTGGGCAACGGGAACGTGTCTATCACCAATCCCACCGCACCGGTGATTACCTCATTCAGCCCTTGGCTGGAGGCCCACGGCCGAACGCCGAACGGTTCCGTCATCTGTTCGTCCAAAGTCCGATACCGCCGTATCGCCCGCCGGGTCGGCGTCGTGAACGGGTCGAAGAGCGGAAAGCTCCCCGCGAACCCACCCTCTTCCACCGTCATTCGCCGCCCCAGAATCCCCATCGGCCCCATCAACCCGCGGACGACCACCGCAGACGCCGCCGAGTCCAGGATCGAGGCCGCGATCCGGACCACCGACTCGTCCACCTCATCCCCGGCCCAGTTCACTACGGTGTCGAGCTCGATCCCGGTCACTTCGGTGTTGTAGAACTCCCACACCGCCGCGAGCGACCCTTTCAGGTCGAAGGGGCGGGCCAGGGGATAGGTGGTGTCCGAGTACAGGCTGAACTGCGGGTCCGACGGGACCCAGCCGTCCACGATGGAGAGGATGGTCCCCTGGCCCGGCAGTTGCCAAGGGCGAACCAGCGAGCCCCACGGCGACAGGACCGCGTCCCCCAGCGCCGAGAAGCCCTCGGCAGCCTCGGCGGCGGGGTCGGTCGGGCCCTCGACCAGGTCCCATGCCGAGCCTCCCGGGAGCCCCTCCAAGAGCTCCTCGATGGACTCGGGCCCGAACTCATCGAGCGGCGAGGCTTCCACCACGACCCAGGAGCCCGTGGCCGCAGCCGGTGCAAATCGGTCCTTGGCGGAGCTCCTGGCCATGTGGCTTCTCCTCAGGCCAGGAAGTGGAAGACGACGGTGATGCTGAGCTGCGCCTTCGCCACTCCACCGCCGTTGTCGCTGACCTTCACGATGAAGCGGAGGTAGCGCCCGAAGTTGCCCCGATTGGTGTGGGGCGACGAGATCCGGGTCTTGTTGACGTCCGCCGCGGCCACCGTCAGGAGGGCGGTGCCCGTGAAGTCCTCCCACTCGTCGCCGTCGTAGGAGAACTGCGCGACGACCTCGTACTCGAAGCCGTTGATGGCGTTGTAGCCCTTGCCATGGATGACGATGTCCGCCAGACCCGGCCCCAGGTCGCGGAAGACCGGTCCCACCACGGCCTGGCTGTCGGTCGCGCTACCCAGCGTGACCTCCTCGCGGTGGTCGCACAGCTCCACCGCCAGCACCTTCTGGGTGGTGACGCTCGTCCGCTGGCTGGTGCCCGACGGAAGGCTGGCGCCCGACTTCTGCTCGTTCATGACTGCCTCTGGGATTGATAGCTGGTTGGACCCAGGGCTGGTTGGACCCAGGGCTGGTTGGACCCAGGGCTGGTTGGACCCAGGGCTGGTTGGACCCAGGGCTGGTTGGACTCTATTCGATGGAATTTGAGCCGTCAAGCGCCGGCGCACCTTGGCCGAACGAAAGCCCCCGCCCGGCCTACGGCCTCCTGATCCCCTGGATCCGCGCCAGCACCGCGTGCGCCGTGCCCGACAGCCCCTCGGCGTCCAGGCCCGCCTCGATCGTCCGCTGCCGCACGGTCTCCTCGAAGGCCTCTTCTCGCTGCGCCTCGTCCAGATCGTACCAGGACGGGTGGGCTCTCACGCCACCGTCCAGATCCCGGGGTCGCCAGGCGGAGACCACCTGCTCGATCAGATCCTTCATGGCGCCTCCCAGGCGAAGCCGCCGCGGGCCAGGCACTCGACCAGCAGCAGGCGGGCCCGTCGCACATTCTGCAGGAAGGTGTTGAGGCTCATGCCGGCGCGCTCGGCCAGCTCGGTGTCGGACACACCTCCGCAGGCGTCCACCCGCAGGGCGATGGCCCGCCTGGGCTGAGCGGGCAGGGCCTCGCGGCATCTGTGGATCAGGCGACGCAGCAGGGGATCCGGCTCGGTCCGCTGTTCAAGCTCCTGATCGGCGAGGCGCTCCAGGCGCTGCACCTCGGTGGGCTCGACCCGGGCTCGCCGCAGCTCGCTGAGGGCGAGGTTGCGGGCGATGCGGGCGGCCAGCCTCAGCAGTGCGTCGGGGCGCCCGTCGGGCTGGACCCGAGGTGCGACGTTCCAGGTGCGCAGGAGGGCCTCTTGCAGCACGGCCTCGGTGTCCACCGAGGTCGCGAAGGGGCGAAGACCGCCACGCAGCCGAGGTTCGGCCCCGGACAGCCAGCGCCCGAAGGCGGCGGCGTCCCCGGAGGCGATCTCGGGCAGGTGGCGGTCCAGGTCCATTCGTCTCGCTCCTAGCGACGGCCCTTGGGGAAGAGGTGCAGGCGCAGGATGCCAGCTTCGGTGTCCACGCTGATCTCGACCTCCTCGACCAGGGCGGCCAGGGCGCCCAGATCGGGGCCGACCAGCACGACGCGCAGGATCTCGCTCTTGCGCAGCCAGCCCTTCGTGGTGCTGGTGGCGGTGTCGAGGGTGGCGAGGATCACCCGCCCGTCGGAGAGGCGCAGCCGCACCCGCGCGCCGGGCAGGCGCCAGTCGAGGTCGATCTCGGTGATGTCGAGCTCGAGGACGAGGCGCTCGCCCTTGGCCAGGACGATGCGGGCGTCGTGGCTGCGGTGGGCGATGTCCTCGTCGGCCGTCGGGTAGTGCGGCGCGGGGCTCTCCATAATGAGGCTGAAGTCCTGGTCGGCCACCGAGGCACGGCTCCGGGCGACGGTCTGCATCTTCTTGGGCAGCGCAGCGCTCGCGCGTACCGGCGCGGACATCATCGGCGCAGCAGGCATCATGCAGGCAGTGACCGCCCCCCCGAGGCCCGCTGAAGCACGCAGCCCCAGCCCCTCGACGCTCATCCCGTGCGGCAGGGCCTGAGGGATACGCTCCCGGCGCCCGGGAAGGCCCGGATCGACGGTGGTCTGCTGACTGACGGCGACCCAAGAGGTCAGCCGGGTGCTGATCCGCCAGTCCAGGCCGAGCTGCTCCAGCTCGCGATCGACGCGCTCGCCCTGAGCGGCGCGCAGCTCCAGCTCCTCGGCCTTCTCGCGACCCAGCCGCGCCAGCAGGGCCGGGTTGCCCTCGCCCGCCGCGATCGCGGCGACCGACAGCTCCTGCTCCCAGGGACCGCTCGCCGTCCGACCACGCACCCGCAGGCTGCCGCCCTCGGGCCGCAGGGCCAGGGCGAGGCGGGCCGGGCGGCCGGCCAGCAGATCGGGGGCCCGGTGGTGGGCGCACTCGAGGAGCGCGCTGCCCGAGAGCTCCAGGTCGACCACCAGCGGCGCGGCGGTGGCCTGGACGAGGCGCGCGGCGGCCTGGTCGGGCGAGTCCTCCAGCCCGATGATCACCTCGACCCCCGCGCCAGCCCGCGCCGCCGGGGTCAGCAGGCTGCGGTTGACCCCCGAGCCGATGCCGACGGTGTGCACCCGGCAGCCCCGGGGCAGGCGGCGGGCGATCTCGCCGACGATCTCCTTCTCGAAGCCGATCAGCCCGTCGGTCAGCAGGACGACCTGGCGCTGGGCCTCGCCCCGCAGGCAGGCCAGGGCAGCCAGGATGCCGCTCTTCATCTCGGTGCCACCGCCGGCCCGCAGGCCGCGCAGCCAGGCGCGGGCCAGCTCGCGGTTCTTGGGCGTGGCGGCGACGGGGCCGGCGTTCCAGGCCCGCGGCGTCAGGGAGAACTCCACCATCTGGAGCTGGTCCTGCGGCCCCAGGCTGTCGACCAGGGCGAGGCTGACGGCGACGGCCTGGGCCAGCGGGGCGCCCCCCATTGAGCCGCTGGTGTCCAGCAGCAGGACGAGGTCACGGGGCACCGCCGGCCCGGCGACGACGGGCGGGACGAGGCTGAGCAGCCCCGCCGTGCAGGAGGAGACGGAGCGATCGGCCGAGGCGCGGGCCAGGGCGAGAGAGAGGCCGGTCGCGGGCGCGGCCACCGGCCAGCGCAGGACGAGGTCGCGGTCGAGGGGGACGCCGCCCTCGTCGGAGAGGCCGACCTGCTGATCCCGCTGCACGATGCTGTGCGAGGGCGAGCGCACCGGGCCGGTCAGGGTGTCGGCGATGCGGGCTTCCAGGCGCAGGCGCGGCGGGGTGCCGCCCTCGGCGACGTCGACCGCGAGGCGATCGGCGTCCGGGACGCGGCCATCGGCGCCCAGGTAGCGGGGGGCCACGGTCAGGGGGAAGCGCAGGGTCCAGCCCTGATCCTCCCAGGCCAGGAGCTGGTCGAGCTCCAGCTCGCAGACGAGCTCCTCGCCCGGCGGCAGGTTGCCGACCTCCTGCGAGAAGAGGCTGCTGCGATCCTCTTCCAGCAGGGCGGCGCTGCGGCCCTCGACGATGGCCTCTTCAAAGCGCTCGCGGGCGGCGCTGCGGCGGTCGACCTCGCCCACGACGCGCTGGCCGCGCTGCTCGAAGGAGAAGCCCATCACGGCGGCGTCGGCCGGCAACGGGACCTGCAACAGCACGCGCAGGGGCTCGGCGTAGGGGTTGACGAAGCGCTGGCGGAGGCGGACGCGGGCGAGGCCGGCCTGGGCGTCGATCTGCAGGCTGGCGTCGAGCAAGGCCAGGGGGCGGCCGTCGAGGGCGACGAGGCGGGAGGAGAGAGGAGGGGGCAGGACGGTCACGGTGGCCTCCGGGGCGCTGGGGTTCACTCCGCCAACGCAGGGGCGGGGCCGGTTGTGACAAGCGTCCGAAGAAAAATTCCAGGTCCCCTACCCTGTTGACCGATCCCCAGACCGCAGGTAGTACCCGAGAGCCCAGGGAGCGTCCCAGCCCGGTCGATCCCCACCCGCCAGGAGTCCACGTGAAGGTCACCCTCATCAGCCCCTACCCGGACGTCACCAACTACGGGATCCGCACGCTCTCGGGCATGCTGAAGCAGCACGGCCACCAGACGCAGATGATCTTCATGCCGGACTTCGCCGGCGACGGCGAGTACGCCCACGTCGAGCGGACCGAGGACCGGTACGCCGCCTCGGTCATCGACAAGATGATCGAGCTGTGCAAGGACTCTGACCTGGTCGGCGTGACCTTGATGACCCACTACTTCGACAGCGCCAAGCAGATCACCCGCGAGATCAAGGAGCGCCTGGGCATCCCGGTGATCTGGGGCGGCTTCCACCCCTCGGTCCGCCCCGACGAGAGCATCCGCTGGGCCGACTACGTGGCGATCGGCGACGCCGAGGACCTGATCCTCCAGCTGATCGAGAAGCTCGAGGCCGGCAAGGGCGACGAGCTGCACGACATCAAGTCGCTCATCTGGCGCAAGGGCGACACCGTCGTCCGCAACATGGTCGGCTCGCTGGAGCAGGACCTGGACCTCTACCCGGCCCCCGACTTCGATCACGAGGACCACTGGTACCTCTTCGAGGGCGAGCTGCTGCCCAGCAACGACGACCTGATGCACCGCTACCTGCGCAACGGCACGGTCAGCCGCATGTTCGGGCTGGTGGGCTACCAGACCATGACCGGCCGCGGCTGCCCGCACGCCTGCACCTACTGCGGCAACAGCTTCTACCGCGACCTCTACAAGCGCCAGCGCTACGTGCGCTACCGCAGCGTCGACCACACCATCAACGAGCTGGTCGAGGTCAAGCGACGCTTCCCCTTCATCAACTTCATCTGGTTCTCCGACGACAGCTTCTTCGGGCGCCCGCTGCCCGACATGCTGTACTTCTGCAAGGAGTACAAGGAGAAGGTGGGCTTCCCCTTCTACCTGCTCGGCAGCCCCGGCACGATCACCGACGAGAAGTACGGCGCCCTGGTGGACGCCGGCCTGCTCTGCATCCAGATGGGCGTCGAGCACGGCTCGCCGCGCATCCAGAAGATGTTCAAGCGCTCGACGATGGGCAACGACAAGATCATCAAGTCGGCCGAGATCATCACCAAGTACGCCGACCGCACCGCGGCCCCGCAGTACGACCTGGTCTATGACCTCGCCTACGAGACGCTGGACGACAAGCTGGCGACGCTCGAGCTGATCAGCAACCTGCCGAAGCCCTACCGCTTGCAGGTCTTCTCGATCATCTTCTACCCGGGGACCTCGCTGCACACGATCGCCGAGCGCGACGGGCTGGTCAACGACGAGAAGAAGGAGATCTACGACCGGATGTACTCCGAGCGGCACGACAGCTACACCAACATGCTGCTGTTCCTCTCCCGCTCCGGCAAGTTCCCGCACCCGCTGCTCAAGGTGCTGATCGACCGCCGCGTCGTCGAGGCGATGACCAGCGACTACATGGAGCCGGCCGCCCAGGTCTTCCGCGGGGCGCTCTACGCCTTCCGCAAGGTCTTCCGCAACGAGTCGCTCAAGCGCGCCAAGGCGCTCGGCACGGTCACCAGCCGGTTGAAGATCTTCGACGCCCGCCTGACCGGCATGACCGGCGCGGACGCGGGCGCGGCCGCTCCGACGGCGTCGAACGCCCTCTGAGCGCCCTCCTAGGGAGGGGGGTGACCCGGTGAGGAGTGGTTGGACCGAAGCGACGAAGGAGCGGAGGGCCAACTGCGACGAGGCGGGTCAGGGGGGAACCGCTTGCGGTGCCCCCCTCGAAGGGGGGCGGGCGAAGCCCGCAGCACGGCTCGAGATCCGGCCGGCAACGCGGCAGGACGCAGGCCCCCTCTCTCAGCTCCGCTCCTCGGTGCTGGCAGAGGGGGCCTGGTTCTTGGCGGATCCGGACGAGGTGGTGCTCAGCGTCGAGGCGGTGGGCGAGGAGCTCGCCGCGCTGGACCGGCAGCCCAACAGCCGGGTCCTCCTGGCCTGGCGAGGTCGAACCCTGGTCGGCGCCTGCTGGCTGCGCGGCGGGAGGCTCCGGCGGGTGGCGCACGAGGCCAGCCTGGAGCTGATGGTGCTCGCCGAGGAGCGCGGGCGAGGCGTAGGCCGGCGCCTGCTCAGCCGGGCGATCGGGTGGGCCGAGGGGCAGCCGGGCCTGGGCCGCCTGGTGCTGGCGGTCATGGCCGACAACGAGCGCGCCGTCGCCCTCTACCGGGCCCAGGGCTTCGTTGAGGAGGGCCGGCGCCGCGGCTCGGTGCGCGAGGCCGACGGGCGGGAGCGGGACGATCTGCTGATGGCGAGGACCCTGCGTCCTGCGGAGGATTCGCTCAGCCGCGGGGGATGACCCGACCGGCGTTCTCGGCGATCTTGCGCAGGGCCGACTCCAGGTCCTTGCGCAGGACGAGCTGGTCCAGCGCGGCGCCCAGCACCCGGCCCGGCTCGTAGTCCATGTGGACCGTCAGCAGGGTGTTGGTCGAGGGCTTCATGGTGCGCAGGCTGTAGTGCAGCGAGCCTGCGATGCGGCGGCCCTCGGTCCGGCAGAGCACCCGCCGGCCACCGTGGCTGTCGTCGGGCCGCTCGAAGACGTAGCGGATCGGCCGAGCGACCGGGCGGCTGCGCAGCTTCGCTTCGAACTCGCCGGGCTTGACCTGGGAGAGATCGTCGAAGACGCCCTGCAGGAGCTGCTCGTGGTGCGAGGGCTCGCTCAGCCAGCCGAAGACGGCGTCGCGCCGGGCGCCTTCGAGGAGGATGTCGGTGGTGATGACGGCCATACGGACCTCTTCCGGGCCCTGGGGTGCAGGGCCGCAATGGCGCCCACGATATCAAGAAACGCGGGCGACTGGCGGGTCGGGGCGCGCGGAGTCCAAGGGGTGGACCCGCTGAAGCATGCAGCTGAGCACATGGGTGGGCCAGGCCCCCCCATAAGGGATGTAGGAGCGCACGGAGTAGCCGTCCGCCACGAGCGCTCCCAGCAGCTCGGGCTTGACCCCAAAGAGCATCTGGAACTCGAGGGCCTCGGGGCCCAGGCCCAACCGGTGCTGGCAGTCTCGGGTCCAGGCGATCGCCTCGGCGTCATAGGTGGCGATCGCCGGGGATCGCCCCCGCTTCAGGAGCCGCTCGATGTCGTGCCGGAACGCGTCGTCGATCTCGAGTTCCGACTGGAAGGCGACGTCACGCCGCTCGCGGCAGCCGCCCTTCACGAGTCGGATGTGGGCCCCGTGGTCCATCAGGCGATCGAGGTCGGCCTCGCGATGCCGCAGGTAGGACTGGATGACCAGCCCGACGGTCCGAACGCCGTATCGGACCCGCATCTCCTCGAAGATCCGCAGGGTCCGATCGAGGTAGGGCGACTCCTCCATGTCCACCCGGACGAAGCCGTGCGACTCGGAGGCACAGTCCAGGATCCGCCGGAGCTGGTGGCGACAGTAGTCCTCTCCGATGTCCAGGCCGATCATCGTCAGCTTGACCGAGATGTTGGCGTCGACCCCCTCCGCCTGGATCCGCCGAAGGGCGGTGATCGCCTCATCGGCTGCGTGCTCCGCCTTCCCCGCCTGGCAGGCGTGCATGCCGTAGAAGTTCAGCGACCCCTTGACGCCCTGGGCGTTCAGCTGCTGGACCGTGGCGAGGCCCGCGTCCAGGTCCTCCCCCCCGATGTACGTTCCAGCGAGCTCCCTGAGGACGGGCGTGCTCATCACGGTCTTGCGGAAGGACGAGCTCTGCGCGAGCCTCGAGGCGACTTTCTTGAACATGGTACACCCACGACGTGGCGGGAACCCCGAGGGCGGCCCGGGACGAGGGGTCGCTCTCATGGGGTCTCCATAGCGCGGATTCCCCCGAGGGGGGGTTAGACCGCCCCATGCTCGCCGCCATCCCCTACTTCGCGCCAGTCTCCTTCCCGATCGGCTCCTGGACCCTCTCCCTGTGGGAGATCCTGGCCGCCGTCTCGTTCATGGTCGGCCTGGAGATCGCCCGCGCCCGCGGCATCCGGCTCGGCCTGGACGTGCGCGACATCGTCGACGGGGCGGTCGTGATCGTCGGCATGGGCTTCGTCGGCGGCCACTTCCTGCACGTCGCCGCCTACAACCCGCACCTGATCGAAGAGGAGGGCTGGCTGACCCTGTTCAAGGTCTGGGCGGGCCTCTCCAGCACGGGCGGCTTCCTGGGGGCCATCGTCGGCGCGGTCCTCTTCTACAAGGTCATCCGCAAGCGCGACTTCTGGGTGCACGCCGACGTCATCGCCTTCGGCTTCCCCTTCGCCTGGACGATCGCGCGGCTGGGCTGCTTCAGCGCCCACGACCACATCGGCCGGCCCAGCGACTTCTTCCTGGCGGTGGACTTCCCGGGCGGGGCCCGGCACGACCTGGGCCTGTACGAGGCGCTGTGGACCGCGGTCATCGCCCTGACCTTCTTCCTGCTGGCCCGGCGACCGACCCGCCCGGGCTTCTTCCTGGCCCTCTTCGCCGCCATGTACGCGCCGATCCGCTTCCTGCTGGACTTCTTGCGCAACACCGATCTGGACGGCGCCGATCTGCGCTACGCCGGCCTGACCCCGGCCCAGTGGATCATGATCGCGCTCTTCGTCGCGTCCCTGGTGCTGGTGGCCCGCCTGCGCGGCGCCCCGCCCCAGGCGCCCGCTCAGGGAGGAGGACCCGCCGCGGGGGCCGACACCTTGGCCTTGTAGGAGGCGTCCAGGGCCTTGAGCTCGGCGTCGCTGACGGACCCGTCGGCGATGGCCTGCTCGGCCTCGGCCAGCCAGACCGAGCCGTCCACCAGCGGCACCCGCCCCTCCAGGGCGTCGGCCCGCGCCCGGGCGATCAGCTCCAGCATGCGGCGGTGCTCGGGAGAGCGGTCGAGCTGCTCCACCTTGGCGCTGAGCTGGTCGAGGTTCTCGACCATGGCCTGGTCCATGCCCTGCTGGAAGGGGCTGTTCTCGCCGCACATGCAGCCGAGCGCGAAGATCAGGGTCAGGGCGAGGGGGAGACGAAGACGCATGGGACCTCCTGCGCGGGGCTTAACCGCCGGAAGGCTCGACATCCTCGTCGCCCCGCCACTCGGCCTCCCGCCGGTAGATCGTGCGGGCGGTGATGCCGAGCAGGCTGGCGGCCAGGGCCTTGTCGCCGCCGCATTGCTCGAGGGTCGACTCGATCATGGCCCGCTCGACGACCTTGAGGGGCGTCCCGGGGGCGAAGCTGAGCAGGCCGCTGCGCTGCCGGGCCTGTCGCAGGACCGGGGGCAGATCCGTGAGCTCGATCTGTTCACCCCGGGCCAGGACGACGGCGCGCTCGATGGCGTTCTCCAGCTCGCGCACATTGCCGGGCCAGCTCCAGCTGGAGAGGGCCTCCAGGGCGTCGTCGGAGAGGCCCGCGATCGTCTTGCGGTTGCGCTCGGCGTGCAGGGCGAGGAAGTGGCGGGCGAGGAGGGGGATGTCGTCCCGACGCTGGCGCAGCGGGGGCAGCTCCAGTCGGATCACGTTGAGCCGGTAGTAGAGGTCCTCGCGCAGCCGCCCCTCGGCGACGGCCTTCTCGGGGTCGCGGTTGGTGGCCGCCAGGATGCGCGCGTCGGTGCGCAGGGTCCGCGTGCCGCCGATACGCTCGTACTCGCCGTCCTGCAGCACCCGCAGCAGCTTCACCTGCAAGGCCAGGGTGAGCTCGGTGACCTCGTCCAGGAAGAGGGTGCTGCCCTGGGCGAGGTCGAAGCGCCCCTCCTTCCGCCCCCGAGCCCCCGTGAAGGCTCCCGCCTCGTAGCCGAAGAGCTCG
>DDSR01000026.1 GCA_002343455.1 Deltaproteobacteria bacterium UBA2385 | reverse complement strand
GGGAAGGGGGCGGGTGGGGCTATCGTAGTCTGTATGACGCCCTACCTGCTCCTGTTCCTGGCCTGCAACCGCATGGCCTGTGTCGAGATCAACCCGGTGGACCCCACCGACGATCCCACCGGCACGGACACGAACGAGCCCACCGACACCGGGGACGGCGGCGGGACCGAGCCCACCGCGGGCCTGCCCTGCGATGTGCCCGAGGTCGAGCCCAACAGCCCCTACGAGCTGGCGCAGGATCTGCCGATGGAGGTCTGGGCCTGCGGGACCTTCGCCGAGGGCGACGTCTCGGAGATCTTCTACACCGAAACCAGCGAGCCGGGCTGGCTGCGCATCTGGTCGCGGGCCTTCGAGATCGGCAGCCTCGCCGACCTGACGCTGGCCATCTCCAGCAGCGACGGCCCCTACGGAGCCAGCAAGATCCAGAACCCCGAGTCGACCGACGCGACGCTGGTCTTCCCGATCGAGGACACGCCCAGCTTCTACATCACCCTCTCCGAGCACTTCGGGCGCGGCGGCGATCCCTACACCTGGGAGCTGATGGTCAGCTCGGTCAAGGCCCCCGTGGAGTGGATCTCGACCGAGCTCGGCGCCAACGACACGCGCAGCACCGCCGAGCCCATCGAGGCCGGCGACCGGCGCTTCGCGCGCATCGACTCGGCCACCGACTACGACTGGTACAGCTTCGAGCTGGGCGAGGGGACCCACGACCTGGTGCTGGACATCGACGCCTGGTTCTTCGGCAGCCCCGCCGACGTCGAGCTCGAGCTCTACGCCCCCGACGGCACCCTGGAGCGCACCGACGGCTCCAGCAACGAGTCGGGCTACTACAACCTCGACCCCTACCTGACGATCACCGTCGACGAGCCGGGCCTGTGGACCCTGCGGGTGCAGCCCGAGACCGACTCCGGGGGCTACAGCATGGGCGGGGGCGGGACGGCCTTCTGGTACGTGCTCGACGTCGACATCGAGACCCGGGCCGAGAAGACGGAGTAGGGTTCCGCCCGGCTGGGGGGCTCAGTCGCCCAGCAGCTGCTCTTTGAGGGAGCGGCTGATCGGGTCGGGGCCCAGCATGGAGCGCCAGATCGCCTGCATGAACTCGGGGCCTTCGATCTGGCCGCGGGCGCTGCCGTTGATGCTCAGCTCGGTGCCTGAGCCGGGCTGGTAGTCCAGGGTGAGCACATCGCCCTTGTTCAGGGTGAGCAGCCAGCCCTCGAAGCGCTGGAAGTGGGGATCCAGATCGGCCCGCTGCTGCGGAGGGCGGCCGCGCTCCAGCAGCTCCTTGAGGTCCTCGACCGGCAGCTCCTTGCTGAGCACGTGCAGGCGCAGCGAGCTGGGCTGGGCGGGGTCGAGGGCCTTGGCTGCGGCGGTGGTGCGGGAGGGTAGGTAGAGCCCGACCACCAGCTGGTCGAGGAAGAAGCGCTCGCGCAGCCCGATGCCGTTCAGGACGAGGCTGGCCTCCCCCAGCTGGATCGTGTCGGGCATGGTGATCCCGGCGCGCTCGCCCGAGCGGCCCGGGGCGCTGAGGAGGAGCAGCAGCAGGATCAGCTCAGCCACGCGTCAACCCTTGCAGGGGTCGTTCTCCAACCCGGGAGTGGCGGGCTCGCGTCCTTCGGCCAGCACGGTGGTCTGCACGCACCAGTGGGTCGGATCGTCGTTGTCGCCGCTGCGCAGCAGGGAGGGGTCGATGCCGATCGAGGCCCCCGAGACGAACCAGTCGTCGTCATAGCGCACGCCGTCGATCTCGACCCCGTCCGGGCGCATCAGGACCACCTCGTCCGGGCCGTTGGCGAGGGCCAGGCCGGGGGTCTCGGGAGCCCGCAGGAACCAGCCGTCGCAGTTGATCCCGCCGTTGACGGTGGGGTCCATGTCCGCGCAGAGCACGAAGTACTCGCCGGGCTCGACCACCATGCTGCCTTCGAGCACCCAGTAGTCGTAGTCGTCGTCGCGGAAGGTGTAGCCGGCGATCTCGATCGGGTAGCCGGCGGTGTTGTAGAGCTCGACCCACTCGCCGACCTCGTCCGCGATCAGGTCGGGGTTGATCATCATCTCGCTGAAGACGAGGTCGCCCTCCTCCGCGTCCTTGGGATCGGGCTCGGTCTTCGGATCGGGCTCGGGGCCGATGTGGACCGTGATGGAGTCCGAGCCGATCTCGCCGTCGGTGTCGGTCACCACCAGGCTGATCTCGTGGCTGCCCTCGCTGAGCACATCGGTGACCAGCACGGTGCGGCCCTCGGCGGAGACCTCGCCGCTGAGGGGGCCGTCGATGTCGCTGACCCAGGAGAAGAGGAGCTCGGCGGCCGGGGTGGTGGCGTCGCTGGCTTGCCCCGTGAAGCTGATCATCGTCGCCGGCAGGAAGCTGCTGTCGGTGACGGGCGCGGTGATCATCACCTCGGGCGCGCCGAGCGGGCCCCAGACCACCAGGTCGACGATGTCCTGGCCTTCGAGGTCGTCGCTGTCGATGGCGACCAGGGTGATGCGATGCGGACCGGGGCTGAGGCTGTCCAGGTCCAGGTCCAGGTAGACATTGCCCTCGGCGTCCGAGCGGTCCTCGAGCTCGCCGCTGGGCGTGGTCCAGCGCAGCTCGAGCTCGTCGGGGTTGTCGAAGCTGTCCGAGACGGTCCCTTCGATACGCAGCACGCCCTGGCCCTGCCGCAGGTTGGCGGCGTCCGCAGGCGTCTGCAGCTCGACCACGGGAGGCTCGGGGATGACGCCGAGCTTGTGGTCGTTTCCGCAGGAGAGGAGCAGGACGAGTGGGATCACGGAGCCCTCCGAAGCTAGGCGAGGCGGCTATCGGAGCGCAGGCCAGGGCGCCCGCCCCGTCGCGAGGACGTCACCGACCGCGAAGAGCCTCCAAGCCGCCTGGATGGGAGTATACTGTGGGGTGGAGCCGCTCACACTGCCTGGAGGACGCATGGCCACTGGACCCCTGAACCTGTTCACTCTACTCCTGCCCTTGGGCCTGATGGCCTGCAACGGCGACAAGGGCGACGGGGGTACCGACGACGGCGGCAGCGCCGACGGCGGTGGCGACGGCGGGGGCGGCGATGGCGGCACCGACGGTGGGGATCCCTGCGATGTCTCCATCCTGGAGGTCGAGCCCGCCGACGGCGACGACTCCTGGTACTGGCGAGACCCGCTGGTCGTCACCCTGGACGGGGCCACCGACGACCTCGCCTTCACCCTGACCTCGGGCTCCGGGGTGGACGTACCCTTGACGGTCGAGAGCTCCGAGGGCGGGCTGGTCTACACCCTGATCCCCGGGGCGGGGATGACCGGCTCCGAGACCTACACGCTGGGCATGGACGTCTGCGGCACGCTCGACTCGGTCAGCTTCTCGACGACCGCCTATGGCACCCCGCTCTCCGCGGATGCCTCCTCGCTGATCGGGAACACCTGGTACTTCGACCTGCCGGGCTCGACCTTCGTGCAGCCCATCGGCATCGGCGCCTTGCTCTCGACCTTCCTGACGATGCCGATCCTGGTCGGCGTGACCGACGCCAGCTCCACCTCGATCGATCTGCTGGGCGCCCAGGGCGTGCGCGACGAGTCCGAGGCCTGGGTCCAGGACCTCGAGCAGGTGACCTGGGACTTCCCGGCCGCCTCCTTCGCCGAGGCGCCCTACTTCAAGGTCTACGCCGACGAGATCATCATCGGCTACCAGTACGGCTCCACGCTGTACGAGATCCCGGTCTACGGCTTCGAGGTGGAAGGCACCATCTCGGCGGACGGCAGCAAGGTGGGCGGTGGCAAGGCCTTCGGCCAGGGCGACACCCGCAACATGGGCCCGCTGATCGGGGCCGGCGACGAGCCGACCGCGCTGTGCGAGACCTTCGCCTCGATCGGCCTCGTCTGCGAGACCTGCCCCGACGGGGTGCAGTCCTGCATGACCCTGGAGGTCCACTTCCCCGAGGCCCCGCTGCTCTCGGAGATCACCCTCGTAGAGGTGGAGTGAGGCGTGACGGGGGCACTGCTGCAAGGTGGAGTGATCGGCGTCTTCCTGCTGCTGGGCGCGCTCTGGCCGCGGAATCCTGCGCCCGTCGTCGGGCGGCACACCTTCGTCAACCTCGCCACCGGCCTGCTGATGTTCCTGGTCCGGCTGGGGCTGGTCGGCTGGGTGGCCGCGCGGGTCGAGGTCCACCTGCTGGACCTGAGGGCCCTGCCCGGCGCGGTGCAGCTGCTGATCGCCTTCCTGGTCCTGGACTTCACCCGCTACTGGGTGCACCGGCTGGACCACCGGGTCCCCTGGCTGTGGACCTTCCACCGGGTCCACCACAGCAGCGACCACCTGGACAGCACCGCTGGCCTGCGGATGCACATCGTCGACTTCTTCCAGCTCTCGGCCATCCCGATCGTGCTCTTCGGCCTGCTCTTCGGCGTCCAGCCCTGGGTCTTCGCCGTGGCGATGGGCATCGGGGTCGTCGCCGACGGCTTCCAGCACGCCAACCTGCGCCTGAACTACGCCCACCCCTTCTGGCGGACCTGGGATCGGCTGCTGAACAACCCGCACTTCCACGCCTGGCACCACAACGCCGAAGGCGCGCAGTTCGACGGCAACTACGGCAACACCCTGACCATCTGGGACCGCCTCTTCGGCAGCGACGTCACCCGGGACGAGCTCCCCGAGGCGCTGGGCCTCTCCCCCGACCAGGCCCTCGACCAGTCGGTGCTGGCGTTGCAGCTGCTGCGCCGCCCGCCTGGCCAGGCCGCCTGAGCCTCACTCTCCCGCGCAGGCCAGCCCCCGCCCGCCGCTCTCCAGGCTGAGGCTGCGCCGGGTGGAGCCGGTGGCCGGGTCGATCACCCGCAGCTCGCTCTCCAGCAGCAGGACCAGCGAGCCGTGGGAGAGGACCGAGAGGCCGCTGACCTCGCCCAGGTCGGGCGGGCTGATCCCGCCGGCCACGGAGCTGTCCAGGTCGAAGGAGCGCAGGGTAGGAGGCTCCGGCCACCAGGCCACGCCCTCGCGGAGCGTGCAGACCTGGAGCTCGTCGCTCCAGATCCCGGTCCGGTTGCTGCCGTCGCCGCACTGCAGATCGCCCCAGCTGTCGTAGCTGTAGAGGATGTCGGGATCGAGGTCGGCGTAGGGCTGGCCGGGGACCAGCAGGACGTCGGCGCCGTCGTGCAGCAGCGACTGCGGCCAGAGCCAGGCCCGCTGCCGGCTGCCGTCGCGCAGATCGTAGCGGCTGAGCGCGCCGTGCTCGCCTTCATTCAGCAGCGCATGGGCGTTGCTCCAGATCAGGGTCGAGCCCACCATCGGCTCGACGAGGTCCAGCACAGGGCAGCGGTTGCCCTCGAAGTCGAGCGCGACGAGGGCCTGCTCCACGACGGTCAAGCAGACCGGCCCGACCAGCTCGGTGCACGGCAGGGCCAGGGGGAGGCCCGGGCCGAGCGGCGCCTCGTCCCAGGGGCTGTCGCAGGCGGGCCAGCCCTGGGTGTCGGGCAAGCTGTCGAGCTCGCTCAGCAATAGGTCGGTGCCCTCGGCGCCGTGCCAGGAGGAGACGGCCCCATACTCGGCCTCGACGGTGGCGCGCTGATCGTAGAAGAGGGGGTCGTCGAGCGTGGTGGCGACGGCGTCGGCGTGCACTCGGACGGTGTCCTCCACGCTGCCGCGCAGATCCTCGACCGTCCAGTCGACCTCCTTGCCGATCAGCACGAGGCGGGTGGGCTGGGCCAGGTCGACCTGCAGGCGCACCGCGGCCGGGCCCCGCACCGAGACGATCCGGGTCGCCGTGCCCCCCGTCAGGCTGAGGTGGATCTGCTCGATCGCCCCGCCGCTGAGCTGGACCGGGCCGGCCGTCTCGACCTCTCCGTCGCAGTCGCTGTCCCGATCGTCCGTCCAGTCCTCCTCCGCGTGCGGCCAGGCGTCGGGGTCGCTGTCGTCGCAGTCCTCGTCGTTCTCGACCCAGCCCTCGGTCAGGCGGCAGAGCTCCTGGCCCAGGGCCGGATCGCCGAAGCCGTCGCCGTCCGCGTCGGGCCAGGCCTCCTCCCGGGGCAGGTCCTCGTCGACCTCGCCGTCGCAGTCCTGGTCGATGTCGTCGCAGAGCTCGGGCGCCCCGAGGTAGACGCCGGGGTCGAGATCGTCGCAGTCGGTCCCCGGCTCGACGTAGCCCTCGGGCGCCAGCGGGGCCCAGACCCGGACGGTCGGGTCGCCCTGCCCGTCGCCGTCCTGGTCCCGGAACCAGGGCAGGGAGGGCTCGGCTTCGGTCCCGCCTCCGTCGCCGCTGTCATCGATCTCATCCGACCCGCTGTCGAGGAGCGCCGGCTCCGGAGAGGGATCGCAGGCCAGGGAGAGCAGCAGCAGCATCCCCTGAGCATAGGTGAGCCGAGGTCGACGCGCTATGATGAGGGATGCGCTGGAAGCTCGCCCTGATCGCCCTGCTGACCCTGGTCTTCCTCGCGGCGGTCATGCACGGCCTGGACCTGGAGCAGGCCCGCCAGGCGCTGGCCTCGACCTCCTGGCCGGTGGTGCTGGCGGGCACCCTGCTCTACATCCCGCTGCACCTGATGCGCTCGGGGCGGCTCTGGCTGCTGCTGGGCGGGGAGAACGGCGCCGGCCAGCGCCTCTCCTACTGGCGGGTGGTCTCGATCAACGCGATCGGCTTCCTGGCCATCAATGTCATCCCCCTGCGCCTGGGCGAGGCCGTGCGCCCCTGGCTGCTGCACGAGCGAGAGGGCATCTCCTGGGGGCGCTGTCTCGCGGCCATCGTGATGGAGCGCATCCAGGACTTCGCCGCCCTGCTGGTGATGCTGATGGGGGTCTCCTTCCTGGTCGAGCTGCCGGCCGAGGGCATCGTCGTCCAGGGGGTCGACGTGCTGCGGGCCGGGCAGCGGGTCGCCGGGACCTTCCTGGTCTTGGGGGTGATCGCCGGCGCGCTGGTGATGACCGTGGGTGAGCCGGTGCTGGGCCGGATCGAGCGGCTGCCGCTGGGCAAGGGCGTCAGCGGGCTCTTCCGTCGTTTCCGCGAGGGCATCGTCGAGCTGCTGCGCCGGCCCTTGCTGGGCCTGGTCTCGCTGCTGCTGACGGTGGGCGTCTGGGGGACGACGGTCGCCTCGGTGGCGGTGATGCTCTCCTCGATGCCCGGCCTGCCGGTCAGCCTCGCCAGCGCCTGGACCACCTGGACCCTGACGCTCTCGGGCATGACCGCCGTGCCGACCCCGGGCTTCTTCGGGGCCTACGAGCTGTTCTGCTCGGCGGCCCTCTGGCTCTTCGGCGTCGACCCCCACCTCGCCCGCACCTTCGCCGTCGTGCTGCACCTCGCCCAGTTCAGCTTCACCCTCGTCGCCGGCGGCCTGGGCATGCTGGTGGAGGGAGTCGGGGCCCGTCAGCTGCTGGTTCGGCCGCAGGCGGGGGGCGCAAGTGCGGACCCGGGGCCCGCAGGGGGATAGCCGGCCTGCCCATGGAGCTCCGATGACCCCACGATCCCCCGAGACGAGCAGCCCCGACCCCGGAATCAGCCTGCGGGCCGATGTGCTGGACCACCTGCGCTCGACGCGGGCCAAGGATCTGCTCGACGCCGCCTATGTCGACGTCTACCACGCGCTCTCGCTGGCGGTGCGGGATCGGCTGGTGCCGCGCTGGATGGCCACCCACCGGCAGGTCGCCGATCGTGATCTTCGCAGCCTGCACTACCTCTCGGCCGAGTACCTGCCCGGGCGGATGCTGGGCGTCAACCTCTTCAACCTGGGCCTGCACGAGATCGCGCGGGATCAGCTGGGCAAGCTGGGCCTGGACCTGGACCGGGTGCTGGAGGAGGAGCCCGATCCGGGCCTCGGCAACGGCGGCCTGGGCCGGCTGGCGGCCTGCTTCATGGACTCGCTGGCCACCCTGGACCTGCCGGCCTGGGGCTACGGCATCCGCTACGAGTTCGGCATCTTCCGGCAGGAGATCGCCGACGGCTGGCAGGTCGAGCACCCCGACGCCTGGCTGCGCAACGGCAACCCCTGGGAGATCGTGCGCCCGGACCTCTCGGTCGAGGTCGGCTTCGGCGGCCGGGTCGAGACCTCGCTCGATCGCCAGGGCGTCAAGCGCAGCCGCTGGATCCCCGGCGAGCACGTGGTCGGCGTGCCCCACGACACGCCCTTGCCCGGCTTCCGGACCGGCACCGTCAACACCCTGCGCCTGTGGGCCGCCCGGGCCAGCGAGGAGTTCGACCTCGCCGTCTTCAACGACGGCGACTACCGCCGCGCGGTCGAGCAGAAGGCCCTCTCCGAGAGCATCAGCAAGGTGCTCTACCCGAAGGACACCTCGCCCGAGGGCAAGGAGCTGCGCCTGCGGCAGCAGTACTTCTTCGTCGCCTGCGCCATCGCCGACATCGTGCGCCGCTACCGCCAGCGGCACACCGACCTCGGCCGCTTCGCCGAGACCGTCGTCCTGCAGCTCAACGACACCCACCCGGCCATCGCCGTGGCCGAGCTGATGCG
>DDSR01000415.1 GCA_002343455.1 Deltaproteobacteria bacterium UBA2385 | reverse complement strand
GCTGGTCCTTGGCGGAGGGCTTACGCAAACACCACGAGATCCACCTCTGCTCGACTGCGCCCAGGCCCCCAGTGCCGTCTCTCCAGAGCTTGAGTTACCGGGCTGAAAAGTCGGGATTCGTCAAGGTGAATCAGCGGCTGGCGGTGAAGGTGGTCGTCCAGGTCACGGGCCACAATGACGGGGCCCCGAACCACTGCGTCGTGCCGGAGACGGTGCTGGACAGCGTCTCGCCGTCGTAGGTGGCGGTCCAGTCGATGAAGGAGACGTCCTCCCACAGCTCGACGTAGGCCTCGCCGACGATGGTGGTCTCGTCGACGAAGACCCCCACGAAGTCGGCCCGCTGCGGTCCGTAGTCCCCGGTGTTGCCGAAGTACATCGTGAACTCGCAGCTCATCGAGCCCGCCACCGCCTGGGTCTCGGAGTCGCTGAGGGAGAAGCGGACCTCGCCCACGCAGCGCTCCTCGAGGAACTCCTCGATCTGAAGCTCGACGACGATCTCTCCCGTCAAGGTGGTGGACCCGACCGGCCCCGGACCACCGCCAGACTCCGGCGCGGTTCCGGTGTCTGTGCCCGGGTCCGGGCGAATGATCGTGGCGGGGTCCGTGCCGGTGTCCGTGCCCTCGAAGGTGTCCATGTTCGCCCGGCCGTCTGGGTCCTTGGGCGCCGTACAGGCCAGCAGGAAAAGAAGCGCATTCATTCGTGCTTTCCGGGCCAGGTGTACCCCTTGAAGAAGTCGTCGGCGCTGGTGCGGTCTGCCTTGTCCGGGTAGAACCACCAGGAGGTCGACATGCAGGAGCGGTGCTTGCTGGCAAGGATGTCGGAGGGATCCCCGCCACCGGTCCGCCAGATCTCCACGTCGAACCAGATCGGCTGGTCGGTGCGGGTCCAGTCGTTGGTGCGGTAGGGGCCCTCGGCGGGGTCCCACAAGACAGTCAGGTAGACGTAGTCGGGGCTGACGGTGCCGACGCAGACCTCGGAACGGGTCCAGCCTTGCGGCAGGGCCGAGACGAAGCGGGCGTAGAGATCGCCCTCGTCCCGCCAGCCGATGGTCAGCAGGTGGTTGGATTCGAGCCGGCTCTTCATATCGCCGGAGCCCTGGGGGTGGACGCCCAGCCAGTCGTGGACGGTGGTCCCGGGGACGTTGACCGCCAGCTCGAACCAGAGCTGGCCGCTGGCCCGGCCCTGCTTCACATCGCGGTCGTAGTGGTTCATGTAGGCGAGGTCGTAGCAGGGGTCTTCGTGGATGTAGGAGAGGCCGGTTGCGACCAGCGCCCAGCCCTGCCAGGCTTCGTCCTCCTCGATGTCCTTCTTGTCGCTGAGATCATCGTAGATGAAGGACTGGTCCGCGATGACGGTCCCGGCGCTGAAGACCCGAGCGCCCTCGGGCGGCGCGGGACAAGACATGGTGGGAATGGGCCGCAAGAACTCCAGTGCGCTGCCGCCTCCACCATCGCTGCCTCCGCCGTCCGTCTCTGTGCTGGTCCCGCCGTCGGTTGCTTCGGTGGGGACGGTCGGTAGTTCATCCGCAGCGGGCTTGCCTCCCCGATTGCAGGACAGCAAACACCCAAGCAGTGGGAGGGCGATCATCCGTCGTCCTTGGGTAGCGAGTCCAGCGACCAGACCACCTCTGGCGGTGAGTCATCGGAATAGCTGGCGTAGACGACACCCAAATCGCGGATGTTTCGCTGTTCCATGCTTGGCTCGGCGTAACGGTGATGGACATTCAGCCACGGTTCACCCGCTCTGCTGTGTTGAATGTCGAACACGAAACTGACTGGGAACTCCACATCCCAGGTCTCGCTGTAGTTCTCCATTTCGGTCCAGTGGGTGAAGACCCCGGCGACCCGTTGGTGGCGAATACGAGACAGGCAGAGTTGGGTTGGGTGGTAGTTGGTGCCCTCGCCGGTAATCACATTCGGGTAGTCCATCCAAGGTTCGCCCCAGGCGAGACGGCCGGAAATCTTGTGCCACGGATTCATGCCGTACGGCGAGTCTGGTTCCGAATGCTGTTCTCCCTGGGCATCTGTCGGATGAGAGAGGCCCCAGGCACTCAGATATCCCCATAAGACGGATGTGTACCTGAGGTTCTCAGGGCCACCGCCAATTGCGGTGTGGGTAATCAACTCATGAAGCGGCGGAATCGACGCCAGCGCATCAAACGTAACGATTTCGAAGCTGTCCATCGAATAGTACAGAATCGCGTCGGTAGCCGGCATAACGAAGATCACTGCCTCGTCCGGCGGCATGGAACAATCGTAGACGGGAAACCCGTCCTCGGCGATGCGGGAACGTGAGTCCAACCCGTCCACAAGTCCGCTCCCTGTCGCCTCCGCGCAGCCGGCAAGCAATCCAAGCAGTACAGGCCTCACGACGGGGCCTCAGGCAGCACGAACACCCGCTCGACCCGGAGCGGAGCCGAACTCAGCAGCAGCACGGGCGCTTCCCCGCGGTGGATGGGCACATCCAGCCAGGTGTAGTCCCAGGACTCCAGACGTGACGTCTCTACCGTCTCGGTTGACTCGTAGCGAGTATGCGAGATCGGAAAGTCGTCATCTGTCGACGCTGGTTCGGTGAACATTGCCGCCGCCTCTAAACCGAAGTTCCAGCCATCGCCGCA
>DDSR01000119.1 GCA_002343455.1 Deltaproteobacteria bacterium UBA2385 | reverse complement strand
GGCGACGGCACCGGCGCGAACATGGCCGGCCTGCTCGGCCTCGCGGCCGCCGGTCAGAAGTTCTTCGCCGGCAACGCGGCCGCCAACGGCGCCCCGCTGTCGTTCGACGACCTCGACGCCCTGATTGACCTCGTGACCGACAAGGACGGCCAGGTGGACTACCTGATGATGAACGGCCGCACTCGCCGCGCCTACATGGCGCTGCTCCGTAGCCTGGGCGGCACCTCCCCTGGTGACATCTACACCATGGCCTCCGGCCGTCAGGTCCCCTCCTACCGCGGCATCCCGATCTTCCGCAACGACTGGATCCCCATCAACCAGACGCGCGGCGCTTCGACCAATGCCACCTCGGTCATCGCGGGCACCTTCGATGACGGCAGCCGCTCCAACGGCATCGCCGGCCTGACCGCCGAGAAGGCCGCGGGCATCAACATCAAGGAGGTCGGCGAGAAGGAAGACGCCGACGAGTCCATCACCCGCGTGGTGTGGTACTGCGGCGTCGCGCTCTTCAGCGAGAAGGGCCTGGCGATCCTGAGCGGCGTCACCAACTAAAGCCGCCAGCAAGGTGGCCCTCCAGGAGCTCCGTGCCCCTGGAGGGCCTTGTGGCATCTAGTGAAGGAGAGAAGCAATGGCATCAGTCAACCAGAAGTTCGTCCTGGTCGGCCCGCACGCCGGCCAGACCATGCACGTCAACGGGCACGAGTTTGTCGATGGCGAGATGACGTTCCAGGGCAGCGCCGAGCAGGCAGCCACCCTCGAGTGCGTGTTCGAGTTTTACGGCGCGATGACCGCCGAGAAGGCGGAGCTGCACGCCCTGCGCGGCGAGCAGAAGCCCGCGGACAGCAAGCAGCCCGAGGGCGGCGCCCAGGCGGATTCCGGGGCCTCGGGCGGTCAGGCCGACGCGCAAGGCAGCGCCACGTCCACCGAGGCGACCAAGCCGGCCCAGGATGTGCCGAACGGCGCTCCGGACGCCAAGCCGAGCCTCGCCGAGGCCATCGGCCTGCTCGACCCGGAGGTCGATGCCCACTGGACGTCGAACAACCTGCCGAACCTGGAGCACCTCGGCGAGCTGACCGGCAAGAAGGTCGCCCGCGACGAGGTCAACGCCGTGGCCGAGGGCTACACCCGCGCCAAGGCGCGCGCAGCCAAGCAGTAAGGAGGGAACAGCCATGGCCCACTATACCAGCAGCGACATGACCAAGCCGCGCACGTCGGCGGGCCAGGCTCCCGCCCAGCCCCCGAAGGCGCCCGCCGGCCAGCAGACCGTGCGCGTGCCCCCGGGCGGCCAGGTCACCATCCGCAAGGCGACCAACGGCGTCATCGCCACGGTCACCGGCGCCGACTGGCGCGACCAGGGCCAGGTGCTCGCCGAGAGCGCCTCGGACCTGAAGATCGAGTGAGGGCAGAGACATGGCCTTCACCCAGCAGAACAACGACGGGACCGTGGACGGCGCGAACGCCTACACGGACCCGGCGACCGTCCGGACCTACTGGTCGGACCGCGGCGTCGACCTGACGGCGCGCACCGACGCGGAGCTCCAGGCGGCCATCGTCAACGCCACCACCTACCTTGACGGTCGCTACCGCTGGGTGGGCTACCAGCTGCGCCGACTGCAGGGCACCCAGTGGCCACGCGGCGGCATCACCACGTTCCTGCGCGGCCTGCCGCCGGCCCTCGTGACCGCCACCTGCATGCTGGCGAGCCGCGCGCTGACCGGCAAGCCGCTCATGCCGGACCCGACCTTCGACGCGAGCGGCGGCCAGGTCGTCGAGTCGCTGAAGGAGGTCGGCCCCATCAAGGTGCAGACCAAGTTCAGCGCCTCGCAGTCGACGTCGGCCTCCGCCCGGACGCCGGACTACCCCGAGGTCACCCTCACGCTGCAGTCCGCCGGCCTGATAGGCTCGGGCAACTCCGGCGAGCTGGGGAGGGCTTGACATGGCCACCTTCGACTACGCCGGTCTGAGGGACACCGTGGACGCGCTCCTGGCCGAGTTCGGCCAAGACTGCCAGGTCCGCAGGGCGGGTGCGCCCGTCACCGTCGACCCGGTCAACGGGACGGTGACCGGCGGCGCAGCCCAGGTCTTCCCAGTCATCGGCGTCGTCGTCGACTACGAGGAGAAGATGGTGGACGGCGAGACGATCATGCGCGGCGACCGCCAGGCCTACGTGCAGGCGAGCGTGCAGCCCGTCCGCGGCGACACGTTTGTCGAGGCCAACGGCGTGCAGTGGGCGGTCGTCGACGTGAACCCGGTCAACCCGGCGGGCCTCGCAGTGGTCAACGCCCTGCAGCTGCGGAGGTAGACCATAGCAGGCCGGTTCGAGTCGCAACTGAGGGGCTTCGGCGTGAAGGCGCTGGACAAGGTGGACAAGGTTCGCCGCGCGTCCGTGCTGGAGCTCTTCAAGCTCGTCATCATGGCGACGCCGGTCGACACGGGCCGGCTGCGCGGCAACTGGCAGACGACCATCAACTCGCCCGCCGGCGCCGCGACGACCCGCGACGACCCGAGCGGCGCGGCGGCCCTCGCCGAGGCGATGGCCAACCTGGGGAGCCTGGCGGACGTCGTCTGGTTCACCAACAACCTGCCCTACGCCGAGCGCATTGAGTACGAGGGGTGGAGCAGGCAGGCGCCGGAGGGCATGGTGCGCAGGCACATCGCCCAGTGGCAGAGGATTGTGAGTGCCAAGGCCCAGGCCTTGGGGCGCTGATAGGAGGACGACGAGATGGCAAACCCGTACGCGGGGCTGAGGAAGGCGCTGATGCAGGGGGTCCAGGACTCCCCGCTCGCCCTGTCCTGCGCCGTCGAGAACGCGCCCTTTGACAAGCCGACGGACCAGAGCCCCTGGGCGTCGGCCTTCGTGCTGATGAACCAGCCCTCGGTCGCCACGCTCGGCGCCGAGGGCCAGGACGCCCACGACGGCGTCCTGCAGATCGACCTGAATTACCCGCTGATGACCGGTGAGGCGGCCGTGACGGCCAAGGCGGACGAGCTGTCGGACTTCTTCAAGGCGGGCAAGCGACTTGCCCACTCGGGGGTCGAGCTCACGGTAGCTTCCTGCGGCCGCTCACGCGGGCGGGAAGTGGATGGGTGGTATCGCGTGAGCATGACCGTCACCTGGTTCGCCCGGGTGTCCCGCAACTGATCTTCAACTTTAAGGAGCACACACCATGGCAAACGGCAGCCGCCACTCCATGCGCTACGTGGCCGAGGCGACCTACGGGACGACCCCGGCGACCCCGGCCTTCAAGCCGATCCGCCACACCGGCACCACCCTTGGCCTGTCCAAGGAGTCACTGCAGTCCGAGGAGCTGCGCGACGACCGGCAGATCGCCGACTTCCGCCATGGCGCCTACCAGGTCGGCGGCGACATCAACATCGAGCTGTCCTACGGCAGCTTCGACGACCTGCTGGAGGCGGTGCTGCTCGGCACGTGGGCAGTCGACGGCGGCGGCGCGGGCATCGACCGCCTGAAGGCCGGCGTCACGCGCCGCTCCTTCACCGTCGAGCGCTTCTTCGGCGACATCCTGTCCGCCGACAAGCCATACCACCGCTTCACTGGCGTCGAGTTCAACACGCTCAGCCTGGCCATCAACGCCAACGCAATGATTACCGGCAGTTTCGGCGTACTGGGGCAGGGCATGTCCACCGGCACGGCGATCATCGCCGGCGCAACCTACGCCGCGGCGACGACGACCTCTCCGCTCGACTCCTTCACCGGCACGCTCAGCGAGGCCGGGACGCCCATCGCGGTCATCACGGAGATTAGCCTGTCGCTGGAGAACAGCCTGGAGGCCCGCTTCGTGGTCGGCTCCAAGCAGTCGATACGCCCGTCCATCGGCCGCTCGAACGTGACCGGCCAGGTGACGGCGTACTTCGAGAACTCCGCTCTGCTGGACAAGTTCATCAACGAGACCGAGTCCAGCATCGAGTTCGAGCTGCCCGACGGCGCAGGCAACAAGTACACGTTCACCCTGCCGCGCATCAAGTACACGGGAGGCCAGCCGGACGTGGACGGCGAGGGGCCCATCACGCTCAGCATGCCCTTCCAGGCCCTGCTGGACGCTACGACGGGCACCAACCTCATCATCGACCGCCAGGACGCGTAACGCGCCCGCCACAAGGAGAGACTGAATGGAAAACGTAGAAAAGGCCGCGGGGGCGGCACCAATGAACGCGTTCTTCACGCGCGGCCCGGCAAACGAGGGGGTGCAGTTGCCCCTCTACCTGCCGAACGGCGAGAAGAGTGAGCACTGGGTGCGCGTGCTGGGCGTGGACTCCGACGCCTTCCGGGCGGCGGAGGCCGAGTCCAAGCGCGACGCCTTCCGTATCGCCGCCATCGAGTCGCGCGACGAGCGGGCCTCCGAGATTGCCAAGAGCAAGCGCGGGCTCATCGCCTCGCTGGTAGTGGCGTGGTCCTTCGACCAGCCGTGCACCCGCGAGAACGTCGAGGCCTTCTTCATGGAAGCCCCGCAGATCATGGACGCGATTGACATGGCGGCCAGCAAGAGGGCGCTTTTTTTCGTGGGGCGGTCGAGCAGCTCGCAGCCTTCGCCGAGCACGAGTTCCGGCTCGACCTGATCCCGAAGGGCTCGAAGCAGACCCTGCGTGCTTCTCTCATGCAGGTGTGGAAGACGCTGAAGCGGAAGCCGCCTCAGCTTGAGAACGCGCCGGAGCTCCCACAGGAGCTCCGGTATGTGTGGGAGTGGTTCAGGGAGGTCTTCGCGGGCGAGCCGCTGACGTACACCGAGCTGCAGTCTTGGTCCAACATGACGGGCAAGCGACTGAAGGGCTGGGAGGCCGAGCTGATAAAGTCCCTAGACCGTATTTTCTGGAAGGTGCAGCATGACAGACGTGGCTAGCCTAGCTATCAAGGTCGAGTCCCTGCAGGTGGCGGAGGCAGACCGCCGCCTGAAGGGGCTTTCCACATCCGGCGGCGGAGCCGAGCGCGCCACGTCGGGCCTCACCGGGGCCTTCTCCAAGCTCCTCGGCCCGCTGACCGCCGTGGCCTCGGCCGGCGCGGCGCTGTCCAAGCTCGTGAGCGTGCAGCGCGAGTTCGACGTCCTCAACGCCGGCCTGGTCACCGCGACCGGGTCGAGCGAGAAGGCCGCGCAGGCCTTCGACGCCCTGCAGCAGTTCGCCCAGAAGACACCCTACGACCTTAACCAGGCCGTCGAGGGCTTCACCAAGCTGGTCAATCTGGGCCTCACACCCAGCGAGCGCGCCCTCACATCGTACGGCAACACCGCCAGCGCGATGGGCAAGGACCTCAACCAGATGATCGAAGCCGTGGCCGACGCCGCCACGGGCGAGTTCGAGCGCCTGAAGGAGTTCGGCATCAAGGCCAAGCAGGAGGGCGACAAGGTCACCTTCACGTTCCAGGGGGTCAAGACGACCATCGGGAACAACGCGGCCGAGATTGAGCAGTACCTCACCAGCCTGGGCGAGAACCAGTTCGCCGGCGCCATGGAGCGCCGCATGGACACTCTCGACGGCGCCATCGCCAACCTGGGCGACACCTGGGACGCCCTGTTCCGGAACGTGTCCCAGAGCGGGGTCGGCGACGCGATCGAGGCGGCCGTGCGGCTCGCGACGGACGCGCTCCAGGAGCTGAACGACATGCTCGCGTCCGGCGAGCTCGAGGCCTACCTGAAGTCCATCACGGTGCAGTTCGACACCTGGGGCAACGACATCGAGCGCACGGTCGACATCGTGACCAAGTTCCTAAAGGAGAGCTTCGGCGAGTGGGAGGACGAGGGCAAGAGCGCCGTGGACTTCCTCATCGGCGCCTTCAAGAACTTCCCGTCCAACGTGCGGGCGTTCATCCAGATCATGACGGTGGAGGTCGCCGCCGGCCTCGACCGCGTCATGGCCTACGCCGGCGCCTTCAAGGACGGCGTGGCGGCCATCTTCAACGACGACACGGTCGCCGGCGTCGGCCAGCGGCTCGAGAACCGGCTGAAGGCCATCCAGTCCGCGCGGCTGGACAGCCTCGACGCGGCCCTGCGCGAGCGCGACGCGTCCGTCAAGGCCAGCGACGACCAGGTCGCCGCGGCGGCCCGCCTGCGCGCCGAGTACGACGCAGCCAACGAGGCCAAGAAGAAGGCGAACGCTGGCGTGGACCGGCTTGCTGGCTTCAAGGTCGGCGGCGACTCGAAGGCCAGCGACACGGTCGACAAGGCCGCGCTCAAGGCGGCCGAGCAGAAGCGCAAGCAGCAGGAGCGCGAGTTCGAGTCCCTGAAGGAGTCCCTGCGCACCGAGGAGGAGACCATCGCGGCCTCCTACGAGAAGCGCAAGGCCATCATCGAGGCGAACACCAAGGC
>DDSR01000081.1 GCA_002343455.1 Deltaproteobacteria bacterium UBA2385 | reverse complement strand
TCGTCCAGGCACAGCTCGATGAAGTGGTTGCCGGTTCCCAGCGTGCCCAGGTGGTTGAGGTCGTTGCCGCGGCCGATCTTGGGGTGCTTCTCGACGATGCGGGCGTAGCCGGCGGCGAGGGACTCGCTCCAGGTGCGGACCAGCGGCTCAGGCACCTCGCCCCATGCCCCCCGGTCGCCCTTGCCCCCGTGGTGGGTGCGGCCGTGCGGCACGGCGGCCTCGATCCGGCTGCGCAGGGCGCGCAGGGACTCGGGCAGGTCGCTGGCCCGCAGGCTGGTCTTGACGGCCATCATGCCGCAGCCGATGTCCACGCCGACCGCCGCCGGGATGATCGCCTTGCGGGTGGGGATGACGCTGCCCACCGTCGCCCCCATGCCCAGGTGTACGTCCGGCATGACCGCGATGTGGCGGTGGATGAAGGGCAGGGCCGCGATGTTGCGGAGCTGGGTGATGGCCTTGTCGTCGACGGCGACGCCGACGGTCCAGGCCTTGATGACGCCCGTGGGGGCCGGGATGTGAATGTGCATGGTGTCCTCCTACCCCTGTCCTACGCAGGAGGCGTGCCAGGACCACTATTCCAGCACTTGCAGACATCGGCAGGCGGAGAAGTTTTCGCCCAGGATAAGAAGGAGCGCCAGATGGATACGGTGGTCATCGGCCTGTACGGCTCAACCCTGGACAGCCCCGTCGGCGTGCGCCGCTGGCTTCGCTGGCGGCCGACGGTCTCCCTCTTCCAGGCCGAAGATCTGGAGGTCGCCCGCCTGGAGCTGCTGCACGCCCCGGCCCACCTCGACGGAGTCCAGCGCATCGTCGCCGACATCGGCAACCTCTCCCCCTCGACCGCGGTCCGGCTGCACCCCTACGAGCTGGCCGACCCCTGGGACTTCGAAGAGGTCTACGCCCTGCTGCACGACTGGGCCCTGGCCTACCCCTTCCGCCCCGAGGACGAGGACTACCTGGTCCACATCACGACCGGCAGCCACGTCGTACAGATCTGCCTCTTTCTGCTGACCGAGGCGCGGCTGATCCCTGGGCGGCTGGTCCAGTCTGCTCCCCCGCAGCAGGGCGAGCTGCCACGGCTCAGCCTGATCGACCTGGATCTCGCCCGCTACAGCCGGCTGGCCGCCCGCTCCGTCGCCCGCAGGCAGCAGGCCACGGGCTTGCTGAAGTCGGGCATCCCGACCCGGAGCGCCGTCTTCAACCGCTTGATCGAGCAGGTCGAGCAGGTCGCCGGCAACAGCACCTCGCCCATCCTGCTGACCGGCCCGACCGGCGCCGGCAAGACCTGGCTCGCCCGTCAGATCCACGCCCTCAAGCGCGCCCGCCACCAGCTCCAGGGCTCCCTCGTCGAGCTCAACTGCGCCACCCTGCGCGGCGAGACGGCGATGAGCACCCTCTTCGGCCATGTGCGCGGGGCCTTCACCGGGGCCCAGCAGGCTCGCCCCGGGCTGCTTCGGGCGGCGCACGGCGGCAGCCTCTTCCTGGACGAGGTGGGCGAGCTCGGCCTGGACGAGCAGGCCATGCTGCTGAGCGCCATCGAGGACGGGCGCTTCCTGCCCGTGGGCGCCGATCAGCCCGTCGAGAGCCGCTTCCAGCTCCTCTGCGGCAGCAACCGCGCCCTTCGCGAGCGGGTCGCCCAGGGCCTCTTCCGCGAAGACCTGCTCGCCCGCATCGATCTGTGGACCTTCGAGCTCCCCGGACTGCGCCAGCGACCCGAAGACATCGAGCCCAACCTGGACTTCGAGCTCGAGCGCTGGCGGGAGCGCACCGGCCGCCAGCTGCGCTTCACCCGCCAGGCCCGGGGGCGCTTCCTGGCCTTCGCCACCGATCCCCGATCGGCCTGGAGCGGAAACTTCCGCGACCTCAACGCCGCGGTCAGCCGCATGGCCACCCTGGCCAGCGGCGGTCGGATCGAGGAGCGGGAGGTCGAGGAGGAGATCACGCGGCTGCGGCGAGCCTGGGGAGAGGAGGCTCCGACGGCCGAAGCCCTGGTGTCGCTCTTGGGAGAGCAGGAGCTCGACCGCTTCGACCGGGTCCAGCTGCTCGACGTGCTCGCCGTCTGTGCCGAGAGCCCCTCGCTCTCCGAGGCGGGCCGTCGCCTGTTCGCCGTCTCGCGGCAGGCCCGCAGCTCGCGAAACGACGCCGACCGCCTGCGCAAGTACCTGGCGCGCTTCGGTCTGTCCTGGGAGCAGGTGGCGGGGGGTTGAGGCCGCCGCGCTGCGACAATGCTGCGACATCGGGGCCCCGCGGCCCCCCATAGCTTCCAGCCAGAACCTGGAGGCTCGATGTTCACACCCGCACTGCTCACCTTCCTGCTCGCCTGCGGCGAGAAGGATCCCCTGGACACAGCCGACACCGGCGACACCGGCACGCACGGCGACGGGGGCGGCACCAGCAACGGGGGCGGCACCGGCGACGGGGNNCGGGGGTGGCACCGGAGACGGGGGTGGCACCGGAGACGGGGGCGGTGACGGAGGAGCCGGTAGCGGCTCCTGCCCGGACTTCTTCCCCGCCGACCGCGTCGGGATCCGCTGGGACTTTCGCACGACGCACGAAGACGGCAGCACGGTGGACTGGACCCAGGAGGTCCTGCCCGAAGAAGCGGGGCAGTTCGGCCTCCGTACGGACCTCGACGGGACCCGGAGCGATCTCTTCTACACCTGCGACAGCGAGCAGGCGGTCGAGCTTCACGGCGGTCGCAGCAGCGGCGGCAGCTACTCAGTGGAGTTCGGCTACAGCCCGGCCATGCTGATGTGGCCGGGTGGTGAACCCAAGGAGGAGCTGGGCTGGTACAGCGCCGGCTCCCAGTCGGGGACCTGGACGGCGGGTGGCTCCAGCGGCGCGCTCAGCGGCAGCTTCAGCAGCCAGTGGACCATCACCGGGGTGGGCCTGACCTATGACCTGGAGGACGGCACCACCTTGACGGACTGCGTCACCTGGACCCGTCAGTCCGAGACCACGACCATGGGCTCCACCGTGGCGACCGACGAGCTGGGCATCTACTGCGGCTCGCTCTACGGGCTGGTCTGGAATGACGTCGTGACGACCACCACGACCAGCGGCGGCCCTCCCCTGGTCGCCGAGTCCTGGACCCGCCTCACGGGCCTGACCGTGCCGTGAGCGTGACCCTGCCTCGCTGGTCGGCTACCCTGTCGACCGACCATGGCCTGGATCCTCCATCTCTCTGTCGCAACCGTCGATCTCGGGCGCCGCGAGGTGCGCCGGGGGGGAGAGGTGCTCCCGCTCTCCGAGCTGGAGGTGAGCCTGCTCGCCTGGCTGGCCGCTCACCCCGGCGAGCCGGCCGATCGCGACCGGCTGCTGGTGGAGGTCTGGGGCTACCCCCGGGCGGTGGAGACGCGGGCCGTCGACAACACCGTCAGCCGACTCCGGGTCAAGATCGAGCACGATGCCGCGCGACCCGACCACCTGCGGACCGTGCGCGGCCGAGGCTATGTCCTCGATCTCCCCGCCTCAGCCCTCCAGGAGTGCTCGCAGGATGGCCCAGCGATCGATGGCCTGACCGTCGCAGGCAACCAGTTTCTCGGGCGTGCGGCCGAACTATCGGAGCTGAGTCGGCTGGTAGAGCGAAACAGGATCCTGACGATCATGGGTGCCGGTGGGGCCGGCAAGACCCGGCTGCTGGCGCGCTGGCTTCGGGACTGCCGGGCGCCCCTCCATGCCGTGCTCAGCCTCGCCGACGTGGGAGAGCGTGCCGGCCTGCGGGCCGAGCTGGCGCGTGCGTTGGACCTGGGCCTGACGGGGGCAGAGCGGGACGACACCGTGATCGCGCGGGCGCTGGCCGCGCGGGGACCTGGACTGCTCGTGCTGGACAACATGGAGCAGCTGGTGGCCTCCTCCTCCCAGGTGCTGGCGTCCTGGTTGGCGGCGGCGCCGGGCCTTCGCCTGCTCGCCACCTCGCGGGTCGCCCTGGGCCTGCCCGGCGAGCTGCGTTTTCCGGTCGGCCCGATGCTTCCGGTTGACTCCCTCTCGCTCTTCGAGGCTCGCCTGTCGGAGGCCCGGGACGGTCGCCCCCTCGGCGCCGAGGAGCGCGCCGCTGCCGCTGACTTGATGGAGCGGGTCGAGCATCACCCCCTCTGCATCGAGCTCCTGGCCGTGCACGCCGGCACCATTGGGCTCGCGGCCGTCGCTCGCCGCTTGGAGCAGACCCTGGCGATCCTGGACCTTGGGGGCCCGGAGCACCCCGAGCGGCATCGATCCCTCCAGGCGACCCTCCGCTGGTCCTGGGAGCTGCTGAGCGCCCCCGATCAAGAGGCCCTGGCCTGCCTGGGCGCCTTTGGGGGCGCCTTCGACCCGGAGCTGGCGCGCGCGGCCATCGGTGCCGACGCCGCGGTTCGCCTCGACGCCCTTGCCGGGGCCAGCCTGGTCGAGCGAGATGCGAGCGGTGGGAGCACCTCCTATACGCTGTTGCTGCCGGTCCGCGCCTTTGCTCGGGAGCGCCTCGCGGAGCGCTCGGATCGCGCCCGGGTCTTCGAGCGGCTGGGCGAGGCCCTGGCCAGCCGATGCCGACTCTGGACCGACGAGCCCGACGCCTCCGCCTGGAGAGCCCGCCAGCAGGCCGTGCCCAACCTGGTCTCCACGGGAGAGGCCCTGGCCTCCTCGGATCCCGTCCGCGCCTGCCAGCTCCTGTTGACGGCCCGGGGAGGCGACTCCTTGTCCTCCCTCGATGGTCCCGAGCCGCTGGAGCGCCTCGTCGCGCTGGCCGAGCGGACGGCGGACCCCGCCCTGTGCGCATGGGCCCGCAGCCTGCTCTCCGACTGGCTGCGCTACCGCAACGAGCTGGAGCGGGCCCTCTTCGCGCTGCGGCCGATCCTGGGGGACGAAGAGGCCCTCCGGAGCTGGCCCCAGGCCCGGATCAGCCTCGCCAGGGTCCTGCATGGGCTCGGTCAGCACGAGCAGTCCGTCGCCGCCTTGGACCGGGTCCTCGCTCAGGAGGAGGTGGTGGGTCCGATCCGTGTCCGAGCGCTGTCGGCGCAGGGCATCGCCCTGCAGTTTCTTGGGCAGGCGACCCGCTCGGAGGAGTGCTTCCGGTCAGCGGTCTCGCTCGCGGTCAGGCTTGGGGCCCGGCGGGCCGAGGCCGAGGCACGGTCGAACCTGGCGGCCCTGATCCTCAGGGATCCCGCCCGCGAGCCCGAGGCCCGAGAAGAGGTCTCGCTCGCGCTGGCCCTCGACACGGTCAGCCCGAGCTCGAGGGCCTGGCGCCTCAACCTGCTCGGGTGGCTGGATCTCCTCGCTGGAGATCTCGACTCCGCCGGGCGCCTGGCGGGCGAGGCCCTGCGAACGACGCGCCTGGTCGGTCATGAGCAGTTCGCTCAGCAAGCGCTGGGGACCCTGTGCTGGGTGTCGGCTCTCCGAGGCGACGCCGAAGAGGCCGAGCACCTCCTGCGTGAGGCCCTGGAGATGTCGCATGGCCAGGGCAACGCCGGCTACACCGCCGCCCTTCGGGTCTCGCTGGGCGGCATCGTGGCCACGCGGGGCCGCCTCGCCGAGGGGCAGGAGGAGTGCGAGGGGGGAATTGCCATGATCGACGAGCGCTTCCCCGCGGACCTCGTGGCTGGCATGCACCTGCAGGCCCGGGAGATCGACCTCGTCCGCGCGGCGGGAGGCGGTCCCCACGCCGTAGCGCTCCGCGCCGACGTCGAGGCCCACCTCGCCCGCTCTCAGTGCCTGGTGTCGACCTCCTCCTACGTTCGGCTGGTCGCCCGTCGGCTGGAGGCTGTCCGAGCTGCGGCCGGCCCCCCGCCCGCGGGCCTCTCGACCTAGTAGACCCGCACCGGGTCCGGCTGGTAGAGGACCCCAGCGTCGACCAGGCCGCCTCCCTCGAAGCCCAGCTCCTGGTCAGCCATGGGCTTGAGCTTGACCCAGATGTTCTTGTCCTTGGCGCCGCCTGAGGTCCGCACATCGTAGATCACGGCCCAGGCGAAGCCCACGATCAGCTCCTCGCCGTTGAAGTCGCCGCCGGTGGTGCAGTATTCCGGGCCGCCGTCGAAGACGATGATGGGGCCCTCCAGCACGTTCCCGTATTTGCTGGTGGTGATCGCGCTCTTGCTGTTCTGGGCAGGCAAGGTGCCGAAGGCCTCGCTGTCCCAGCTCGTCTCGCTGGCGTTGATCTCCGTCACGAGCTCGCCCAGCGCGCTGGAGACCTCGCCGTTCTGCAGGCCGACCGTCTCGCCAACGCGGGCGACGCCGTCGGCGGTGCAGTCGCCGATCTGATCCATCAGCCAGGAGGCGTTGGGGGATGCGCCCGCCCGGCCCCAGCCCACGTTGTCGACCCCGGCCGGGTTCAGGACCAGGGTCTTGTCGACCAGCTCGTCGGTCGTGAAGGTGTCGAACTGGCAGCGGGCGACGGCCAGGGGGATGTAGCAGCTCGCCGCTCCGGCGGACTGCGGAGGAGGCCGCATCCCGATGGCCTGGCCGCCGGCGCCGATGTGGGCCACGCCGAAGGAGGCGTGGGCGAAGCTGGACCGCAGATCACCGCGAGCGGCCCGGACCTTCATCCCATCGATCCTGCTCGGGTCGCTCTCGCTGACCAGCCCGAGCTCTTCGTCCCAGGCCCCGAACTCGATCTCCGTCTCGCTGAGGCGGATCGCCCGGCCCCCCGCGGTGTTGCGCGCCGCGGCCCTTCCCGCCGCTTCGCGCGCCCGGCTCACGCCTGCGGCGGTCCCATCGAGGTGCTGCGACCCGGCCAGCACCGCCAGGTCGGCGGCCGCTTGCAGCTCGGCGGCGACGACCCGCTGATAGCCGAGGTCGACGGTGATGGCGCCGATGCCCAGAAACACGGGCAGCGAGAAGATCGTCAAGGTCGAGTAGGTGCCGCGGCGGTCGAGGCGGGGCAATGCAGGCATCTCAGCCCTCCAGCAAGGTGACGGTGAACGAGCTCGAGAACGACTCCGGCAGGGGCAGGCTGCCCAGCAGGCCGCGCACGGGCATGGTGAGGGTCACGGTGGCGAGGGAGTCCTCGCCCTCCACCGTGCGCTCGACGGCGACGGAGAAGTCGTCGGGGTTGAGGCCGCGCTGGCTGGCCGACGCCTTGACGTAGGTCTCCACCGCGAGGTCGGTGGCCTCGTCCCCGCTCTTGGCCAGGAAGACCGCGGCGTCCCAGCTCGCGTGGACCACCTCCTGCCGCTCGCTCAAGAAGGTGGCCAGGTCGAAGATCGCCAGCATCGAGGCGATCAGGAACGGCAGGATCAGCGCGAACTCGATGGCCGTGCCGCCCCGACGACTGGAGCGGGGTGCGCGGCGGTGGGACGGGGTTCGGGCGGGTGCAGACACGACTTCCTCCATGGGCCGCAGTCCACCACAGCTTCGCGCCGCCTTGTGACACCAGATGTCACCAGACTCCTGGGAGTGTCACGGCGCCGCCGCGCTCCAGCGGCTGACCCGCCCCCAGGCGTCCCAGGCCAGCACCTCGGTCGGCGGCTCGACGAACCGCACGCCCTCCCCAGCCAGCCTCTTGCCCCCTCGCCAGGCGATGTGCAGCGCCCCGGGCGCCTCGATCCCCCAGCGTCCGTCGGCGTCCTGGACCAGGAGGGGAGGGGAGGGCCAGTCGCCCGGTACAGGGTCGATCAGCCCGCGCAGGACGCTGGCCTCCTCGCTGGCCTCGGCGCCTCCCTGGACCATGATGCCGACGCCCTCGCTCAGGACCAGGGCGAAGTCGGTGTCGCGGCGCCAGGCGGCCAGCACCCCCTCGGCGGGGCTGGCCACCGGCTCGGGCGGCTTGCGCTGGCGGCTGAGCTGCAGCTCGGCCCAGGCGCGCAGCCGCTCCTCGTCGGGGGCGGCGTAGACGAAGACCACCGCGCCGGGGACCGTCAGGCTCCAGCCGGACTGGAGCGTGCCGAAGGTGGGCTGGCGCAGGGGCTGGCCCTCCAGGCTGTAGCGGGCCTGCACGGCGGCGACCGGGAGGGCGGGGAGGGCCTGCGCGGGCAGCCAGGCCAGGAGGAGGGCGAGCAGCATCGCAGCCGGATAACCGCCCCGCCTCTCTCCCCGGAGTCTCCCATGCAGCCGCCCGCCTCCTCCTCGCCCCACATCCGCTTCGAAGCCGGCGATGGCGTGCTCGACCTGATGATCGACCGTCCCGAGCGCAAGAACGCCCTCTCCCGGGCCATGTACAGCGCCCTGGTCCAGGGCATGGAGTTCGCTGCGGCCGAGCCCGCCGTGCGCGTGCTGCGCATCCGCGGGGCCGGCGGCACCTTCACCAGCGGCAACGACCTGCGCGACTTCCAGGAGGGCGGCTTCGCCCTGGATGGCGGACCGGTGGGCGCCTTCCTGGCGGCCCTGGTGGGCTTCGAGAAGCCGCTGGTCGCCGCCGTCTCGGGCCACGCCATCGGCATCGGCACCACCATGCTGCTGCACTGCGACCTGGTCGTGGCTGCCGACACCACCACCTTCCGTATGCCCTTCGTCAGCCTGGGCCTCGTGCCCGAGGCCGGCTCCAGCCTGCTGCTGCCCGCCATGGTCGGCCACCGCAAGGCCGCCCGCCTGCTGATGCTGGCCGAGCCCTTCGACGCCGCCACCGCTCTCGACTGCGGCATCGTCGGCGAGGTCCTGCCCGAGAGCGCCGTCGAGCCCCGCCTGGACGAGCTGAGCCGCACCCTGGTCCACCTGCCCGCCGGCGCCTTGCGCCAGACCAAGAAGATGATGAAGGCCGCTCAGCGCGAGCCGCTGATGGCGGCCATGGCGGTCGAGGGGCAGGAGTTCCTGAGCCGGCTGGGCAGCCCCGAGGCGATGGAGGCCTTCATGGCCTTCTTCCAGAAGCGGGCGCCGGACTTTCGATCGATCGACTGAGTCCATCCTCTACAGGTGAATGTCCCGCCGCAACAACAGCGTCCCCAGCGCCAGCAGGCCTAGCGTACAGATCACCCCGGCTCCCGCCAGCACGAGCTGAAAGCCCGCGTCCTCTTGCAGGCCTCCCCCCAGCCCCGCCCCCACCGTGGTGCTGGCCAGGAAGACCAGCAGCCAGACGCCCTGCTGTGCGGTGCGCACATCGCGGGAGCGGATCGAGAGCAGCGTGCCCGCGGCGGCCAGGGCGAGGCACCAGGCGGGTCCGCCCAGCCAGAAGGCGATCAGCCAGCCGGGCGAGGGGGGCAGGCGCCAGGCATAGGCCTCGGTCAGCTCCAGGCTGGCCAGCACCAGCGAGGACGATCCGCCGATCAGCCCGTAGAGGATGATCGGCAGGATCGCCGCGCCCAGGGCCTTGCCCAGCAGCACGTCGCCGCGGCGGACGGGGGCGAGCATCAGGAAAGCCAGGGTGCCGGACTGGCGCTCGTGGACGATGGACTGGCCGGCCAGCACCGCGGTCATGCCCAGCAGCTGCGTGAAGAGCAGGAAGTTGAAGCTGCTGAGCAGGGTCTCGATCACGAAGGGGATGGGGTCCTCCAGGCCGAAGCCTGCGGTGGCGAGGTTGGCCTGGAAGAGCTCGCGGCTGGCCGGCTGGCTGTTCACCAGGGTCAGGGTGAGGGCGACGAAGAGCACCAGCCCGGCGATGCTGGAGACGACCGCGGCCATGGCGGCGATCATGGCCGGCTGGCGGCGCAGCTCCAGGAGCTGCTGGTTGGCGATGCGCAGGGCGAGGATCATGAGCCGTCCTCGGCACCGATGACGCGCAGGTAGGGGCCGAAGAGGTGGCCGACCGGGGGCGGCTGGCGCGGGCCCTCGAAGCGCACCTCGTCGAGCACGCGCCCGGCCAGCAGCAACACCCGGTCGCAGGCGCTCTCGGCGGCGACGAGGTCGTGGGTGGCGACGATGACGGCGAGGCCCGCGTCGGCGCGGCGCCGGACCTCGGCCCAGATGGCCCGGGCGCTGACGGGATCGAGGTTGGCGGTGGGCTCGTCGAGCAGCAGGAGGGCCGGCTGCATCAGCAACGCCCGCGCCAGGGAGATCTTCTGCTTCATCCCGCTGCTGCAGGCGCTGACCGGCCGCTCCAGGGCGTCCTGCAGGTGCAGCTCGCCGACGATGTCACGCAGGCGGGCGTCGACCTGGGCGGCGCCGAGGCCGTGCAGCCGACCGAAGAAGTGCAGGTTCTCGCGGCCGCTGAGCAGGGGGTACAGGCCCGGCTCGGCGGTGATCAGCCCGACCCGGCCGTGGGCCTGGCGGGCGAGCTGCTGGGAGGGGATGCCCTGGACCCGCACCTCGCCCTCGCTGGGCTCCAGCAGGCCGGCGATCAGCAGCAGCAGCGTGCTCTTGCCTCCGCCGTTGGGGCCGATCAGGCCCAGCACCTCGCCCGCAGGCAGCTCGAGGTCCACCCCTTGCAAGGAGACGCGCTTGCCGAAGCGGCGGCCGAGCCCACGGGCCTGGACGACGGGGGCCACGTTATGCAGCCCCCCCTCTGGAGCAGCGATGAGACAGCCTGACAGCGTGCCGGTGGTTGACCTTCGTGACTTCAGCAGCGCCGACCCGCAGCGGCGGGCGACCTTCGTGCAGGGGCTGGGTCAGGCGATCCAGTCGCTTGGTTTCGTGCGCGTCACGGGGCACCCGGTCACTCCTGAGCGGATTGAGCCAGCCTATCAGGCGGCGCGGGCCTTCTTCGCGCTGCCCGAGCGGACCAAGGAGCGATACCACGTCCCCGGGGGCGGCGGTGAGCGGGGCTACACGCCCTTCGGCTTCGAGCACGCCAAGGACCAGCTGGTGCCGGACTTGAAGGAGTTCTGGCACGTCGGGCGCGAGCTCGACTGGGCCCACCCGATGGCGGCGCGCTACCCGCGGAACCTGTGGCCGGCCGAGGTGGCCGAGTTCCGGCCGCGGCTGCTGAGCCTCTACCAGGCCCTGGACGAGGTCGGAACCAGCATCCTGCGGGCCCTCGCCCTGTACCTGGAGGAGCCCGAGGAGACCTTCACGGCGCTCGCACACGAGGGGAACTCCATCCTCCGGCCGATCCACTACCCCCCCGTCAAGGGTGAGTTCTACATCCCCGGTGCGGTGCGGGCAGCCGCCCACGAGGACATCAACCTCATCACCCTGCTGATGACCTCGACCAGCGCCGGCCTGGAGCTGCTCACCCACGACGGGACGTGGATGCCCGCCAACGCCCAGCCCGGTGAGATCCTCGCCGACACGGGCGATATGATGAGCCGCATCACCAACGGGGTCCTGCCCTCGACCACCCACCGGGTCGTCAACCCCCCCGACGGCAACAGCGACCGCATGTCGATGCCCTTCTTCGTGCATCCCCGCCCCGACGCGCTGCTCTCGGTGCTGCCGCGGTTCCGAGGGCCGGGTTTCCCCACGCCGGCGCCGGACATCACCGGCGGGCGGTTCTTGCGGCAGCGGCTGCGGGAGATCGGGCTGGTGGACGAGGAGACCGAGGAGGTCGACTACGCGCAGGCGGGGCACAGGGGCTGAAAGTGACACCAGGGGAGGCGCTGAGACGTCCGGCCCCCATGCGTGTCCAGTTGGGCGGATTCAACCGGTTATAGGCACCAGCAGCCGGTGGCGGCCCCGGGGCGCGATTCATCGCGCCCGGCTTTATCGGGGCATCGGGGCTGAGCGGGAGGGGCTGAGCTCAGCCCCCGAAGACCGCATGCGTCAGGATCAGCGTCGGCACACCCAACACCAGGCTCGCCAGCGTCGTGCGCAAGCCGAGGTTGAGGTACTCCCGGAACCCGATCTCATGCACCGGGCGGGCGATCTCGGCGACGATCAGGTTGGCCACCGAGCCCATCAGGGTCAAGTTGCCCGCCACGGTGCTGACGAAGGCCAGCTCGATCCAGCCCAGCTCGGGCTGCGGCAGCTCGCTCATCCCCGGCCCCAGCAGCATGACCAGGGGCACATTGCTGACGAGGTTGCTGCCGATCAGCACGGTGACCACGAAGCCGAGCTGGCCCTGCCAGGTGCTCAGCGAGAGGTAGGGTTTGAGCAACTCGATGGCCCGCTCGACGAGGCCGGTGTGCTCCAGCCCGCCAACGACGACGAAGAGCGCGGCGAAGAAGACCAGCAGGGTCCAGTCGACCCGGCGGAAGACGGGCTCGGGGCTCGATCGCCGGCTCAGGACCAGGACCATGACGCCGGCCAGGGCGGTCCAGCCCATATGCAGACCCAGGTTCAGCCCCAGGAAGACGCCTCCGACCACCAGGGGAGGCAGCAGCCGTGCGGGCTTCGCCTCGCTCTCGAAGGGCTCGAAGCGGGCCGGCAGGAGGCCCCGGTACATCCAGGCCAGGATGAACAGATGGGCGAGGCCCGCGACCAGCACCGCCGGCAGACTGAGCAAGGCGAAGCGGGTGAACGAGAGGCCCGAGAGCGAGCCGATCAGCATGTTCTGGGGGTTGCCGACCAGGGTCAGGGCGCTGCCGAGGTTGGCCGAGGTGGCCAGGCCGAGCAGGTACGGCGCGACCGGCAGGCGCGCCCGCTGGCAGACGCGCAGCAGGACCGGGGTGAAGAAGACGCAGACGGTGTCGTTGACCAGCAGGGCCGAGAGCAGACCCGAGGCCAGGCAGACCAGCACCATCAGCCGCCAGGGTGAGCCATGGGCGGCCCGGACCAGGCGCCGCTCCATCCCGTCGACGGTGCCCTCCTCGACCAACCAGCCGCCCAGCATCATCATGCCGAAGAGCAGCAGCAGGGTGTCCCCGTCCAGGGTGGCCCAGGCCTCCCCCGGGCTGAGCACCCCGAAGGCGACCATGCCGACCGCGCCGAGCAGGGCCGCCCCGGGCCTGCCGATCGGCAGCAGCGCCCAGGTCCGCGAGGCGACCAGCAGGTAGGTGAGCGCGAAGACCGCGACAGCGACCAGGGTCATGCGCGTGCGCTCAGGTGTGGGGGCTCAGGTGTCGTAGCCCAGGTTCGGGCCCAGCCAGCGCTCGGCCGTGGCCAGGTCCCAGCCCTTGCGCCGGGCGTAGTCCTCGACCTGGTCGCGCTGCAGCTTGCCGACGCCGAAGTAGCCGGCTTGCGGGTGGGCGAAGTACAGCCCGCTGACGCTGGCGGCTGGCCACATGGCCATGCTCTCGGTCAGCTGCACGCCGATTCGGGCCTGCACGTCGAGCAGGGTCCAGATCGTCTGCTTCTCGGTGTGATCGGGCTGAGCGGGGTAGCCCGGCGCCGGGCGGATGCCGCGGTAGCGCTCGGAGACCAGCTCCTCGTTGGCCAGGCGCTCGTCGGGGTCGTAGGCCCAGTGCCGGGTGCGGACGAGCTGGTGCAGGCGCTCGGCGAAGGCCTCGGCCAGCCGGTCGGCCAGCGCCTTGAGCATGATCGCGGAGTAGTCGTCGTGCGCATCAATGAAGGCCTGCTCCCTCTTCTCCACGCCCAGCCCCGCCGTCACGGCGAACACGCCGACGTAGTCGTCGGCGACGCCCTTCGGCGCCACAAAGTCGGCCAGGCAGCGGCTCGGGCGCATCACGCCGTCGATCTCGTGCTTTTCGGTCTGCTGGCGCAGGCCGTGCCAGGTCAGCGCTACCTGGCTGCGTGTCTCGTCGGTGTACAACTCGATGTCGTCGTCGCTTACCGTGTTGGCCGGATACAGGCCGATCACCGCGCTGGCGCTGAGCCACCGGCCCTCGATCAGGCGCTGCAGCATCGCCTGACCGTCGGCAAACACCCTGCGGGCCTGTTCGCCGACCACCTCATCCTGCAGGATCTCCGGGTAGGGGCCGGCCAGGTCCCAGGTCTGGAAGAACGGGCTCCAGTCGATGTATTTCGCCAGTTCCGCCAGATCGAAGTTCCTGAAAACGCGTTTGCCGGTGAACTTCGGCTTCGGCGGCTGGTAACCGGTCCAGTCGATCGGCGTCTTGTTGGCACGGGCTTTTTCCAGCGGCCACAACACGACCGGTTTCTTGTTGGCATGCTGGGTGCGCACGCGTTCGTAATCGGCGTTGAGCTCGGCGATGTAGCTTGCCGCCTGATCGGACAACAGCCCCTGCGCCACACCCACGCTGCGCGAGGCGTCCGGGACGTAAACCACCGGGCCATCGTAGTGCGGCGCGATCTTGACGGCGGTATGCACGCGGCTGGTGGTGGCGCCACCGATCAGCAGCGGCATCTGGCGGGCGCGGAAATACTCGTCTTTCTGCATTTCGCCGGCCACATATTGCATCTCCTCCAGGCTGGGCGTGATCAGGCC
>DDSR01000454.1:11397-11640 GCA_002343455.1 Deltaproteobacteria bacterium UBA2385 | reverse complement strand
AGGACGGGCGGCAGGGGAACGCGGGGGGGTATGTGCGGGGGCTGCGGGTGGCGGCGTAGGTGGCGGGGCGCCCCGCCGGGGCAGTAGGAGGGGCCCATGCTCCTCTGCGCGGCCGGCGACATCCACGGCGCCCTCGACCGCCTGTACGACGACGTGCTGGCCTTCGAGGCCTCGCTCGGATCGCGCTTCGACCACCTGCTCCACGTGGGCGACTTCGGGATCTGGCCCGACCCCGCTCGCGTC
>DDSR01000454.1:0-11291 GCA_002343455.1 Deltaproteobacteria bacterium UBA2385 | reverse complement strand
CTCCGCTACCTGCCCAACGGCGAGCGCACGACCCTGCCGGGCGGGGTGGTGGTCGCGGGGCTCGGAGGCTGCCACGGCCCATCGGACTACGGCCGGCCTGCCGCATCGCTGCGCGGCTACGCTCGGCGGCACTACACCCAGGACGAGGTGGAGCGCGCAGCGGCGCTGTCCGGGGTCGACGTGCTGCTCCTGCACGACGCCCCCGCCGGCATCGAGTTCGTGGGTCGGTACCCCAGCGGTGACGAGCGCCGCTATCGGAGCGAGGCCGTGGGCCTGGCCGAGATGGTGTCCAAGGTGAAGCCCGCGGTGTGCTTCTTCGGCCATCACCACCGCCGCGTCGACGCCGAGATCGGCGGCGTACGCTGCATCGGGCTGAACCTGGTCGGGCGACTGGGCAACCTGGTGGCGTTCGAGGTCGAGCGCGGGGGAGCGGCGCGTGTGGTGGGGGAGTGGCCGGCTGCGTGACGAATCGACTGGTAGCTGTGTTGCCTGGGATGGTCAGGCTTCCTGGGTCGGCAAACAGCGTGCTCCCTGGGAACCGGCCCAAACTACGCCTGCCGGGCCCGTCGGAACGCCTTGACCACCTCGGGGAGCTCACCGAAGCCCGCGTGCGAGTTCGGGACGAGGAACATGTTCGAGGGCGCCAGCAGACGGCGGCAGTGCTCGACCAGGGTGCTCAGGGGGAAGGTCTCGACCGAGCCCCGTCCTCGAAGCCCGACCTCATCGATGTGGCAGACCTTCCACTGTCCATCGTTGAGCGCCCTGGCCCGCTCGCTGCGCGAAAGCAGTCCGCGATAGCGTGGGAGCTGGGCGACTTCGGCCTTGCTCATCGCGAACATCACCGGCCACTCGCCGCTGGTCAGCGCAGAGTGCAGGTCTTCGACTGTGGGTCGGTCGCCGGCGATCGCGCAGGCCAAGGTCCAGTGCGCCGGCGAGTTGTCGACGCACACGATTGCCCGTCCCGACGGGTACCGGCGCTCGACACCCCGGTCGCCGCTCTTCCGCACGAGGAGCGGCATCGACCGGTGAGAGACCCAGGCCTCGACGAGGGAGTCCCAGTGTCTCACGACGTCCGCTTGCGGTCGCGGTCGGTCCGGCGATGCAAACCAGTCCTGGGCTGCGGAGGCCAGGGTGGCCGAGAGCGGCTCCGGGAGCCCGTTGGAGCGGGACACACGGCTCACTTCTCGCCTCCCAGGCCGCGCACCATCGCGTCCGGGTAGGAGGCGACGAACTGGAGAGTCCTCAGGTTCGGCAGGTGCTCCGGCACCGCGGCCCTGGCGACACTCTTCGTGCGCAACGCGCGCAGGATCTCTTCCAGCAGCTCGTCGACCAGCATGATCCGACCACCACCCAGGGATGCGTGGTTCGTCTTGCTTGCGAAGACGAGCAAGGCAATCTGATCGATCTCTTCCGGCACGGGCAGGCCGTCGAACAGCCGCGGGATGTGGCGGCGACCCAGCTCGAACTTCCGTGAGTACCGCTCTTCGCGCCTCTTCCAGGTGTCGGCGTCGAGGGACGGCTCGATGTGGACGAGCTCGCGCCGACCCGGGTGGAAGGCTACGACGTCGAGCTCGCCCTCGTAGCCTCCGTTGGGACGGGGACCCACGAGCACGTTCTGGCGCACGAAGAACCCCTGGTACTCGAACCACTCGGCGACCAGGTTCTCGAGGTGGTTTCCAGCCATCGCTCCTCTCCTCTGCTCGCTGGCAGCCTACCAGCTCCATCGAACCGCATCGTCGCTACCGCTGTCGCCAGCTCCCCCGGTCGACGCACTTCCGGTAGCCTGGTGCTCATGCCCGTCGATTCCACAACGCATGCCTGGGCCGGAGCGCTTCAGGTCCTCGTCTCGACCCCCCGCAGGGCCATCCGAGCCCGCCTCGACGCCTTCGTGCCAGATGCCGCCGAGGCTCAGCGGCGCGCGTGGGACGAGGAGCTCGAGGTCCTCCAGGCAGAGGGCGCGAAGGTGATCGAGCTGCACCCCCGCGCCGAGGAACACGCGGCGGTCCTGGAGTACACGCTCCCCCGCGAGGCCGGCCGTCGGCCCGACGTGGTGGTGCTCCAGAACGGGCGAGTCGTCGTCCTCGAGTTCAAGCAGACGGGCCAGCTTCGGCGCGTGGACCTCGACCAGGTGGCCGCTTATGCCCGGGACCTCGCTGGCTACCACAGCGGCTGCGAGGGGCGCGAGGTCGTACCGCTGCTCGTCCTCTGTGGCCATGGTGCGTTGTCGCGGGTGGTGGACGGTGTGCTCGTCGTGCCCGCGGCCTCCCTCGCGAGCGCGCTCGTCGAGCTCGCCCAGCAGGCGGACGGGCCCCATCCCGATCTGATCGGCTTCCTGGAAGGCGAGTACGCACCGCTCCCCACGCTCGTGGCCGCTGCCCGGATGCTCTTCGACAACCTGCCGCTGCCCCACGTCAAGCGGGCCCGGAGCGCCGGAGTGCATGACGCCGTCGAGCGCATCCTGGCCGAGTCGCGGGCCACCTGGGACCAGGGGACGCGGCGGCTGGTGCTGGTCACCGGCGTGCCTGGCGCCGGCAAGACCCTCGTGGGTCTCCAGGTCGCCCACAGCGCGGCGCTGGAGCATGGCTTCAGGTTCGGGACTGGGCGGCGCCGCCGTGGCGCGCCCGCAACCTTCCTCTCGGGCAACGGGCCGCTGGTGCAGGTGCTCCAGCATGCGCTGAAGAGCGGGACGTTCGTGCAAGACATGCACCGCTTCATCCGGGAGTACGGCTTGGAGCACCCCGATCGCATTCCGACCGAACGGCTGATCGTCTTCGACGAGGCCCAGCGGGCCTGGGACGCCGCCAAGATCGCCGACTTCTACGGCAAGAAGCTCCCGGGGCTCGCACCCTCCGCCTTCGCATCCGAGCCAGCCCTGCTGACGCGTATCGCCGACCGCTTGCCACACGGGGCGCTGGTCCTGGCGCTCGTCGGGCAGGGGCAGGAGATCCACACCGGGGAAGAGGGTGGCATGGTCCAGTGGGCCGACGCCCTCGCTGGGTCCGCCCAGGCATGGTCCGTCCTTGGCCCTCCCAAGCAGGCCGGTCTGTTCACGTCGCGTGGCCTGACCTTCGAGGGCGATCCCGTGCTCGACCTCGACACGGGCCTGCGGTACCACGCGGCGGAGGAGCTGCACCGCTGGGTCGAGCTCGTGCTGGACGCACAGGACCTGTCGTCAGCCAAGAGCGTCGCGGATCGCCTGCGTGCTGCGGCCTTCCCCATCTATGTCACCCGCGACCTCGGCGCGGGCCGGGGGTACCTGCGTGACCGCTTCGCCGGGGAGCCGCTCCGCCGGTACGGGCTGCTGGCCTCTTCGAAGTCGGCGCGGCACCTCGCCGACTACGGGCTCGACACCGACTTCCAGAGCACCGAGCGCATCCGGATCGGGGAGTGGTTCAACGCGGAGCCGGTCCACCCTCGGTCCTGCTGCCAGCTCGACTCGGTGGTGACCGAGTTCCAGTGCCAGGGTCTGGAGCTGGACCTGGCGGTGGTCTGCTGGTCGGACGACTTCTGGTGGGAGGGCGATGCGTGGCGGAGCAAGCCTCCCTTCCGACTCAACCCGCTCATCCGGGACCCGCACCAGCTCCGCACCAACGCGTACCGGGTGCTGCTCACCCGCGGCCGCGAGGGGCTGGTCCTGTTCGTCCCGCCCGCTCCGGCCGCAAAGATGGACGCGACCTTCGAGGCGCTCCTTGCCGCTGGCGCGGAGCCGGCGCGGGGTCGCGTGGAGCGAGCCGCGGGGTGATCCGCACCGCAACCGCCCTTCACTTCGCCGCCACCGCCTGCCCCAGCACCCCCGGCCACCGCGCCTCGAACGCCGCCCGCTGTGCCTTCTCGCCGCGGATGTGCGTGATCGCGCGCACCGCCTTCCCGCTCAGCCCGCTGGGCAGCTCCTCCTTCGGCTGCTCCAGCACGGCCACGATCTCCGGCGCCAGGTGCAGCAGCGCCAGGAGCTGACCCACCCGCGTCCCGCTGATGCCCTCGGCGCGCCCGAGGCTGGCCAGCGAGACGTGGGTGCCGTCGTCCAGCCACCCCTGGTAGCGCCGGGCCCGCTCCAGGGCGTACCGGAAGTCGTCGTGGCGCGGCGCGGGCCTCGTCAGCGGGTCGTCCCGCCGGTGAACCCCGCCTGAGGTGGGAGCGGAGGGCGTGCAGACCGCCGCGTAGCGGGCCCTCTGGGCCCCAGCCGTCGGCAAGGCCGCGATGCGGCGCAGGACCAGCTCGCTCGGCACGGGCCCGGCCCGGTCGGGGCGGTCGAGGTCGGCGAGGATGGTCGGGTCCAGGTTCAGGAGCTTGAGCACCTGGCTCACGCGGGCTGGGCTGAGCCCGTCCCGCCGGGCGAGGTCCGCGGCAGTGCGCTCGGGGTCCTGGTCGAGCCAGGCCTGCCACTTCCGGGCTCGGTCGAGCTGGGCGCGCACCCGGGCCAAGGCGCCGGCCCAGGGGTCGACGAGGGAGTCCTCCGCCTCTGGCCCGCAGGCCTGGCCCGCAGCGTCCTGGGCTGGCCCGCACGGCGAGGATGGGCTCAGGTCCTCGATCTTCGCCTGGCTCGCAGCGAGACGGCGACGCTTCGCAGCCGACAGCCGGGTCTCCTCACAGGGGCGAAGGCGGTTGCGGCCGAAGGAGGGCCGCTCGGGCAAGGGGACGCTGGTCTCCCAGGTGGTCAGGGTTTCGGATCCACGGGTCCGGCGGGCTTCCGTCGTGACCACTACGGGGAGCCATTCCAGACTCGAACCCCAGGTTCCCCCCTGAACCTGGGGCTCCGCGCCGATCGCCCCCCCTCATCAGTCCCCCAGCTCCGTGCCCGCCCGCAGGATCGCGACGTAGCGCGTGAACTGCCAGGCCCGGTCGCGCCTGCGGTCGTCGACGGGCGCCAGGATGCCCGCCGCCTCCAGCACCTGCAAGGCCTTGCCCGCAGCGGGCCGGGAGCAGTCGAGCATGGTGATCACCCGGCTCACCGTGACGACCGGGTGCTCGGGAAGCAGCTCGAAGAGGCGGATGGCGATGACCGTGGCGTCCGGGCGCGCCAGCAGGACCGCCCGCCCCTCTTTGACGACCTCGCGCAGGCGCTGGGCCGTCTCGACCGCCTCGTCGGCGACGACGGCGACCCCCTCCAGGAAGAAGGCCAGCCAGCCCTCCCAGTCGCCCTCCTGCCGGACCGCGCTCAGGCGCCGGTAGTACTCGGCGCGGTGCTGCCTGAGGAACAGGCTCAGGTACAGCAGGGGCCGGCTCGACAGGCCCCAGTGCCGCAACAGCAGCGTGATGAGCAGCCGCCCCAGGCGCCCGTTGCCGTCCAGGTAGGGGTGCAGGGTCTCGAACTGGACGTGCAGCAGGCCCACCCGCACCAGGGGGGGGAAGCGCGTCGTCGGCGTGCATGGCCCGCTCGAAGTCGCTCAGCAGCTCGGGCAGGCGATTTGGAGGCGGGGGCACGAAGGCGGCGTTGCCGGGCCGGGTGCCCCCGATCCAGTTCTGGGTCCGCCGCACCTCGCCGGGCTGCTTGCTGCGTCCACGTGCCCCCTGGAGCAGGCGGCGGTGGGCCTCCGACAGCAGGCGCATCGAGAGCGGCAGCCCGTCCTGGCGCGGAACCTCCGCCCAGGCCCGCTTCAGCGCATCCAGGTGGCCGCAGACCACCCCCAGGTCCGCGTCGGTGGGTGGGCCACCCGCGGCCTCCGCCTTCAGCAGGTCCAGGAGGGTGACCTGCGTCCCCTCGATCGGCGCGGAGAGCACAGCCTCCTTGCGGACGAAGACGCACACGAACCACTCGACCGAGGGCACCATGGCGCCGGCGAGCTCCAGGCGCTGCAGGGCCTGCTCGGCGCGTCGGAGCAGCTCAAGGAGCGGCGGGTGCGGGCCACGGGCGGGTCGGCGGGAGGCAGGGGGAAGGACACCGCGGCTACGGCATCAAGCCGCTCACCGACGAGGTGACGGGGCCGGTCGAGGGGCCGAGGACCCACAGGCGGCTTCGGAGCCGGGTGCCGGCGAGCTGGCAGAGTGCTACATGCGGCAGACCACGGGGAGCCATCTTCCCCACCGCCCCCCGCTCCCCCGGGGGGCGTCGCGCATCCGGGGGTCTCATCGCGCAGCTCGGCCCGCAACTGCGACGGTACGGCCCCCTCGCCATGGCGCAGGCGGGTACGGTGGCCGCCATCCTCGGGTTGGTGATGGCCTGCACGGCTGCCGTGGGAGGCGAGTGGGTCTACCCGCTGGACGACACCTACATCCACCTCGAGCTCGCCTGGCGCCTCGTCCAGGACGGCACTTGGGGCATCAACCCCGGCGCGCCGTCGTCCGCCAGCAGCAGCCCCATGTGGAGCCTCCTTCTGGCGGCGGGTCTGCTGCTTCTCGGCCACGATGCCGGGGTCGCGCTGCTCCTGGCTTCGGTCGCGGCGCTGAGTGCGCTCTGGGTGAGCGATCGCCAGCTCCCCCGTGAGCTTGGCGCGGCACCACGGGTCTTGGCGTTGCTCCTCATCACGGCGCTGGCGCCGCTGCCGGCGATGGCCGCGCTGGGCATGGAGCACTGCTTGCAGATCGCCCTGGTGCTCGCGGTCGGCGCGGCGGCGATACAGGACCTCGAAGGGCCAGAGGGCGCGGCGGGGCCTGGGCCGGGGGCCCTGGCGCTGCTCGCGGCGCTGGTCTTCACCCGCTTCGAGGGGCTCTTCCTCGGGGTCGCCTGGGCGGGCCTTGCGCTGCTCGCGCGCCGTCCGGGAGCCGCGGTCCGAGTAGGGCTGGCCGGGCTCATGCCGGTCGTCGCGTTCGCCGCGTTCAGCCTCGCGCAGGGCCTGCCGGCCTTGCCGGCGGGGATGCTGATGAAGTCCGTGCCGCTCGATGGCCATCCCTTGCAGAACCTGCTCGGGAACCTCACGGAGGGAGGGGCGGTCCTCGTGCTCCCCTCGGTGTTGGTCTGGGTGCTCGACGCGGCCCGTGGTGGGCGGCTGGGGGGCACGGTTCGGGCGCGTCTGCTCGCTCTCACAGTGGCCCTGCACCTCGGCTTGGGTGCTGTCGGCTGGTACTACCGCTACGAGGCCTGGCTTGTCGCCTGGTCGACCCTCCTCGGCATCCAGGCCGCGATCGACCTTCGCCGGCGAGGAGCTGGAAGGCGAACACGAGCCGAGGCGCTCCTCATCGCGGTCTTGATCCTCGCGGCGTTGGTGCCGACTGCTCGACGCACCTACGAGGCCCACGTCTACATGCCAGGGCGCACCGTCTACATCGCCGACGCCAAGGTGCGCCTCGCCCGCGCGCTGGAGGCGACCGAGCCGCGGGCGGTCGTCGCCTTGCACGACATCGGAGCCATGGCCTGGGAGACCGATCTTCGCATCGTCGACACGGCGGGCCTCGGGACGGTCGAGGTGCTGCGCCTCTCGCGCGCACGACGATTCACTGGCCAGACCATCGGAGAGCTGACCCGCGACCTCGGAGCGACCATCGGCTTTGGGACCTGGGCCTGGATGGAGTCGGATCGCCCGGTGGGCTGGGCGCCGGTGGCTCGCCTCACCTGGGGCCTGGACGAGGTGCGTAAGAACGAACCTCTGGTGGCCTACGCCATCGCGCCCGACTCAGAGGCCGTCGCCCTGGAGTGGCTGCGGCGCGCGGCGGACCAGATGGGCGGTCGAGGGCAGATCGAGCGATTTGCCGACGGGCAGTGGCGCCCGGATCAGTAGGGCAAAGGCATGAAGATCACCGCGCCCGACGACCAGCCGTTGGTGTCGGATCCGTAGGAGGAGACAGCAAGGTCTTTGCGACCGTCACCATCGAAGTCGCCCACCGGCAGGACCCGGTAGGCAAAGGAGTCGCCCGCCTCGGCGCCCTGCGCGTGAAGTCGGCGCGCGCGGAAGTCATGCGACTTGGCTGGAGTCAGGTCCGCTGCCGTCACCAGCGCCATTGCTCCTTGCTCGGCCTGGGCGGGCCAATCCTCCGCGCGCATCACGAAGTCGCCCAGCCCATCGCCGTCGGCGTCGCCGATGCTGGCGAAGCCCGTCAGCCACTCGCCGTCCTCATCGTAGGTGAAGGTCGTCGTGGCGGCGTCTTCCTCGAAGGTTCCTTCGAGATCGCCGACCTCCCACTGCGACCAGGTCCAGACGCCGCCGATGAAGTCGTCTCCGCCATTGTTGTTCACGTCGCCCAGGACCTCCAGCCAGGCCGCGTCGGGCGAATAGGAGACGATCGCGCCGTCCATCAAGTCATCTACGGAGCCCGAGCGGAGGGACTCGATCGGCACCCGGGCGACCGCGTGGCTGCCCGAGGCGTGGCCAGCCTGGGCGAAGAGCAAGTGCGTGCCCGAGCGGGTGGTCGCCGCATGCACCGCCGACAACCCGGACCCGTCGTGCTCGCCGCGCACGACCACATCGGCGTCGCTGGCCGTCAGGGTGTCACCCGTCAGAGTGGAGGAGAATACGAACACCGCCTCGCCCGCGCCGCCAGCGGCGGTCGAGCTGATCACCACCAGGTCCTGCACCCCATCGCCGTCCAGATCGGGCAGCCAGTGGGCGTTTGCCCCCAAGTATTCACCGACCTCCGTGCCTTGGATGGTGAACAGGGCGGCCTCGGACACGTCGGCGCGCCCCCCTGCACAGGCCGCCTCAGCGTCGACCAGCCAGGCTGCGCCCGCCCCATCGGCGCCGGCTGGCGCCGCGAGCAACGCCACGCCGTCCGAGCGCAATGCCACCGCGTTGGCCAAGTAGCTGTAGCTCGACGGCCCCTCGAACCAACCCAGCGAGGCCGCCTCGTGGGTCCCCGGCGAGCCCGCCGGCAGTGCATATACCCGTCCAGCGTTCTCGGCGGCGAAGGTCGACGCCACCAACAGGCATGAGCCTTCCTCCCACCAGCCCATGCGGCGCCCCAGCTCGTCGCCGGCGGCCTCTCCCAGCAGCATCGTGGTCGCCTCGGAGCTCGTCCAGGTCATCGCCTCTTGGGAGACGCCGTCGCAGTTGTTGTCGACACCGTCGTCCAGCCAGCCCTCTTCGGCGCCGGGGTGTACGGTCGGGTCGCTGTCGTCGCAGTCCTCTGGAGGCGAGTGACCATCGCTGTCGGCGTCGATGGGCGCGGTGCCGGTGGGAGTGCCTCCGTCGGTGGACGTCGGGTCGCCTTCGGCGAGGAGCTCGGCGCGTCTGCGGTTGTAGAGGTCGGTGTTGATCAGGCAACCGGTGAGGGCGAGGACGGGGAGCAGGCAAAGGGGTGACGAGAGGGTGTGCATTGGGGCAGTGTGGATCAGGAATGGGGGGATGAAAGGTCGGGGGACAAGCTTTGACGGGCGGGTGGGGGGCTGCGTCGGACAGGCCGATACAGGCTGCCGCTCATGGCTCCCCACCCACCAACCTCAGAAACCCGAGGACGGCGCCCGCCGCGTCCTGGCGGAGATCCGGGTCGTCTCGGTCCCCCAGGAACTCCGCCCTGCGCATGGGACCGAGGTGCCTTTCGGAGGCGAAGTCCTCGGCGAGGATGGCAAGCGCGGCTCGCGCTTCCGGGGCGTCCTCGATCAAGGCGAAGCGCTCGGCCACTTCTGCAACGGACCGGTGGCCGTAGTTGAGCAAGACGTACACGAGGTCGTAGGCGTCCTTGTTCTCGCCCCTCCCGCGGAAGGCGTGGGCCTTGAGGACGACGAACGCGGCCGGCCCGGCGACGCGAACGCTGCGGCTCGCGCGCTCACCGGTGGGAGTCTGGCCCTCGATGGCAACGGTGAGTGAGTCGACGAAGGCCAGCGGCAGGGCGGGCGTGACGATGGCCGCGAAGTCGCTCTCGAGGTTCTGGAGCCGCCCGGGACGGGAGTTCTCGCTCGTGGGTCCGATGAGGAAATCGACGGTGATCCGCTCCTCGTGCAGCTTCCATGTCTGGCGCCTCTGGTTGCCTTCGTCGGTGAGCGCGGCCTCGAAGCCGCGGTCCCGCAGGCGCTGGCTGATCTCGCGGTAGCGCTCCTGGTCGAGGACGCCGAGGGAGAGCCCGAGGTCAAGATCGCGGGTTCCTACGTGGTGCTCCGGCGCGCGTTCCTGGTCGACGATCAGGTAGGGCACAAGCCCACCTACGATCACCACCTCGTCGGCCATGTCGCCCAAGATGGTGGCGATGTAGAGCGCCATGCGACGCGCCTCTTCGGCCAGCCCTGCTGGTTATCCTCCCGCCGTCGTCGGCATGTCGGCCATCAGGCCCTCCAGGTCAGCAACCGAGTGCGCAGCTCCTGGACTGCCTCCTTGGCTCGTTCGGGGTGGAACGCGAGGTCGAGGTAGACCTGGGCGGGGTGCGCGCACCAGGTCGCCCGCTCCGAGGCCGCGTAGAACACGCCCTCGTCGCGCGGGACGACCAGCCAGACGTTCTCGCCTCGTTCGACGGGACGCAGCCCCAGCGCCTCGGGGTCGCCCGGGTGCTGCTCGACGAAGAAAGTGTTGAGCCGGAAGCCCGCGAATGCGGTGTAGAGCCATGCGGCAGACAGCCCCGTCGCCGCGAAGCGGCCGCGCCGATCGCCCAGCCGCTCGGCGATGGTCCGCAGGGCCTCTTCGCCGCTGCGGGCAGCGAGGTGGTAGCGGCGGACGGCATGGTCTGCGAAGCGGTATCGCTGCGCCCACGAGTCGAGCAGGAGCGAGGGGGCCCTCGCGCGCAGGGCGTCGGCGTCGTTGCGTTCGAGCAGCCCGAGCCCGTCGAGCCGCTGGACGACCTTGCTGACGGTCCCGGAGGGCAGCCCCACCTCATCGGCGATCTCGGCCTGCTTCCACCAGCGATCCGGGTGCGCCAGGAGCGCCCGGCTCACCCGAGCGTACCGAGGCGTGAACGCGTTGCTGGGACGGCCAGCGCTGCTGTACCGGTTCGAATTGCCCGCGACGATGATGCAGAGGTCGCTGTCGCGGATCTCTGCGTTGCCGGAGAGGTCGACCCAGGAGAAGCCGCGGCCGGCGGCCCACTCACGGGCCTTGGGGCCCATGTACGGCACGGCGACGACGCCCACGCCCACACCCACGCCCCTGCTCCGCGCGAGGTGCGCCGCTGCGCGCTCCAAGGTGGCGATGTCGTCAGAGCCCTTCACCTCGACAAGGAGGGTGCGTCCGCCTGACTGAAGCGCCAGATCGATCTCGCGCGGAGCCTCGGAGAGCACCTCGACGGGTGCACGGAGCCAGCCTTCCAGCAGCGGCGGGAGTCTCAACGCGGCTTCACGTTCCCAGTTCATGCTTCGTATATACCGCGTCCTTCCACAGGAGGAAAGTAAGTCAATTTAGGAAGCTCACCCCTCCAACGCCGCTGGGCGTGCTCTCAGGTGCCGGCTCAAGGTGCTCGTCGAGACCGGCGACCTAGTGGCCCGCGGGACCGGCAAGGCG
>DDSR01000446.1 GCA_002343455.1 Deltaproteobacteria bacterium UBA2385 | reverse complement strand
GGGCTGGGGTGGGCACCGACCTGGCGCAGGCGCGCTTCGAGTCCGACCAGGCGCTGAACGACGTCGTCGAGCGGGCGCGCCGGGCGAATGGCGGAGAGGCGCGCGACGGCCATCTCCAGCACGAGCCGCGGGCGAGCGGCGCGGGCCACCTGGTCGTGCACGTCCAGCATGACCTGGAAGCTGCGCACGAAGACCTCGGGGGGGACGTCGCGGGCGAGCTCTTCCAGCTTGAGGCGCTCGTCGTCGGGCACGTCGAGGAAGCGGCGGCTGCCGGCGGAGAGGCCCACCAGGGTCGCGTTGCGCAGCAGCTCGAGCAGCTCGGAGGTGAACTCGGAGAGGTCGTATCCGTAGCGGTAGACCTGGTCGATCGCTTCGAGGCAGGCGTCGGGCTCGCCCCGGATCATGCCCTGCAGCATCGAGTACAGCAGGCGCCGATCCACCAGGCCCAGGACCTCGGCGACCTGCTCGAAGGTGGGCGTCGTGCCGGCGAAGCTGATCACCTGGTCCAGCAGCGACTGGCTGTCCCGCATCGAGCCCTCGCCCGCGCGGGCGATCAGGCGCAGGCCGTCGATGGGGATCTGGACGCCCTCGGCCTGGCAGATGTGGGCGAGGGTGTCGGTGACGACCTGGTTGGGGATGCGCTTGAAGTCGAAGCGCTGCACCCGGGAGAGGATCGTCTCGGGGATCTTCTGCGGCTCGGTCGTCGCGAAGATGAAGACGACGTGGGCGGGGGGCTCCTCCAGGGTCTTGAGCAGGGCGTTGAAGGCGCCCTTGCTGAGCATGTGGACCTCGTCCACGATGTAGACCTTGTAGCGGCCCTGGGCCGGCAGGTAGCGGACGCTGTCGCGGATGTCGCGGATGTCGTCGACGCTGTTGTTGCTGGCGCCGTCGATCTCGATGACGTCCGGGCTGCTGCCGGCCAGGATGCCGGTGCAGCAGGCGCAGGTCCCGCAGGGGTCGGGGCGAGGGCCGTTGTCCAGGCAGTTCAGGCAGCGCGCCAGGGTGCGCGCCGCGGTGGTCTTGCCGACGCCGCGGGCCCCCGAGAAGAGGTAGGCGTGGTGGATCCGCCCGCCCGAGATGGCGTTTCCGAGGGTCCGGGTGACGTGACCCTGGCCCGCGATGTCCTCGAAGGAGCGAGGGCGCCACTTGCGCGCGATCGCGACGTAGCTCAGGGTAGCCTCCTTGCGCCGCCGGGAGCGTCAGCGCGGGAGTCGAGTCGAGGTTCAGCCTGCCGCGATGTGATGGCCGGGGTGCCCGCTGCCCCGCGAGAACCGACACCGTTGCTTCCTTCCGGACCTGGCGGGGTTCACGGAGCCGCAGTCAACGGGTCCCGACCATCACATCGCGCCAGACATTCCCACGCCCGGAGCGGGCTCCGGACGTGGGAAGATGGCGGAGAGGGAGGGATTCGAACCCTCGGTGCAAGTTACCTCACACACAGGATTTCCAGTCCTGCACCTTCGTCCACTCGGTCACCTCTCCAAAAGGGTGGGGTCCGGGGGGAATGGCGGAGAGGGTGGGATTCGAACCCACGGTAGGACAGGCCTACAGTAGATTTCGAGTCTACCGCCTTCGACCACTCGGCCACCTCTCCGCATTCCCACGGGAATCAATCCTTGGACGACCGCAAGCGGCGGAAGAAGTCGGTCAAGACCTGCGCTGCCTGCTCTGCCTGCACCCCCGCGGTCACCGCGAAGCGGTGATTGAGCCGAGAGTGTTGATGGAGGCTTCCGAGCGTGCCCATGAATCCGCCCTTGGGGTCGCTGCATCCGAAGACGCAGCGATCGATCCGGGCGAGCACCATCGCGCCTGCGCACATGGCGCAGGGTTCCAACGTCACGTACAGCGTGCAGCCGTGCAGACGCCAGTCGCCGATATGCTGGGCCGCCTGGCGGATGGCCAGGAGCTCGGCGTGCGCCGTGGGGTCGCGGTCGACCTCACGACGGTTGTGGCTGGACCCGATGACGAGCCCGTCGCGAACGACGAGCGCACCTACCGGGACCTCGCCCATGGCCGCGGCTTGCGCCGCGAGCGCCAGGGCTTGAGCCATGAATTGGTCGTCCTGTGAAGGAATCATCCCTTCCCGGTCAAAGAGCCACCTGGAGAGGGGGTCGCCCTCTCGAAGCTCGCCTGCTCTATGCACCCCGGCCGGGCGTGTCAATCGACAGCTTCGTGCCCGGTCGGCCCTCGCCCCGCCGCGTTTTCTGATATCCGAGCGTCCATGGCCGCCATGCCGCTGCTCGACCCCCTCGTCCACGCCCTCCGGACGTCGATCCATGCCCGGGTCGTCGCCGCGCTGCGCCCTCGCCAGGAGCTGCTGGCCGGCCTCCCCCGTCCCGCGGAGCTGCGCGCGCAGCAGCAGGCGTTGAGCCCTCTGCTGCGCGAGCTGCGGGCGCGGATCGAGGCCGCCGAGGACCTCCAGCGAGAGGACGGTCCGGGCTTCCACGCCCGCATGACCATCGAGCGCGTGCTGCGCCGGCACCCGGGCGCGGGCGCCGTCCTGGCCTCGGTCCACCTGCCCGCCTGCGGGGGCTGCGCGGTGCGCTTCGACGAGCGGCTGGAAGAAGCGGCCCATGCCTACGGGTTGGATCTCCCGCGCCTGCTCGCAGAACTCAACAATTTGCTGTCCGGGCCGACCCCCTCAAGCAGATAGTCTCCCGCCGACCCTCACGACCCCTGGAGCCCCGATGTTGCCAGTCCTTCTCCTCGGCGCCGCGCTCGCGGCCACGGATGCCTCGTTCAAGGCCAGCGACGGGGTCCAGCTCCACGCCCGCGTGGACGTGCCCAAGGGCTCGACCAAGGGCGTGGTCTTCCTGCATATGCTGGGGCGGGACGCCACGGACTTCGACTCGCTGGCCGACAAGCTGGCCAAGGGCGGCATGGCGACGGTGGCGCCGGATCTCCGCGGACACGGCCGCAGCGCCAAGGCCGGCCAGGAGCTGAGCGAGCTCGACTACCTGGCGATGGTCCTGGACGGCAAGGCGGCGGTCAAGTACCTCCGCGACCGCGGCGTGACCGAGCTGAGCTGTGTGGGCGCCAGCATCGGCGCCAACCTCTGCCTGACGGTGGCCGCCGAGGAGCCCGCGCTCGGCAACGTCGTGATGCTCTCCCCCAGCCTCAACACCAAGGGCATCCAGACCCCCGGCCCCCTGAAGGCCTTCGGGAACCGCCCCCTGCTGATCGTCGCCGCCGAGGACGACGCCACCTCGATGAAGGCGTCGACGCTGCTCCACGAGAAGGCGCTCGGGCAGGTTCACTACGAGCTGTACCCGCAGGCGGGCCACGGCACCCGGATGCTCAACCGGGTCGGCGCGCTGGAGGGCCTGATCCAGTCCTGGCTGCTGGGGACCTACCAGCTCAGCAGCGGCGAGGTCGTCGTCCCCAAGCCAGGGATGCAGGTGGACGCCTCGACCATCCAGACCGAGGGCCAGAAGCTCTCCTCGCACGAGTAGAGAACCAGCCTCAGCCGGCTTCGGCGCGCAGCCCCTCGGCGACCTTCTGCATGATCCCGTCCACGGTCCGGGCGACCTCGCCCATCGCCGGGTTCTCGACCAGGCCGAAGATGCCCTCCACCCGGGTCAGCCAGACCCGGGTCAGGCCCGGAGCGACCTGCTTGAGGGCGACGTTGCAGGGCAGGAGGATGCCCAGTGCCTCTTCGGCCTGCAGCGCCTGGTGGGCGAAGCGGGGATTGCATGCGCCGAGGATCACGTAGGGCTCGGTGTCGACGTCCAGCTTGCGCTTGAGGGTGGCGGCGACGTCGATCTCGGTCAGGATGCCGAAGCCCTCGGCGGCGAGGAGGCGGGTCATCAGCTCGCGGGCCTGCGGGAGGTCCAGGCGGAGGTCGGCGGAGATGGCGTAGCGGGTGTCGTGCATGGTGGGTCCCGGGGCTGAAGGTGAGGGGCTCAGGGTGGGGTCGAGCGCGCCCCATCGGCGAGCGAGGGCTCGTGGCCGGTGATGACGCGGAGGGCGGGGCACTCGTCGCGGAGCTGCCGCACCCATTGAAGACTCTCATGCGCACCGCGGGGCTCGGCGTCTACGGCCAGCCGGGTCAGCCAGGGCCGCCGCGCGCCGTCGAGGTGGGCGTCGACCCAGGCCGTGTCGCCGACGAAGAGCCAGGGCCCGTCCTCGGCCTGGACCAGCACCGCCGCCGCCCCCGGGGTGTGACCGGGCAGCGAGAGGTACCAGGTGCTGCCGTCGCCCAGCACATCGAGGGCGGGGCGGCCGAGCACGCGGGTGGAGCTGCCGTCTTCGAGCCGCTTGGGGACCCAGTTCACCTGCGTCTTCAGCGCCCGGCTGAGGCCCAGGCCGACCCCGTGGTACCGGGACAGGTCGGCCTCGGTGGTCCAGACCTCGCCGGCGTTCAGATCGAGCAGGCCCCCGACATGGTCGTAGTGCAGGTGGGTCATCAGGACGATCGCGGGCGGCTCGGCGAGGCGCTCGACCATCGCCATGCCGGCGGGGATGTCGTGGGAGCCCAGCAGGCTGAGCGGGAAGGGCGGGTAGCTGCCCTGGCGGGTCGCCAGGCCCAGGCCGGAGTCGACCAGGATCGTCGCGTCGGGATGGCTGATCACGCCGACCAGCAGCGGCATGTGGATCGGGCCGCTGCGACCGTCGTCGACCACCCGCTTCCAGTCGTTGTGGACCCAGCCGGTGTTGACCACCTCGACCTGGATCGCGGAGGAGACCGCGGCGGGGCACTCGATCTCGTAGGGGGGCAGGGGCAGCGGCATCGGGATCTCGGGGTTCAGCTGATGGCGAGGCGCTGCATCTTGTACTGGAGGCTGGACCGGGCGATCCCGAGGATCCGCGCCGCGGCGGAGCGGTTGCCGTCGACCTGGCGGAGCACGCTCTCGATGTAGGCGCGCTCGGCCTCGTCCATGGCTTGCGCGTCCATGCAGGGCACCGCCGGCCCGCCCAGGTCGTGAAAGGAGATGGCCGCGGCGTCGATGCGCAGGCCGTCGAGCACATAGGCCCGGGTGAGCACGTTGCGCAGCTCGCGGACATTGCCGGGCCAGCTGTGTCGGGAGAGCACCGCCAGGGCCTCGTCGGTGACCACGCACTGGCTGTGCAGGCCGCGGGCCAGGGTGCGGCAGAGGGCCGGGATGTCCTCGCGTCGCTCGCGCAAGGCCGGGATCCGCACCGAGAGCACCGCCAGCCGAAAGAAGAGGTCCTCGCGGAAGCCCCCGCGGCGCGACTCGGCGGCCAGATCGCGGTTGGTCGCGGCGACGACGCGCACATCGGGCCAGGTCACGGTGGTGCTGCCGACGCGGCGCACCTCGCCGCTCTCCAGGGCGCGCAGCAGCTTGGCCTGCGCTTCGACCGGCAGCTCGCCGATCTCGTCGAGGAAGAGGGTGCCGCCGTCGGCCTTGTGAAACGCGCCGTCCTTGCGGCTGTCGGCCCCGGTGAAGGCGCCCTTCTCGTGGCCGAAGAGCTCGCTCTCGAAGAGGTTGGCGGCGATCGCCCCGCAGTTGATCGGCACATAGGGTCCGGCCGAGCGGGCGCTGGCGTCGTGGATGCCCCGCGCGGCCAGCTCCTTGCCGGTCCCGCTCTCGCCCGTGATCAGCACCGGAAAGTGGTGCCCGGCGTAGCGCCGCAGGGTGCCGAAGAGCTGCCGGATGGACTGGCTCTCGCCCACCATCTCGCCGAACTGCCGGGCTTCGGGGGACTCGCCGCCCGAGTGATGCTCGATCCGCACGACGCTCTGGCCCAGGCAGAGCTCCTCGTCGGGGTACAGCGGGGTGATGTCTCGGACCCGGTTGCCGTCCAGGAAGGAGGCGCCCTTGCCGGGCTCGACCATCACGCGTCCGCGGCTGAGGCGCAGGCGCAGGTGCTCGGGCTGCAGGTCCGGGTCCTTCAGCCGGATGGTGCTGGGGGGCGAGCCGACGGAGACCCTGGCGCTGTTGAGGCGGAAGCGCTGACCGGCGTCGGGCCCCGCGACCACCACCAGCCAGGGCTGCTCGATCTGCAAGGACCCGTCGTCCGTGGCGAGGATCAGCTCGTGGTTGCGCTCGGCCACCGCCTCGTCCGTCGGCCGCTCGGCGCTGCGGCTGAGCCGCACCTCGACCGTGTAGGGCCCCAGCCGGATGGTGCTGCCGTCGCGGAGCTCGGCGCGGCTGGCGCTGTGCCCGTCGACCAGGATCCCGTGGCGGCTGCGGTCGATGACCCGCCAGCTCTCGCCATCGCCGTCGACGAAGAGGTGGGTCCGGCTGATCTCGCCGCCGGGCAGGGAGACGTCGCAGCTGTCGGCGCGACCGACCGTGGTGCGCCCGGGCCGGAGTCGGTACTCGATCAGCGGGGTTTCGCCAGAGCGGAAGACAAGGTGGGCCATGGGGTCTCGCTCATTGTGCATGGGGAGGGAGGGCGAGGCTCGATCGGGATGGACTAACGACCCAGCAGAGGGCATGATGTCGGGCCATGGGACGACGCGTGCCAATGCCGGAGGAGGGATGGGTCCTTGAGGGCTACGTGGAAGGCAATTCCGCTACCTTCGGGACGGCCATCCAGCAGTTCCCCTTCGTGGTGGGCCGAAAGGCCCGCTGCGGCCTGCGCGTTCCCAACACGGGCGTCAGCCAGCTCCACGCCGAGCTCGACCATGACGGCGAGCAGGTCTGGGTCAAGGACCTCGGCAGCACCAACGGCACCTATGTCAACCGCCGCCGGATCAAGGGGCGCCACCCGCTGAAGGACGGGGACATCATCCACTTCGCCAGCACCGAGTTCGTGCTCAAGCTGCACCGGGACGACACCGACGCCGAGCGCACGGCCCACCGCTCGCTCGAAGACCTGCCCAGCCGCTCCTCGGGGCGCGAGCTGATGCAGCGGCTGCTCGCCAACCGGCTGGTGGACATCCACTTCCAGCCGATCGTGCGCTGCGACGATGGGGCCGAGGTGGTCGGCTGGGAGGCGCTGGGCCGGGGCGGGCTGATCGGCTTGCCGTCCTCGCCCGTCGAGGTGCTCCAGATCGCCCAGGACTGCGGTCGGGTCGGCGAGCTCAGCGAGCTGATGAGGGTCCGGGCGATGGAGGACGCCGTCCCGTTCGGGCCGGGCAGCACGCTCTTCCTGAACTGCCATCCCCTGGAGCTGGGCAGCCCGCGCCTGGTCGCCAGCATGGCCGAGCTCCGCGCGCTCGCTCCGGCCCACCACCTCGTCCTGGAGATCCACGAGAAGGCGGTCACCGACATCGACGACCTGCGGGCCCTGGTCGCCAGCCTCGCGGAGCTCGGCATCCGCACCGCCTACGACGACTTCGGGGCCGGCCAGGCCAGGCTGCTGGAGCTGGTCGAGGCGACGCCCGCCTTCGTCAAGTTCGACAAGGCCTGGACCCGCGGCCTGGACGACCCGCGCTCCAAGCAGCACCGCATGGCGGCGACGATGGTCCAGATGGTCCTCGACTTCGGGATCGTGCCGGTCTGCGAGGGGGTCGAGACCGCCGACCAGGCCAAGGCCGCGCTGGACGTCGGCTTCGTCCTGGGGCAGGGCTACTTCTACGGCAAGCCGGGCCCGGCTCCCTCGCGCTGACCGCCCTCGACGCTCAGCGTCGGCGCTTCTTGCCGGGCGGCGCGGGGGCGGCTGGGCCCTCGGCGCCTGCGCCTTGGGCGTAGGCCGGCTCTTCGTCGACCTCGGTCGCGGGGTGGACCTCGTGCACCTTGCGGCGGAAGGCCTCGAAGGCCTGCGGGCCGCTCTCGATGGACTCGCGCATCCGGGTCATGAACTCGTTGAACCAGTAGAGGTTGTGCAACGTGGTCAAGGTGGAGCCCAGCACCTCGCCCACGCGGAAGAGGTGGTGCAGGTAGGCGCGGGTGTGGCGGGTGCAGACCGGGCAGCCGCACTGGTGGTCGGGCGCGTACATGTCGTTGCGGTAGCGCCGGTCGGTGATGCGCAGGCGGCCGTTCCAGGTGTAGAACATCCCGCTGCGGCTGTGCCGGGTGGCGATCACGCAGTCGAACATGTCGATGCCGCGCGCCACGCCCTCGACCAGGTCGACCGGCCGGCCGACCCCCATCAGGTAGCGGGGCCGCTCTTCGGGCATGTGCTGCACCGTGTGGTCCAGCACCTCGCACATCAAGGCGTGGCCTTCGCCGACGGAGAGGCCGCCGATGGCGTAGCCGTCGAAGTCCAGCTCGCGGATCTGCTGGGCGGAGCGCTTGCGCAGCTGGGCCCAGAAGCCCCCCTGGACGATGCCGAAGAGGCTCTGATCGGCGCGGGTGTGGGCCTGGCGGCTGCGCTCCTCCCAGCGGGCGGTTCGGTCGACGCTGTGGCGGGCCGCGCCCTCGTCCGTGCCGAAGCCGAGGCACTCGTCGAAGACCATGGCGATGTCGCTGCCCAGCTGCTGCTGGATCTCCATGGAGCGCTCGGGCGAGAGGAAGGTCCGCTTGCCGTCGACTTCATAGGCGAACTCGACCCCGCGCTCGTCCACCGAGGCCTTCTTCAGGCTGAAGACCTGGAAGCCGCCGGAGTCGGTGAGGATGGGGAGGGAGACATCCATGAAGCGGTGCAGCCCGCCGTGGCGCTCCACCACCTTCTCGCCCGGGCGCTGGGAGAGGTGGTAGGTGTTGGCCAGGATGATCTGGCTGTTGGTCGAGGCCAGCAGGGCCGGCGGCAGGGTCCGGATGGCGCCCTGGGTGCCCACAGGCATGAAGACCGGCGTGCGGACCTGCCCGCGCGCCAGGTGAAGGGTCGTGGCCCGGGCGGGGCCGGCGCTGGCATCGAGGGAGAACGGGAAGCGGTACACGGCGGCGGACTAATCGCTCTGCGCCCGCAAGGCATCGTGCTCTCCGGCTTCGCGGATGTCCCCGGCCTGTCAACGAGTATGTGAAGCGTCGGTCCCGGCGTTGCCCCGGCCCCCGCTGTGGGTGTAGGATGCCTGACCTCGGCGGCCGCGTATGGCGGGCGCGAGGATGCGCCTCTACGCGGTTCGGAGCTTCCCCTGAACGCTCGCCCACCCCCGTTTCTGCCGGGTGCCCACCTCTCCGAGCATTACTGTGTCGAGGGCCTCTTGCGGCTCTCGGAAGGGCGGATGTTCTACCTGGTCAACGATGACCGGCCGGACCGGCCCCGCCGCTTCTGCTGGGAGTGCGGCTGCGACGACACGCCTCGCGCCGCTGGCAGCTGCATCCGCTGCGGGGCCGATCTCAGCCCGCGCCGCTTCCTGATCACGGTGCGCTGGGAGACCAGCGGCTTCGAGCCCTACGCGGCCTGCTTCGACAAGCAGCTCGACCACATGGGCCTGCTCTCGCCGGTCGACCTCTTCTTCCAAGACGGGGTGCTCTGCTCGGTGACGCCCTGGGCCGGCGAAGCCCTGATGCTGGACGAGGGCTCGCCCCTCAGCCTCGCCCGGGTGCTGGACCTGGCGCAGCGCGCCACCGGTGTGCTGGCCTACCTCCAGATCAACGGCGTCCGGCTCGCCAACCTCTCGCGCGCCAACTTCCTGGTGCGCTCCGACGGCACGCCCCTGCTCTTCGACATCGACGTGGCCCAGGTCTACGAGGCCCCCGTGCCCGAGGCCCACCGCTCGATCGAGGTCGCGCACCTGGGCGCCCTGCTGCGCCGCTTCACACCGGTCTCAGCGGTGGAGCTGCAGGACTTCTTCATGCTGGCCGAGGAGGGCGCCTTCGCCAGCCCCTTCGACTTCGGCCGGGCGCTGGAGGAGATGCTCGCCAAGGACCTGCCCGAGCCGGTGGTGGACGCCGGCGCGATGAGCGACGTGGGCCTGTTCCGGGTCCTCAACGAGGACAACTGGGGCTGGGTCACCTTGCAGCCGGGCATTGTGCTGCACGTGGTCGCCGACGGCATGGGCGGCCACGACCTGGGCGAAGTGGCCAGCGAGATGGCGGTCTCGACCATCTGCAAGGTCGCCCGCGAGCGCCTGCGGGGCCTGCGTGACCCCAGCGACGATGTGCTCGAGAACGTGCTGGACGAGGCCTTCCAGACGGCCAACAACACCATCAAGGAGCACTCCATCCGCATGGGCAACGACATGGGCACGACCCTGGTCGCGGCCATGGTGCGGCTGGGCAAGGTCGCCTTCGTCGCCAACGTCGGCGACTCGCGGGCCTACCTGCTGCGGCGGGGCACCCTCCACCAGGTCACGCGGGACCACAGCCTGGTGGCGCGCATGGTCGAGCAGAACCGGCTGACCCCCGAAGAGGCCCGGCACCACCCCAACAGCAACATCCTGCTGCGGACCGTGGGCACCGAGCGCAACGTGGAGATCGACATCTTCCGGGTCGATCTCGAGCGCGGGGATCAGCTCTTGCTGAACTCCGACGGCCTGTGGGGCGAGGTCGACGACATCGACCTCGAGTCGATCATGAACGAGCACACCGATCTGCGGCGCTGCTGCCGCGAGCTGATCCGCGCGGCGCACCACGGCGGCGGCCGCGACAACATCACGGTGTTGATCGCCGGGCGCTCGGACCTGTAGGGTTCAGGGCGCCTGGATCGAGGCCAGGACGGCCTCGAGCTCGGCCTGGAAGGCGTCGCCCTGGGTCGTGCCGATGGCGTGGACGTTGCCCTGCCCGTCGACGACCACGGTCAGCGGGCTGCTGTCGACCGCGTAGCGCTGGAAGACGACGCGGTGCTCGTCGAAGACGACCGGGAAGGCCAGGTCCTTGCCGGTGACCCAGGTGTTGACGCTGGAGAGGCCCCGCACATCGGAGAGCACGCCGATGACGGTGATGTCCTCGCGTGTCTGGTCCAGGCGGGAGAGGCCGCCCAGCACGTGGTCGCCGGCGCCCACCTCGAAGAAGTGCAGGACCACGGCCTTCTGCGCGCGGGGCGCGTCGAGGCCGACCAGGTCGTGGAGCTTGACGGTGGCCGAGCCGACCGACTTGATGGCGACGTCGGCGTTCACGGCGGGGAGGGCGAAGCCCCGGGCGGGGGCACCGATGGAGAGGCGGGGGCCGCTGGCGAGCGCCGCGCCGAGCAGCAGGATCGGGTAGAGCATGGGGTCCTCGTTGGGAGCAGCGTAGCCGATGTGGGTCCCTCCTGCCGTAATCGACCTCGCCGCCGCCTGCGCGGAGGCCGGGGGCCGCGCCTGGCTGGTCGGCGGGGTGGTTCGTGACCACCTCCTGGGCCGCGAGACGGTGGACTTCGACATCGAGGTCCACGGGCTGGAGGCTGCCGAGCTGGCGGCCCTGCTGCGTCGTTTCGGTCGGGTCAGCGAGGTCGGGCGCAGCTTCGGGGTGTACCGGATCCACCGCCCCGAGCTGGCGATGGACGTCAGCCTGCCGCGACGCGACAGCAACTCGGGTCCGGGGCACCGGGGCATCCAGGTCCAGGGCGACCCCTTCCTGGGCGTCGTGGAGGCGGCCCGGCGTCGGGACCTCACGATCAACGCGATCATGATCGACCCGCTGAGCGGGGAGGAGGCCGACCCCTTCGGCGGGCGGGCGGATCTACGCGACGGGCTGCTCCGGGCGGTCGACGCCGAGACCTTCCTCGACGACCCGCTGCGGGCGCTGCGGGTGGTGCAATTCGCCGGGCGCTTCGGCTTTCTGCCCACCCCCGAGCTGGTCGAGCTCTGCCGGCGGGCCCCCCTGGATGAGCTCCCGGGCGAGCGACTCGCGGCCGAGCTGGAGAAGCTGCTGCTGGCCTCTCCACGCCCGTCGATCGGGCTGCAGGTCGCCCTGGACTGCGAGGTCGTCGCGCGCGTGCTCCCCGAGGTAGCCGCCGCCGGCGTGGAGGGCCTGGGCGCGGTCCTCGACCGGGCCGCCGCGATGCGGGACGGCCTCGACGGCGCCTTGCCGCCCCTGGCCTTGATGTTGGGCTGCCTCCTGCACCGCCTGGACCCCACCCCCGCCGAGGCGCTGCTGGATCGCCTTCGTGTCCACAGCTCGCGCGGCTACCCGCTTCGGGCGCGGGTCCTGGGCGCGCTCTCGACCTGGAGGGCGGCGAGGGAGGCGCTCGACGACACGGCGCTGCGCAGCCTGGCCGAGGAGCAGCACCTCTCCCTGGTCCTGCGGATCGCCATGGCCGTGGACGAGGGCGAGCAGCCCGGGCGCTCCTTGGAGCGGGCCAGGGCGCTGGGCGTCGCCGACCAGCCCCTGCCCGTCTTGATCGGAGGCCGCCAGCTCGGCGAGCTGGGGGTGCCTCCCGGTCCCCGGATGGGCGAGCTTCTCGCTCAGATCCGGCGCGCCCAGCTTCAGGGCGAGGTAGCCTCTGCCCACGATGCCCTGGAGCTCGCCGCCCGACTGGCGGGCTCCTCGAAGCCGCCTGAACCGGAGCGCGCGTGACCTCTGACCCTTCTCGTCGAACGTTCCTTGGCGGCCTGCTCGTCGTGCCGGCGGCCATTACGGCTTGGTCCTCTCCGGCCTGGGCCACGCAGGACCCGGCCCCGCCGGTGATGATCGGCGAGGCGCAGGTCGAGGTCGAGCTCCCCTCCGAGCTGCTTGTGGGCGAACAGGTCGTCGTGGCCATCACCCTCCGCAACTCAGGCGCGACGGCGATCTCGGTCGACGACCTCGCCTCGCGGCCCTGGCTGGTGGAGTTCGAGCTCGACGCCGGGAAGGGGGGCAAGATCCGCCGCGCGACGGCTGCACCGGCGGTGGATCCGGGGGGCCGGATCGAGCTCCGCCCGGCCTCCAGCCGCCGCGTGCTGCTGGAGATCCCCAGCGCCGGCGCGACCGTGGCTGGCAGCTACACCCTCTCGGTGCGCTGGCTGGGCGAGGCGCAGCCCCGCGAGATCCACCGCCGCACGGTGCGCTTCGCCGCTCCCGAGGTCGTCAAGGTCGACCTCGGTCCGGATCCCGTCGCCGGCAGCCGCAGCGGGCTGCGCTCGGCCTGGCTGCACCGCGGGGCCAGCGGCTTCGAGCTCTTCCTGCTTCAGCAGGGCGTCGCCGACGAGCCAGGTCGCAACCGCCACCTCCTCCACCTCGATCAAGAGGTCCAGCCGCTGCTGGCCGCCAGCCGCACGGCCGAGGCGGCCACGCCGGTCCTCGCCTGGGAGCTCGGCCCCCGCGCCTTTCGGGTCGTCGGGGTCGAAGAGACCGGGCTGTTCTCGCTGGACCAGCGGGTGGATCTGCCCTGGCCCAAGGCCGAGCTCATCGGCCGGCCGGTCGTCGTTGCCGGGGGCATGGTCGGGGTCCCGCTGTGGATCCCCGACCCCACCGGCCCGGGCGGGGATCTGCGGGTCGCGCTGGTGAGCTCCGGCGCCCAGGCGGCCTTCCCGCGCCTGAGCCGGATGGCCGCCCGGCCCACCGAGCTGCGCGCCGTCGTCGACGCCTCGGGCGCGGGCCAGCTGCTGGTGCGCGGCGCCTCGGGGATGGAGATGTACCTCGTGCGCGAGCTGGCCCGCACCGCCGATCGCACCCTGCCGCTGAAGGGCAAGCGCCTGTGGGCGGCCGTCGACGGGGAGAGCCTGCTCAGCGCGCGCTTCGCGGTCCGGCCGAAGTCCGCCGACGGCGCAGGGGGAGGCCTCGCCCTATTGGCGGTCCTCCGCAAGGGCGAGGCGCTGATCCCCCGCTGGCTGGACCTGCAGGGCAACACCATCTCGGAGGAGGCGCCCATCCCCGGCCGCACGGGCGGCGAGCTGCTGACGGCGCTGCCCTCGGCCGTGGGCCGGCTGACGACGCTCTGGCGAGAGAAGAGCGGGCTGGTCGCCCTGGTCGGCGCCGAGGCCACCCGCCTGGGTCCGGCTGCCGGCCCGGTGGACCTGGTGGTCCTGGCCGACGGCACGGTGGCCCTGCGCAGCCTCAGCGCTCAGGGCAAGGCCCAGGCGACGGCGCTGTCACTGCCCGGCTGAGCCTGCCGGGTTGAGCCCGCGGGGCTCGGGCCCGGCCGGGCCCTCACCTCAGTCGCACTGTGCGCAGATGTCCGGGAACTCGGCGCAGAAGACGTCCTTGCTGTGGTCCTCGCAGATGCCCTCGGGCGGGTTGTCGCCGCACATATCGGGGTAGCTGCAGCAGAAGCGGGAGAGCACCCTGGCGCTGGCCGGGGAGTCGATGTTGCTGCAGTAGGCCAGCTCGAGGCCGGCCGAGCAGGCCCGGGTGGCGCCGGACTCTTCGATCGACTCGCCGATCATGGTGCACTCGCCGGGCCCGTTGGCCCCGCCCATCAGGCCACCGCCCGACTCGCAGGGCCCGTCGATGACCGTCGTGCCGAAGGCCAGCAGGCCGTCGTCGTTGGGGACCTTGAAGGTCTCCAGCACGATCGTGTAGAGGATGCCCTCACGACCGCTGGTGTTGATGGTGCAGAACTCGGGCGCCCCGCGGCCGCCGTGCGCCTCGACCGTCTCGTCGTAGGGGCTCTCGTTGTAGCACTCGACGTAGTCGATCTCGACCTCACGACCCAGGCTGTCGGTGTAGAAGCCGCTGAAGTCGCCGATCTCCACGCCAGGAGAGCCGGTGTAGTAGGACGAGAGGCCCCCGAAGAGGTCCAGGTCGCCGCTGTTGAGCGCGGGCGCCGGGTAGCCCCAGACACCACCGGAGTCGGCTCCGCCGATGTACTTGTTCCAGAAGACCGCCTCGGGGTCGACCAGGACGCAGACCTCGCCCCCGGTGCCGCGGAAGCCGAAGGTGGCGCCGCCAACCTCGACGCCGTCGGTCGCGGAGACCATCCCGTAGTAGCAGTTGTAGCGCCCGTCCTCGTCCACCTGGTTGCAGTCCGAGGGGGTGAACACGCTGGGGCGCTCGTCGGCGGCGAGCACGCGGAGCTCGCCCAGCTCGACGACGGTCGGGACGTTCTCGTTCTGCGCGGGCAAGAGCTCCAGGCCGCTGCGATCGCAGGCAGCCAGGATGGAGACGGCGGCAAGGCCGACGAGGTGCAGATCAATCCTCATGCTTGTACCCCAGAGTGAGCTCGAACTCAGCTTCCGCGTCCGTGACTTCCACCGAGACCTCGCTGACGAGGTCTCCGTCGCTGATGTACTTGCCGGGGAAGTTCAGCACGTCCCGGTAGTTGGTGCCGGTGTAGTACTGCTCGTCGTAGTTGCTGTGGTAGGACCCCGTGGAGGGGTCGCAGGTCGAGAAGCCGAAGGCCTGCGACGGCATGTCGGCGAAGCCCCAGATGTGCATCCCTTCCTTGAACTGCGAGCGCAGGATCGAGACGTCCGCGACCCAGTTGTCGCCTTCGTCGCGAAAGTCGATCGGGCCGACGATGTCGAGCTCGTCGTCGGAGGTGACGTACTCGATCTCGAAGCAGCGCTCCTGGTACTGCTCGGCGGTGGTGACCTCGTCACCGTGGTCGTCGAGCAAGGGGGCGCGCAGCTCATCGCGGAAGAAGTCGAGCACCTGCTGGTAGCTCTCGTAGCGGCCGGAGACGGTCTTGCAGACGGTGGCCTGGTAGCAACCCCAGGCGAAGCGGCCCGAGGAGGTGCCACCGTAGGGGTAGGCGTCGCCCTGCTCGTTGTCGCCGAGCAGCGGGCCCCATTCGGGGTGAGGGTAGGAGTAGAGGGTCTCGTCGATGCCGGCGTAGACGCCGATGTAGACCGGCCCGATGGCGCGGATGTCGTCTTCGACCACCCACTCCTCGTTGTCGATGTCGACGATGCGGACCGAGGTGAGCTCCTTGGGGATCACCACCGTCCCGAACAGGTCGGCGTTGGGCAGGTTCTCGTCGTAGGTGCAGGCTGACGACAAGAGGATGGTCGCCACCGCCAGCAGGCGCGCGGGGCCGGAACCAAGCTCAGAATTCATAACGACCTCCCAGGGTCAGCTGGAGGGGATCCTGACGGCTGGCGATGATCCAGCGGTTGTCGTAGTTGACGTAGGCGTAGTCGCCCTGGCGGCTGTTGAGGATGTTGGAGAGCTCGGCCACGGTCGAGAGCTTGCCCTTGCGGACCGGGTACTCCTGCTCGACCTTGAGGCGAATCTCCAGGTAGTGCTCCTCGCGGGCGTAGGTGCCGTAGGTGTCCCGCAGCAGGGCAGAGCTGCCCAGGGCCGAGCCGTTGCTGTAGTAGCGGCTGACGGGGTTGCCGCTCTCGTAGAAGACCAGCATGCCCAACTGGGTGGTCCAGGGGTCGTTAGGGATGTCCCAGGCGCCGCCGAAGGCGATGTCGTGGCGGACGTCGGTGAAGAGCAGGCCGTTGACGTAGTACTCGGTCTGCTGGGGCACCGCGAGGAAGCCGGAGGGCGAGGTCTGCACCGTGCCGCGGCTGATGGTGTAGGAGTACTGCCCCTGGAGCTGCCAGCGGTCCGACCAGACCTTCTGCAGGCCGAGGTCGGTGCGGAAGTAGTCGCGGCGGGCGATGGCGGGGGTGCGCAGCCGATAGATGTCGGTCTGCGAGCCGTCGCTGGTGCCGAGCACGTTGTAGCCGTCCTGGTCCCAGACGAGGTTGATCTCGTCGAAGGCGTACAGGTGCTGGGTGTACTTGCCGGTGAAGTACAGCAGCGCCGCCAGGTCGCGAATCACCTCGCGCTCGGCGCCGACGCTGAACTCGTCGGAGTGCGGGGCGATGGTCCCGTCGAGCACCGTGTTGGTGTTCTCGTTGGGGGCGTAGTCGTAGGAGTTCTCCAGGCCGTTGCTGTAGGTCGCGTTCCCGTTGCGGAAGTACTCGCCCAGGAAGAGCTTGGAGCCGAAGCCCGACTGCGAGAGGTAGTAGGGCACGGCGAGGCGGCCGCTGTCGTTGAAGCGCCCCAGCGCGCCGACGAACTTCGTCTTGTTGTTGGCCCAGGGATCCCAGACCGCGGCGAAGCGGGGGCCCCAGAGGCCGACGTTGATGATGGCCTCGCCGACGTCGTTGCGCAGGACGGCCCGGTCGTAGCGGGTACCGAAGCGCAGGGTCAGGTTTCGGACCGGCTTCCAGGCGTCCTGCACGAAGGCGCCGTAGTTCTCGGCGGTCGACAGGAAGGAGACCGGCCCGGTGATCTCGACCCAGTAGTAGTTGCGCAGCGTGTCCGGGTTGTAGGACAGCTCGTTGAGGTCGACGTAGTACATGTCGCCGGTGTAGCCGAAGGTCCGGCGCCAGCGCGTCATGTCGGCCGTGAAGCCCGCCTTGACGTCATGGGTCCCGGCCAGCTCGAGCTGCAGCAGGCTGAACTTGGTGCCGACCGAGAAGCGCCAGCGGTCGTCGAAGTCGAAGGAGGGGTAGTTGTCCCGGTCGAAGGCGTTGTTGACGCCGAACCGACCCGGGGTGGTGTAGTCGACCGTGTTCTCGGTCTCGTCGGGGCTGCAGGGGTTGTAGCCGAGGTCCTGGTTGTGCGTACAGGGGACCTGGGCGTTCTCGAGGTAGGTCTTCTGCAGGGTGACGATGGTCTCGGAGAAGAGCTCGGGGCTGATGAACCAGTCCCAGCGGCCGCTGACGACGAAGCCGCCCTGGGTCTGCTGACCCTGGGCTTCGGGGCTGACGAAGCGGTCGCCCTGGTTGGTGTTGGAGATGGTGGTCGGGTTGGACTGGCTGAGCAGGGTGAAGCGGTGGGCCGCCACCGGCTGCACGGTCAGCTTGCCGAAGACGTAGTGTCCGTCGTAGTCCCGCGGCAGGTCGATGCCGACGTTGTTGATCAGCGAGCGCTCGTGCGAGTAGGTCGCGATGAACCAGGCCCGGTCCCGGACGATCGGGCCGGTCACCTTGACGCCGGCCTGGAAGAGCTCGAAGCGGCTGTCGAAGTCGGTCGGGGCCAGCTGGGTCCCGTCGGCGGCGTAGCGGGCGTCCTGCTTGGGAGCCCAGTTGCCGTTGGTGTAGTAGGAGTTGATCACGAACTTGAGGACGTTGCCGCCCGTCTCGGTCACGATGTTGATGCCGCCGCCGAGGTTGAAGCCGTACTCGGGGTCGAAGGCGTTGGTCAGCACCTCGATCTGCTCGATCGCGTCGAAGTTGAAGTTCAGCGAGAAGGTGCCGGTGACGGGGTCGGTGATGTTCACCCCGTCCAGCATGTAGGTGTTCTCGTTGTAGGCCGCGCCGCCGATGTTGGCGTTGCTGCCGCCGGTGGTGCCGGCCGCGAGCTGGGCCGCGGACTGGTAGGACCGGCCCGCGGGGATGCGCTCGAGGAACTCCTTGGTGAGCACCGTGCCGCGCTGGGCGGTCTCGGTGTCGACCACGGGCCGGGTCGCCTCGATCACCATCTCCTCACCGGCTTCTGCCAGCGGCATCTCCAGGGTGAGGATGGTGTTGCGGCCGATGTTGACCTGCAGGTTGGTCCGCACGATCCGAGAGAAGGCGGCCTTCTCGGCCGTCAGCTCGTAGATGCCGGGGGGCAGCTCGGGGAAGTTGAAGCGCCCCTCTTCGTCGGTCTCGCTCTGCCGGACGCCCATCAGGTTCGGCGAGCGGACGGTGACGAGCACCCCGGGGATGGGGAGGCCGCCGGTGTCGACGGCGGTGCCCTTGATGGTGCCTGCCGTCACGGACGCCCTGGCCATCCCTGGCAAGAACATCATGAGCAGCAGGAGCAAGCGGGCGAAGGAGGAGAGTCGAAGCATCGGGGCCTTCCTGATCCAGGTCCAGCAGGCGGCAGGGAGCGACATCGGGGCCGGCAGCCTACCCCGTGGAACGGAAATCGGCTCGCCCCGAGGAGGCGGATGGCAGGGGATAGACGACCGGCGGGTGAAAGTCAACCCCTGTCGACACGACCGGCCCGCGCCGAACGCCAAGGTTGACGTCGGCCGCTCGGCGGGGCAATCTATGCGCACCTTGCGGCGTGGGAGGGTTGTGCCCTCCAGTGCTGCGAAACCATCCACCGGAGGCGAGATGCCGATCCGATCCAGCTCCTCAACGTTCCACGCCCTGGGCTTCGTGCTGGGGCTGGCCCTCTTCGGCGCCGGTCTCCACAGCGGACCGGCCTCGGCGACCACTGGCATCGCCTACACCCTGGACCAGCGGGTCGACGCGGCCGAGCACATCGTCCGCGGCGAGGTGCTCGACGTCTGGACCGAGCTGGACAGCAACGGAAACGTCTGGACCCGGGTCTTGATCGAGGTCTCGCAGGTGCTGAAGGGGCCCCAGGTGGACACCCTGGTCATCAGTGAAGCCGGCGGCACCTTCGGGAACGTCCGCACCACGGTGGTCGGCGCGACCGGCTTCAGCGTCGGTGAAGACCTCGTCGTCTTCGGTAGCGTGCGCGGCGAGGGCCGGGTGCAGCTGGTCGGGCTCAGCCTGGGCAAGCTGACGGTGCGACTGGATCCCTCGACCCGTCGGGAGATCGTGCAGAGCTGGGTGGCCCCCAAGGGCATGGACTTCGACCACCGCTTCATCCCGCTCCCGTCGGACGGCTCGCAGGTCTTCCTCGACGACCTGGTCGACTCGGTCCAGGCTCGCCTCGAGCTCGGCTGGGATGGTCAGCCCATTCCTGGCATCCCAACCGATCGGCTGCGTCGCGTGAACCGCCTCCAGCCCGGAGTGAAGTGATGAGCGCCGCCCTCTTCATCGCCCTTGTCTCGGCCCCCTCCCTGGCGTGGAACCACATGGGCCTGGTCTGGAAGCGCGACGACTTCCCGGTCCCCTGGTACATGTCGGACTACCTCAGCCCGGACTTCGAAGACGAGTACCAGGTCGAGGTCCTGGACCGGTCCATGAACGCCTGGAACCGGGACGCCCCCTGCGCCGAGCTCGAGGCCGAGTACCTCGGCGTGCGCGAGGGGCACTGGATCTCCGGCGCCAGCGCCAGCGACGGGATGAACACCGTCTACTACGATGACCCGGCCGAGCAGAACGGCGACGGCGCCCTGGGCGTCACCTACTCCCGGTCCACCGGTGAGTTCGCCTTCACCTTGCCCGATCCGGACGAGGCCGGAGTCATCAACTACTACTTCTACACTGCCGACTCCGACGTGGTCTTCAGCCAGAACGTCAGCTGGTACACGGCCGACCAGATCGAGGCGGGGGACTGCGTGGAGAACGGCTACGGCATCGAGGCCGTCGCGACCCACGAGTTCGGGCACTACTGGGGCATCGACCACACCTGCGAAGAGATCGACGTCAACAACAACGAGTGCACCGACCCTGCCTTCTACTCGGCCACGATGTTCTGGTCGGGGACGCCGTGCAGCAACGCGCCGAATGACCTGGACACGCAGGATGTCGAGGCCATCCTCGCCCTGTACGGCCCCTACGCCAGCTTCGTGGTGGCCGGCGATTCGGATCGTTTCGGCGGCGTGCCGCTCGAGGTCTGCTTCGAGCTCCAGACCAAGGGCACCGAGGGCGCCGAGCTGGAGATCCTGTGGAGCTTCGGCGACGGCAACACCTCGACCGAGACCAACCCCTGCCACACCTACACGACCAAGGGCCAGTACACGGTCTCGCTGGACGTCGACGGCAGTGGCAACGAGTGCGGCGAGTTCACCTACACCTACCGCGAAGCGGCGCTCGTCCTGGCCTGCGAGGCGCCGCAGCCCAGCGCCGATAGCGCCGGTCTCTTCACCTACGAGTGGGTGGAGGACAACACCTACCAGATGGTCAACGAGGCCGACCTCAGCGTCTACGGCTGCATCGACCGCGTCCAGTGGGACGTCTTCAAGGGCGATGAGCTGGTCCAGAGCGTCGCGGCCTGGTCGCCCAAGATCGACTTCGGCGAGCCCGGCGAATACGAGGTCGTGCTCAACCTGGGCGGCCCCGGCGGCATCGCGGCCGAGGGCCTGACGATCACGGTGGGTGAGGAGTCCAAGGGCTGCTCGGCGATCCCGGCCTCTGCCGCGGGCCTGCTCGGCCTGGGCATGGCCTTCGGTGCCGCGATCCGTCGCCGTCGCCGCGGCTGAGCCTCAAGCCTCGGGAGCTTCGTGTTCATCGGGGCGCTCATCACTCTGCTGAACTCGTCGCCGGCGCGCGCTCAAGAGGCCGTCGTGCTCTGGCACCGGCCCGAGCTCCTCTCCTCGGTGGAGCTCCCGCCGCATAGCCGCGAGCACCTTCCCGAGGGGGTGATCCCGGTCGACGGCCGGTGGCGGCTGGTCGCCTCCGGCAAGGGAGTGCGGACCTGGCAGGTCGAGCTGCCCGTCCGACCGCGGACCCTGGTCTTCACCGCCGCGCCCGAGGGCATGGAGGTGGTGCGCCGGAAGGCCGACCAGGACTGGTCCGAGGCCAGCAGCCTGGGGCACCGCCCCCGGCAGGTCTATGCCGACAGGGCCGGATCCTGGGAGTTCACCTCGAGCGCTCTGCGGGTGAAACGAAAGGCCTCCGAGGGCCCCCCCAAGCCGGGGGAGTACGGGCTTCGCTACGATGCCTCCCTGGGGCGGGAGCGGGCGCTGCAGCGGGAGGCCTTCACGGGCTCGGACGCGGAATTCGTCTTCCGCAGCGTCCAGGTCGGCGACACCACCGAGTCCGGGCTCTTCCTGCCGGCGCCAGGAGCCCTCAGCTTCCGCCTCGTCGTCCCCGTGGGTGCGGTGCTGGAGCTCGGCCCGCGCCTGGTCCCGCCCGAAGTGCACGACCCCCAGGGCGAGAGCGACGGCGTCACCCTCGCCGTGCGGATCAACGGCGAGCTCCTCAGCCGTCGGCGGATCGAGGGGATCACCGAGAAGCGCCTGCGCCTGGACCTCGATCGCTGGGCCGGTCAGCAGGTCCAGCTCAGCTTCCAGAGCGAGGCCGACGCCGACAACCGCCTGGACTACCTCTTCCTGGCCAGCCCGATCATCCGTGTGCCCCAGGAGACGCCGCCGCGCGTCGTCGTCGTCTTCGTCGACACCCTGCGCCGCGACGCCCTCTCCCTCTACGGCTACCACCGCCAGACCAGCCCCAACCTCGACGCCTGGGCCGAGGGCGCAGCCGTCTTCGAGGGGGCGCGCTCGGTGGCCCCCTGGACCCTGCCGACCGCCCGCGCGATGTTCACCGGGGCCCAGCCCGAGCGCTGGTCCGAGGTGCGCACCCTGCAGGAGCAGGCCGCCGCGCAGGGCTGGGCCACCGCCTTCCTGGCTGGGAACATCTACCTCTCCAGCACCTTCGAGATGGATCGGGGCTGGGGGCTGCACCGCTTCCTGAACCTGCCGCGGGCCAACCTGCAGCTGCGACGGGCCCGCGCCTGGCTGGACTCGGTCGCCGATCAGCCCTCCCTGCTCGTCGTACACCTGATGGACGCGCACCTGCCCTACAACGAGCCGCGCGCCTTCCGACACCGCTTCGCGGGCGAGCAGCCGGCCGGTCTCGGCCCTGAACGCTTCGTGCGGCGCCATGTGCTCGACGCCGAAGAGCGTCTGGGGGCAGACGAGCTCGGCTATGTGCGAGACCGCTACGACAACAACATCGCCTGGATCGACGACCAGCTCGGCGGCTTCTTGCGCGAGCTCCGCCCCCAGGACCTGGTCGTCGTCCTCTCGGACCACGGGGAGGAGTTCTGGGAGCACGGCGAGTTCGAGCATGGCCACAGCCTCTACGACGAGCTGCTGGCCGTTCCCCTGGTCGTCTCCGGCCCCGGCATCGCCTCCGGTCGGTATTCACAGCCGGTCAGCCTGCTCGACCTCGCGCCGACGCTGGCCACCCATATGGGGCTCTCCACCGCCGGGATGGACGGCCGGCCGCTCCAAGACCTGCTCGACGGCAGCGCCGCGGAGGCCTTCGCGCAGCGCCCGATCGGCTTCGGGCGCCTGCTCTACGGGGAGCGGCTCTGGGGCGTGGCCCACCAGGGCACCAAGCTCATCACGGGGCGAGGCGCCGAGGAGCTCTACGCCCTCTCCGCCGACGCCAAGGAGCGAGCCGACGTCTTCCCGCTGAAGAAGGCGCTGCTGCCGGGCCTGACCGAGGCGATGGTCGACGCCCTGGGCATGGAGGTGGCGACGGTGCTGCGCCTCGTGCCCAGCCGCAGCAACTCCGAGCGCGAGCTGCAGGTGGTCCTGCAGGTGCCCGGCGGCGTCCGCCAGGCATGGGCGGCCGAGGACCCCATGGGGCTGAGCGAGGTCGAGGTCAACACCCGCGTCGACAGCGAGGTGTCCATCGTCTGGCAGGGCCGCGCGCGCTCCGAGCGCGAGGTCTACGTCTTGCCGAACCTGCCCCTGGAGCAGGCCATCCCGTCCATCACCGGGACGGTCCAGCACCGCAGCGCGCGGGTCGAGCTCTCCCTGGTGCCGGGGCCCAACTGGCCCCCACCCTGGGACGGCCAGCCCCGTCCCCTGCTGCGTGGGCGCTCGGGTGGGCGGACCCTGACCGTGGACTACGCCCGGGTCCCGGTGCCATCGGCAACGCTCCCCGCCCTGTCCGGCGTCGACGCCGAGGTCAACGAGGACCTCAGAGCGCTGGGGTATGTGGAGTAGGGGGGGCCCCCCACGGCAGCGGAGCCACGGACCGTGCCCTTTCACACGGGGGCCTGTGCCATTCCCACCAGCACCTCAGGGCTCGACCTGAGGGGGCAGGACCTCTTCGTAGTGCTGGCTGGCCAGCGCCACGGACCGATCGGGGGTGGGCAGCAAACCGATCAGGGCTGCCTCTTCCAAGGTGACCTCGACGGTCACTACCCGCGCCCCGGTCTCGCCGCTGAGCCGGGTGTCCACACGAACATTGGTCGGGTCGATCCCCCACTGGCGGAGGGCGGCCTCGACGGCGGCTCTCGCGGAGAGCTCCGGGTCGCTGGCGGTGTCGGTCACGGCCGCCAGCCGGGCCCCGGCCTGGCTGGCCCGCTGCAGGCCGAACCAGTGGTACAGGGTCCATCCCCACTCCATCAAGCCCATCAGCAGGACCAGCAGGAGCATCCCGGCCAGGGCGAACTCGACCGCGGCGTTGCCTCTCCGGCGGGGACCGCCGCATCCGGGGGACCCCGACTCTCTTCCCTGTGAGCTCCGACGGATCATTGGTCCTCCAGGCGCATCCGGGCCGTGCCTTCCAGCGTCGCGTTGGTGGGGATCAGGCCCAGCAGCGGCGGATAGGGGATGCTGATCTCGACGGCGATCAGCTGGCCGGCCGCGCTGCCCAGCACCTGGGCGGAGATGGCCGCCGCGTCGACATCGAAGCCGGCCTCGGCGAGGCGTTCACGGGCTCGGCCGGTAGCCAGGCCTACCGGGTCGTCCGTAGCCTTCGTGAGCGCGCCAAGCCGCGCCGCGTCGCGGGCGCAGTGTTCGACCAGGGTCTGCCGTGGCTGGGCCAGGCCCCACTCCAAGACGCCCGCCAGCAGCGTCGCGAAGAGCGGGAGGGTCAGCGCCACCTCAATGGCCGTGTTCGCTCGTCGGCTCCGGTTGATCATGGCGGCTCCTCACTGCACGAGCGCGGGTGGGGTCGTGGTCGTCACGCCGTGGTGGCTGCCTCCAGGCCAGTCGCCGACGTCGTAGATCGAGTCGAGGTCCAGGCGCAGGTACACGGTCTTGTCTGCCGCGCCGCCCGCGTTGACGACGTCATAGAGGACGGCCCAGACGAAGAACTCGACCCCCTCGACGGTGTTCCAGCTCCCTCCGCTGCCGGTGCAATACGAGGGGCCCGAGTCGAAGACGGGGATGGGCCCGACATAGACGTGACCGTAGTGGGCGGTGGGGATGGCGCTCTTGGGCTGCTGAGGAGGCAGCGTGCCCCACAGGTCGCTCTCCCAGGGGACGCCGTTCGCGCCGATGCTGTTGGCGATGTAGTGCAGCCCCGAGGCCTGCTCGCCGTTGTTGAGCGCCACCGTGTCGTCGATCGTGACCGAGGCGCAGGGCTCCTCCACCCCGCCGGTGTTGGCCCACTCGACCATGCAAGGGGTGATCGCCGCGAAGTGGTCGCGCACCCAGCTTGCGGTGGGCGAGCCGGCGATGGAGGCCCACCCGGTGTTGTCGGTCCCCGGCGGGCTCAGCACGAAGCTGATGTCTTGCAGGCCTTCGTCGCTGTAGGTGTCGAACAGGCAGTCGGGCAGCCCGAAGGGCAGGTACCAGGGCACCTCGCCCGCTCCCACCTTCTGGCCAGCGACGGCGACGCTCCGAACCTGCGCCCCCAGGCTGTCGATCCCGAACGAGACCTTGGAGAAGAAGGGGGCCAGATCAAGATCCCGCGCCACCACCTGGACCGCGTTGACCTGCAAGGGATCGAGCGAGGGGGTGAAGCTCTCGTCGGCCCAGATCCCCAGCACGACGTCGCCAGCGGCGTCGTTGGACGGGTTGGCGTCCAGGACCACGGTCTCCCCGTTGGCCGGGTTCTCCGCGGCGAGGACCACCGCCGTGTTGCGCGCCGCGTCGAGGCCATCGACCGTGCCGTCGAGCCGCCGCGCGCCGGCCAGGGAGCCTGCATCGGCCGCCGTCCGGAGCTGCGACTCGACCACACCGAGGTAGCCGAGGTCGATGACCAGCGCGGCGAAGCCGCAGAGCACCGTGAAGGAGACGGCTGCGATGACCAGCACGTTCCCGCGGCGAGGTTGATCGGAGCGATGCATGAGCACCTCCGCCTTCGGTGGCTACCTACACACCGAAGTGGGGCTCGCAAGTTCCGGGCCATCCCGGTCCCGGGTCATCCCCCGAGCCGCGCCTACTTGTGCCGGTAGGTGATCCGGCCCTTGCTGAGGTCGTAGGGGCTGACCTCGACCGTGACCTTGTCGCCCAGCACCACGCGGATGCGGTACCGGCGAAGCTTGCCAGAGAGGTGCGCATGCACATCGGTGCCGGCTTCGGTCCGCACGAGGAAGGCCCCGCCGGGGAACACCTCCACAATCTCGCCTTCTACCGGAATCAGATCGTCGCCAGCCACACGCCCTCCAGGTCGGCGCGACTAACGAGCCGGGACCGCTTTCACAAGGAGAGCTTTCAGGGGGCCGGCGGTTGCACCAGCAGGACCAGCCGCTGGCGCCGTGCCGCCGCGATCTGCTCGGGGCTGCGCATCCGGGCGCGCTCCATGGTGGAGAGGATGGCCTCGATCTTCGCCTCGGAGACTCGGCCCTGGCTGGCGCGGCCATGTCCGCTGACGGGCGAGGGCAACAGGGTGGCCAGGAAGGCGGCCTCCTTGTCGGAGAGGCCGCGGGCGTCCTTGGCGAAGTAGAGGTCGGCGGCCGGTCCGACGCCGTGCAGATCGGGGCCCAGCTCGACGATGTTGATGTAGAGCTGGAGGATGTGCCGCTTGCTGAGCGAGGCCTCCAGGTCCAGGCTGTACATCAGCTCGCGCAGCTTGCGCACCAGCGTGCGGTCGTCGCCGGTGTAGAGGTTCTTGGCGAGCTGCTGGGTGATGGTGCTGCCCCCGCGGGGACGCTCCTCGCCTGCGGCGGCCTCGTCGATGGCCTCCTGGATGGCGGCGAGATCGTAGCCGGGGTGCGAGAGGAAGCGGATGTCCTCGGAGGCGATGAAGGCGTCTGCCAGGCGCTGACCGTCCAGCCAGGGGGTGAAGCCGGGCTGGCCGGGGCCGGTGCTGGCGACCATGGGGGAGCCGTCGGCCTGGCGAGCCCGCCAGCGCACCGTCCCGCTGCGCAAGGCGTCGGCGTCGTGCAGCAGGCCCTCGCAGGCCAGGTCCTCGGCCGAGGGGCGAGCCGACCAGGCCAGCGGTGGCCCGCTCAGCTCCAGGCTGATCCCCAGCCGGCCATCGCAGCGGGCCCGGCGCGCCTCGGGGATCTGCTCGCCGAAGAGCGCGATCACCTCGGCGAAGGCCAGCTCGTCCGCCTGGAGCTCCAGCCGGGCGGCGAGCGGGCCGGGCTGCAGGGTGCCCCGGACGGTGGCCTGCAAGCCGTTGAGCTCGGCCTCGGCCAGCAGCTCGCCGGAGCTTCGATCCCAGCTGCCTCGCAGCCCGGCCGACCAGGGCCCGACGGGGGCCGAGGCCAGCAGTGGGTGCTCGACGACCAGGTCGTCGCTTCGGGCCTCGAAGCGCAGCACGGTCTCCCCATCCTGCTGCACGCTGAGGTCGACGCTGGCCCGCAGCGGGCCCAGGCTGATGCGGCGCCGAAGCTGGCCCTGCCAGCGCCCCTCGACCCGGCGGACGGTCCCGTCGGGGCCTCGCAGATCCACCTCGGGCAGCAGGCTCCCGGAGAGCCCGCTGAGCACGGTCTCGCCCCTCCAGCGCAGGCTCAGATCTCGGACCCCCACCGCGCTCGGTGTCAGCCCTACGCCGGCCCCGCCGGGTGGCGTGTCCGGGGTGAGGGGATCGGGATCCACGGTGTCCAGCGGCAGCGCGTCGAGCTCGATGGTCAGCCCGTCGAGCTGCACGGTGGGCTGCGGCAGGGCGCTCAGCTCCAGCCGGTCGAGCTGAACGCCAGGCCCGCGGAGCTCGACCCAGGTGGCGCTGGCGAGCGTGCTGCGGCGTTGGCCCCACTCCACCCCGCGGGCTCGCAGGACCGCCTCGACCCGGGCGAGGGCGAGCTGACGGGCCACCACGCCGGCCAGGAGCAGCAGCAGCAGGCCCGCGACCAGGGCGGCGAGTGCCCGCCGCATCCGCTCAGTGCACGACGAGGGTGTTGACCGGGCAGGTCGCGATCAGATCCTCCGCGGTGCTGCCCATCACGAGGCGGGCCAGCCCGGTGCGGCCGGTGCTGCCCAGGACCAGCAGGTCGGAGCGGCGGGNNGATGGTGCGGGCGACGACCACGCGGAAGCCGTGGTCGGTGGGGGGCAGCGTCTCCAGCACGCCGCCGACCCGTCGCTCCAGGCGGTTGCCGACATCGATGCGGTCCTCGGGCACGAAGCCGTTGGCGATCGCGACGCTGCTGAAGGTCACGCGGGCGCCGCTGGCCCGTCCCAGGGCCGCCGCGGCACGGAGCCCTCGCAGGCTGGCCTCCATGGCATGTCCAGGGACATCGGTCGGGTCGACCGGGCAGACGATGGTGCGCGGCGGAAGGAGGTCGGGCTCGTGGACGACCAGCAGGGGCGCGTGCAGATCGCGGACGAGGCGCCGGGCGGTGCTGCCCAGCAGCAGGCGATCCAGCCCGGTGACCCCGGTCCGCCCCAAGACGCAGAGGTCGACCTTGTGCTCGAGGATCATCGCCGTGGCGACGTCGACGGGCTGGCCCGCCATGACGATCGCCTGGGCGTCGATGCCGACGCTGCCGAGATCTCCGGCCAGCGCGGCGACCTGCGCCCGGGCGTCCGCGGTGCGGCGGGAGTAGGACTCGGCGTCCTCGTTGGCGTTGGGGCTCAGCGCGTGGACGACCAGGACCGTGGCCGAGTCGGCGTCGGCGCCCAGGCCAGCCAGCCAGCGCACCGGCTCGCGACAGGCCGCCGCGCGGGGCGAGAGATCGGTCAACCAGAGGAGCCTTCGCACCTGACCCAGTTCGATCGGCTGAGGTGTGTTCATCAGACCTCTCCTGCATCCGGGCGTAGAGATGTATCCGGTGAGGCGCCGATTGGTGCCCCGATCGCGCGGTATCGGGCGCGGATCTGCCCGGCGTCGAGCTGGTCGGGCGCGCGGGCCATGGCGTAGCGGTGATCCTCGGTCTCCAGCACCAGGCCGGCCGCGACCAGCACGTCCAGGGCGGTCTGCAGGTGCCGGGGGTCGCTCTGCATGCGCACGACCAGCTCGTCCAGCGAGAGCGGCTCCTCGCCGCGCAGGAAGGCCGGCCCGAGCACCTCGACCACCGCCAGGCCAAAGTCGGCGTCGGCGTGGCGCATGGACGAGTGCGGGTCCAGGCTGTCCCGGCGCTGGTTGCCGACGAGCTGCGTGTAGCTCTCGACCAGCCAGGCCACCTCCACCCCCAGCAGCACCACCATCCAGATGACCTGGAGCCAGATCAGGAAGACGGGGAGGAAGGCCAGCGATCCGTAGATGCCCGCCATGCCCTCGGCCGTGCCCATCGCCCGCATATAGGTGGAGAAGCCCACCTTGGCGAGCTCGAAGATGGTCGCCGAGAGCAGGCCACCGGAGAAGGCCGCCCGCCAGGAGACCCGCCGGTCGGGCAGCAGCCGGATGGCGGCGATGAAGGCGACCGAGGTCAGCAGGACCGGGAGGGCGCGGTCCAGGGCCCCGAACTGCGCGGGCAGGGCGGCCGTGACCAGGAAGCCGGCGGCGATGAGCGAGGGCCCCAGCGTGATGCCCGAATAGAAGAGCGTGAAGCGCAGCATCAGGCTGCGTCGCACCCGGGTCTGGAAGATGTCGTTGTAGGCCTGCTCGACGTTGAAGTAGAGCTGGCTGCCGGTGATCATCAGGCCCAGGATGCCGAAGATGCCCACGGTGGTCAGGTTGGCGCCCGACAGCAGCACGTCCAGGGCGGCCCCGACGTCCTCGACGCTCTCGGTCAGGATAGTGTCGTAGAGCAGGCGCATCACGGCGTCGCGGCCCTTGGTTCCGCCGCCGAGGGGGGCCGAGAGCGTCAGGCCGATCAGCAGGATCGGCACGATCGCGACGGCCGTCCAGTACGAGAGCATCGCCGCCCGCATCGCGATGCGGTCCCGGCCGGCCTCGCGCAGCAGCACCACGAACATGTGCAGCAGCTCGGTGAGGGCCGCGACGCCGGTCCGTCCCGCCCCGACCCGGCCCTGGGCGAGGTCGAGGTAGATCCGATGGAAGCGGGAGTGCATGGCCTCCGGGTAACCCAGAGGGCGGCGGGCCTCCCCCGGCGGGCCACCCCCGGCAGGCGACAGCGCAACGGGCTAGGCTCGCCGCATGGTACGCATCACCAGCGAGATCGGGCGCCTGCGCAGGGTCGTCGTGCAGCCACCGGGCCCAGCCCTGGAGCGGATGCTGCCCCGGCACATCGATCCCGGCAGCCCCGACTACCTGCTCTTCGACGATCTCGTCCATGTGCCCAAGGCCCTGCAGGAGCACCAACAGCTCCAGGCGGTCCTGGAGACCATGGCCGAGGTGCTGCACTTCGAGGATCTGCTGCGCGAGGTGCTCAGCGACAAGGAGCTCCGCCGCTCGGTGGTGGAGCGGGTCGGCGTGCTGCACGACCTCCACCCCGCCGCCGGCCACCAGCTCGATCAGCTCGACGCCGGCGAGCTGACCTCCACCCTGCTGGTCGGCACCGTGGGGGGCTCGCTGACCGCGCCCGAGCTCTTCCCGCCGGTCCCCAACCTGATCTTCACCCGCGACCTCGCCGCCGTGGTGGGCGACCTGATGGTGGTGGGCAACGCCCGCCGTCGGGCCCGCCAGCGCGAGGCGATCCTCTCCTGGGCGGTGATGGAGCACCACCCGCTCTTCGCCGACAACCAGGTGGCCGAGATCAGCCGCTGGATCCGCGCCCGCGGGGGCTCCGCTCCCCTGACGGTCGAGGGGGGCGATGTGCTCTGCCTGTCGGAGACCATCGCGCTGATCGGCGCCAGCGAGCGCACCACCTGGGCGATGATCCTGCTGCTCTCGGCCGAGCTCTTCGACCACGGCTTCACCCGGGTCCTGATCGTCGAGATGCCCAAGCAGCGCAGCGCGATGCACCTGGACACGGTCTTCACCCTGCTGGACCGGCAGGCCGCCGCGGTCTACGACCGCATCCTGGAGCCCGGCGGCGCCGAGGAGGTCGAGGTGGTCGGCCTGCGGCGCAAGGACGGCGAGATCGTCGTCGACCAGTACGAGGGCGATCTGCTGCACGCCCTGGCCGAGAACGGGCATGTCCTCAGCCCGGTGCTCTGCGGGGCCGGTCACCCCATCCACGGTCGCCGCGAGCAGTGGACCGACGGCGCCAACTACGTGGCCCTCGGTCCCGGCGTGGTGATCGGCTACCAGCGCAACGAGTTCACCGGTCGGGCCATGAGCGAGGCCGGCTTCCGGGTGGTCACGCCCTCCGTCTTCATCTCGGAGCTCTCGCGCGACTTCCACGACGATCCCGACGCCCTGCTGGCCAGCGGGCGGCGATACGCCGTGCATATCGAGGGCCACGAGCTCTCCCGCGGCCGCGGCGGCCCCCGCTGCCTCACCCTGCCCCTGCTGCGCGACCCGCTATGAGCCGCCTCCCATGAGCCTGACCGTAGCCCTGCGTCCGGGGGGTGAGCGCCGGGTGTCCCGGGGCCACGCCTGGGTCTTCGCCGACGAGCTGGCCGTCCAGGCCCGGCAGCTCCCGCCGGGCGGCGTGGTCAGCGTCGTCGACGCCCGCGGGCGCTTCATCGGCCAGGGGCTGGCCAACCCGGCCTCGCTGATCGCCATCCGGCTGCTCTCCCGCGACCGCTCCGACGACCTGGACAGCGTCGGCTTCTACGAGCAGCGCCTCGCCCAGGCCTGGCGGGCCCGCGCCGCGGTGCTCCCGGGGCGGCAGAGCGTCCGGGTGGTCAGCGGAGACGGGGACGGCCTCAGCGGGCTGGTCCTGGACCGCTACCAGCCCCTGGAAGGCGGCGGCCCGATCGTGGTCGCCCAGCTCACCAGCCTGGGCCTGGATCAGCGGCGCGAGTTGCTCCAGCAGGCCGTGCAGGCGGTGCTCTCGCCGGCCGGCGGGGTGCTGCGCAACGACCTCTCCGTGCGGGCCCTGGAGGGCCTCCCGCAGCAGGTCGAGACCTGGTTCGGCGAGGTGCCGGCCGAGCTGAGCATCGCCGAGGGCGCCGCCCGCTTTCGGGTCGACCCCTTTCACGGCCAGAAGACTGGCTTCTTCCTGGATCAGGTCGAGAACCGGGCCTGGGGTGCGGCCCGCTGCGGCGGCTGCCGGGTGCTCGACGCCTACGCCCACACCGGCGCCTGGGCGGTGCAGGCGCTGCTGGCCGGCGCCAGCTCGGCGGTGGCGGTGGACAGCTCTCCGCGGGCGGCCGAGCTGATCGCCCGACACGGCCAGGACAACGGCCTGGGCGAGCGCCTGCGGGTGATCCAGGGCGACGCCCGCCAGGTGATGGAGACCATGGCCCGCGAGGGCCAGCGCTTCGAGCGGGTGATGATCGACCCTCCAGCCTTCGCCAAGAGCCGCAAGGACGCCGGTGCCGCCTTGCGAGGCTACCGCCAGGTCAACCGGCTGGCCTTGCAGCTCGTGACACCCGGAGGCCTGCTCTTCAGCAGCTCGTGCAGCCACCACATCGAGGAGGAGCGCTTCCTGGGCGAGATCCTGATCGCCGCCGCCGAGCTCGGCCTCAGCCTGCGGCTGGTGCGGCGGGGCGAGCAGGGGCCCGACCACCCGGTCCACCCCAGCATGCCCGAGACCCGCTACCTCAAGCACCTCGTCTTTCGCGTGGAGGCGTCGTGAGCGACAAGAGCGGCGGGCTGACCCACCTCGACGAGGCCGGGCACCCGCGAATGGTCGATGTGGGCGAGAAGGCCGACACCGAGCGCCTCGCCATCGCCGAGGGGGCCGTGCGGATGAGCGCCCTGGCCCTTCGCCTCGCCCGCGAGGGAGGCGCCGCCAAGGGGGATGTGATGGCGATCGCCCGGCTGGCCGGGATCCAGGGCGCCAAGCGGGCCGCCGAGCTGATCCCGCTCTGCCACCCGCTGCCCCTGGACGGGGTCGAGCTCCAGGTGCTTGCCGAGGACCCAGGCCCTGACCAGGGAGGCCGGGTCCGCATCCGGGCCACCGTGCGGACCCGCTGGCGCACCGGGGTCGAGATGGAGGCCCTGACCGCGGTCAGCGCCGCCGCCCTGACGGTCTACGACATGCTGAAGGCGGTGGATCGCGGCATGGTCATCGAGGGGGTGCGCCTGCTGGAGAAGCGCGGCGGGCGGTCGGGAGTGTGGCAGGCCGATGAAGATGGTTGTTGACTTCCGCCAGACAAGCCGTGTAGACTGAACTCGCCGGACAAGGAGTCACCATGCGTCTACCCACTCCCCTCATCGTGCTTGCCACCCTCACGCTCTCTGCGTGCCAAACCGACGACGGTTTCTTCAAGATCCCCGACGAGAACGTCTCCGTCTCGCCGGGCAAGATCGGCGGCCGGGTCTGCGACCCTTCCGGCAAGTCATGGCTGCAGGACGCCACGGTCTACACCCACGTCACCAACGGGGACCAGATCCTCGAGACCCGCACCGTCTTCACCGACCGGGACGGCTACTGGCTGATCGAGGACCTGCCGGGTGACGCCCAGTACGACATCTACGTCTACCACGGCTACGTCCCCCTCGACGACCAGATGTCCCAGGGCGTCTACGTCGGCGATGGCGCGACGGTCACCCTGGACGACCCGCCCTGCTTCGACCCGCTCCAGATCAACGTGGCCATCGTCAAGGGCAGCTACGACGACTTCGCCCGGGTCATCCAGAGCATGGGCTTCGCCAACTACGACGAGATCGACGGCCTCAGCCGGGGCGAGCTGCTGGGCTTCATGTCCGACCTCAACACCCTGCTCTCCTACGACGTCATCTTCTTCGACGGCGGCCACGAGGAAGAGGGCATCTTCTACAACTACGAAGGCTACGAGGAAGACCCCAAGGTGGTCGAGGACTTCGAGCTGGTGCAGGAGAACCTGCGCGAGTACGTCCGCAGCGGCGGCTCGATCTACGCCAGTGACTGGTCCTACGATGTCATCGAGCAGGGCTGGCCGGATCGGCTGGACTTCGTCGGCGACGACGGGGTGCCCGACGCCGCCCAGCTCGGCGAGTACGGCATCGTCAACGCCGCGGTCTTCGACCCGAACCTGGCCGAGTGGCTGGACGCCGACTACCTCCCGATCGAGTACGACCTGCCCGTCTGGGCCCCGATCGAGAGCGTCGACACCGACGCGGTGACCATCCACCTCAAGGGCAACATCTCCTACCGCGTCGGCACCGCGACCTACACGCTGCCGCAGGTCCCCCTGCTGGTCAGCTTCAGCAGCGGCGAAGGCCGGGTCGCCTACAGCACCTTCCGCGTGGCCAAGAACGCCAACGCCGAGATCCTGCAGGTCCTCCAGTACATGATGTACAGCCTCTGACTTGCCGGGTCCGCCCGCTGCGGCGGGTGGGCGCCCGACCTCAGGTAGCCGGTGAGCCCGACGGCCCAGCAGGCCCCTCGGCCTGAACCCGCCCAGCTTGCGCCTCTCTCCCCCCGAGAGAGGCGCTATTTTGGTTGGGCCGACGCCTTCGTGCGGCGGGCGCATGGCTGGTCGAAGTTCTGGAACTCGACCTTCATGGCCAACCTCGTGCGCATCGCCTCCCATCGGCGGCTGCGGATCGAGGGCATCGAGCACGTCCAGAGCCTCGGACCCCAGGCGCGCCTGCTGCTGGTGGCCAACCACCGCAGCTTCTTCGACTTCTTCCTGATCATGTCGGTCCTCAACGCCCGGACGACGCTCAGCTTGCGCTGCTTCTTCCCGGTGCGCTCGACCTTCTTCTACGATCATCCGCTGGGCCCGCTGGTCAACCTGGCGATGAGCGGGATGGCCATGTTCCCGCCGATCATGCGCAACCGCAGCGGGGTGCGCTTCAACGACTACGCGCTGCAGCGCTGCGCAGCCGAGCTGCAGGTGCCGGGCACCATCGTCGGCATCCACCCCGAGGGCACCCGCAACAAGAACCCCGACCCCTACACCTTGCTCAAGGTGACCCGGGGAGTCGGGCGGGTCGCGTTGGCCGCGGGTGCGGTGCCGGTGGTGCCGATCTTCGTGCTGGGCTGCGGCAACAACCTGCTCACCGAGATCGCCCACAACCTCTTCCGCCCCGCCGCGCGCCCCCTGGACGTGATGTTCGGGCCGCCGATCGAGCTCTCGGACCTCGTGGATCGGGTCGAGGACCCGGCCGCCTGGAAGATCGCGGCCGCCCGGTGTGCCGCTGGCATCGAGGCGCTGGGGGCGATGCATCGCGCCCGCTACGCGCCCGAGGAAAAACTTCAGAGATCGGATTGATTGGCTCTTGACAGGCCAATAGCAACTCGTGAAGATGGTCGAACCATCGTCGTGAGGTCATCGTGTTCAATCCCCCCCTCGGCAAGCCCTGGCTGCTCTACGTCCTCCTCGGTACCTCCCTGGCGCTGAACCTCGTGATGGTCCTGGATCGCCCCTCCTCTCCGGATGGCGAGACCGAGGCGGAAGCTGTCGCGGCGGCCGCCGAGGCGACGGCTGAGCCTGCTCCGGTTGCGAGCCTGGCCCCTGTTGCCCCTGCCGCGCCGGTGGCCCTGCCCGACGGCTGGCAGATCACCAAGGCCGATGTCGACCACAGCCTCGCCCGCACCCTGCAGAACGCGGCGGGCGAGCAGGGAGACGCCCTCGCCGCGGCCTACGCCCGCCTCTTCGTCTGGGAGCTGGACCTCCGCCGGGACCTGCAGAAGGGCGATCAGGTCGAGGTGATCTGGCGCCCCCACCCCGAGAGCGTGGTCGAGGTGCTGGCCGCTCGCTACCACTCGCGCAAGCTGGGCACGACGCTGGAGGCCTGGAAGTGGCAGGCCCCCGGCGAGCCCTTCGCCGTCTACTGGGACAGCACCGGTCGCGGGGTCGAGCGCCGCCTGATGGGAGGGCCGATCCAGCGCTACGAGCAGATCACCGCCCTGCTGAAGGACCGGCCGACCCACAAGGGCATGGACTTCAAGGCCCCGGTCGGGACCGAGGTGCTGGCCCCCGCCTCGGGCACGGTCACCCGCACCAACTGGAACTGGACCGCCAACGGCAACTGCATGGAGCTCCAGCTCGACGACGGCCACCTCGTCAAGCTGCTGCACCTCGCCGAGAACAAGGTCGAGGCGGGCAGCCGCATCACCAAGGGGCAGGTCATCGCCCTCTCGGGCAACACCGGCCGCTCGACCGCGCCGCACCTGCACTACGAGCTCCACAAGGGCGACAAGGTCGTCGATCCGCTCGACTACCACAAGCTCGAGCAGCAGCAGCTCACGGGCGCCACCTTGGAGGCCTTCAAGGTCGAGCAGCTCCGCCTCGCCGCCATGCTGGACGGGTCGCTGGCCCTGCGCTGAGACTCAGCGGCCGATGGCGTACAGGACGGCGCCCTCCTCGCCATCGGCGGCCCGGACCTCTCCCAGCCGCGTGGCGCTCAGGCCCAGGGCGGCGGCCCCCTCCTGAACCTGCCGCTCGCTGGGGCGCAGGTTGTAGCCCATCGGCTGGCTGGCCCGCATCACCAGCAGGTGGGCGCCCTCGGCCGCGCGCAGCAGCTCGGGCAGGGCGCGGCTGCCCTTGCCGGTGACCGCCGGCCAGGCGTGCAGGACCTCGATCTCGGGCGCCCGCAGCTCCAGCATGCCGTAGGACTCGTAGTCGGCCACCAGCAGCCGGCTGACCCCCTCGCTCCGCAACAGCGCGACGATCGCGGCCTGCCCCCGCTCGGTGAAGCTGGGCACGGGCAGCTGCCGGACGACCTCGTCGGTGCGGGCGAGGGAGAGCACCCCGGCGGTCGCCAGCGGCAGGCAGAGGGCCAGCGCCAGGGCCCGGTGGCGGAGGCTGCGGGCGGGGCCGACGCTGCTGGCGAGCTGGCTGAGGGCGAGCCCGGCGGTGATGGCGATCGTGGGCGCGGCCTGGGCGAGCTGGTGGAGGTCGCGGGCCGCCAGCCAGAGCAGGCCCAGCTGCAGGAGGAGGTAGACCGAGCAGAAGCGCAGCAGGGCCTCGTGGGGGGTCGGGTGGCGGCCTCTCCAGCCGAGGGCGATCCCGGCCAGCACCAGAACGAAGCCGCCCAGGCGCGCGGGCGAGGGCGGGGGAGGGGAGGGGAGGCCGTAGGCAGGCCCGAAGAAGGCCAGCGGCTCGCTGATGTACAGCCAGAGGTTGGAGACCCCCTCGCGGCTGGGTCCGGAGCCGCCGCTGAGCGCCGAGAGCACCCGCTTGACCTGCATCTGGGGGAAGTCGTGGCTGTAGATGTGCGCGTCCAGCGCGAGGCCGTGGTGCAGGGCGCTCAGCCAGAGCGGGCTGGTGAGCAGCAGGACGGCCAGCCCCCCCGTCCACAGGCCGCGGCTGAGGGGGGGGTTGAGGGCGGGCTTGTCCCAGCGCGTCAGCAGCGCGGCGGCCAGCAGCGCCAGCAGGGTGAAGAGGAAGGTGATCTTGGCCATCACGCCCAGGCCGATGCCGATGCCCAGGGCGAGGAGCCCGTGGCGGCCCCCTCCCCAGCGGCGGCTCCACAAGGCCCACAGGCAGAGCAGGCCGGCCGCTTGCAGGGCGATCTCGGTGCCGCCCAGCACCTTGCGGTAGAAGAGGAAGGCCCAGTCGGTGGCCAGCAGCAGGGCGGCGGCGTTGGCGGCCGCCTCGGTGGCGCGCAGGCTGAGGAAGCGGTGGACCAGGGCGATCAGCACGCCGCCGAAGAGGACCTGCAGGGCGGTGACAGCGGAGCGGCTCCCGCTCAGCACCCACAGCAGCCGGGCCGGCCAGTCCGGGGGGCCGCCGGTGTAGGCGTTGACCGCCAGCGGCAGGTGCAGCGGGCCAAGGGCCAGGCTCTCGATCGGCCGGACCTGGCTGGCCACCAGCGGACCCCAGCGANNGCGGGTCGAAGGCGACCAGCACCTGCGGGGGCCGACCCAGGGCCCAGGACAGGTCCACCTCGCCCACCACCCCGATCTCCCGCACCGTGACCAGGGAGAGGCCCAGGTACAGCGCCAGGGCGAGCAGGAGGATCAATCGGCGTGGGGCTGGAAGGAGGTTCACGGGCGCTCGGATCGGAGACCTTCTCGCCGTCGAGTTGAAGGCGACCCCTCGCCAACGGCTGTGTTGGCTCTATACTGTATGCAGGAGCGCGCTGAGGCCCTCCTTCCCCCCTTGCCGCGAGGCTCCCGTGACCCGGCGTGAGACTCCCTCCACCAAGCCCCTGGTCGATTGGAAAGGCCGCCTTCGCGACTGGCTGTGGGATCTGCTGCCCGCGCCCCCGGCGGAGCCCGTCCCCGTCCCCGTCCCCGTGCGACGCCCGTCGCCTCCTCCGATGCCCGGTCGTCGACGCGCCCGCCGGTAGGCGCCTTCGCCTCCACCGTGTCTGACAGGCTATAGGCCGGGGATGCGCCAGACGATCTTCGGGCGATCCTCACCTGACGAGCCGTGGATCCGGCCGGCAGTGCTGTGGGTGCTGCTGCTGCTGATCGTCGAGGCCGTGCTGGTCCTCACCATCGCGATCGAGCCCCGTACAACGGTCGGCCTGGTGGGGGCGCTGGCCGGCGCCCTGCTGGTGCTCGAGCGCCCGCTGGTCGGCGTCGTACTGCTGATCGCCGCCCGCCTGCTCTCCACCGGCGCCCTGGTCTTCGTGCGCATCGGCAAGATGGGCATCGGCCCCTTCGAGCCCGTCCTGCTGCTCTGCCTGGGGGCGCTGACCTTCTACGCGATCTTCCACCGGACCCGGATCTGGGCGGCCTTCCCGTGGAAGGCGCCCTTCCTGGCCCTGGTGGCGCTGACGGGCGTGTCGATCTTCTGGAACACCAACTCCAAGGACGCCATCACCGAGCTGATTCCGATGGCGCTGATCATGGCCAACGCCCTTGTCATCCTGACCTTCGTGCGGACCTGGCAGGATCTGCGGCTGGTCCTGCTGGCCTGGGTCGGGACCTGCATCCTGGTCGGCATCCTCAACCAGTTCAGCAGCCAGCTGACCTTCCTGGACACCGCCTCGTTCAAGGCCGCCGAGGGAGGCGGTCGTAGCACCGGCCTGGGCCAGCAGCCGAACTGGTACGCGATGAACCTGATGTTCATCATCCCGACGACCTTCGGCCTCGCCCTGGTGGAGCGGGCCCGGTGGCTGCGCATCTCGCTGATCATCGCTGGCGCCTGGATCTTCTACAGCATGCTGCAGTCCGGCTCCCGCGGCGGGGCCTACGCCACCATGATCGGCGGCGTGCTGGTCTCCTTCGCCCACCCCAGCTTCCGCAAGTGGTTCTCACGCCTGGGGGTCGCCACGGTCATCGGTGGCGGCTTCATCGTGCTCAGCGACCTCAGCGCGGCCAAGGCCATCACCCGCGTCACCAGCAACGCCCTGGTGTTGACCCAGAACTACCGCTTCTGGAACTGGGAGGTCTGCTGGAACATGTTTCAGGACACCTTCGGGCTGGGCATCGGGGCCGGCGGCTACGAGGACCTGCTGCCCAGCTACAACTATTACGTCAGCCAGAGCCTCTACGACTACCCGCACGGCATCTTCTGGCAGATGCTGGCCCACTTCGGCCTCCCCGGGCTGGTGATCCTGGCCTGGCTGATCCTCACCATCTTCTGGATGTCTCGCGAGGTCATCCGGCTGACCAAGGGCACCGTGGCCGAGATCATCGCCTGGACCATGCCCGCGGCCATGCTGGCCTACTTCGCCTGGTCCTTCGTCGAGTTCACCATCTCGGACAAGCCCTTCTGGGAGTTCCTGACGCTCTACACGGTGCTGTACCTGCTGGCCAAGCGGGCCGAGAAGGGCGAGATCACCATCCCTGCCTGGGATCGCCGCACGGACTTCCTGCGTGCCCGGCCTGCGACGCAGCCATGAGCCTTGAAGCCTGGGTGGCCCTGGTGGCCCTCGGTGTCGCCCTGGTGGCCTTGCGCCTGTCGGTGCCCAAGGCGCTGGAGAGGCAGTGGCAGCGCCTCTTCAAGGTGGGCCTCGCGGTGCTGATCGCCGGCGAGCTGGAAGAGCAGCAGCCCGACGCCGCCGAGGCAGACCTGCGGCAGGAGTGGGAGCGCCGGGTGATCGGCGTCGTGCACTGGAACCCCCTCGCCCGGGCGCTGGACCTCAAGCTGAGGGATCCCACGGTGCAGGCGCTGCCCTCGCCGATCCTTCCCGGCGAGCAGGCCCTGGTCCAGACCCTGGCCCGGCTGCCCGGCCCGGTCGAGCGCTTCGAGCACCTGATGATGCGGGACGAGCGGGCCCTGAACGAGCTGCTCGGCGATCCCGACGAGCTGGGGGGCGACCACGATCCCGCGCGGGTCCTGGGGCCCGGGGCGGGCTGGGCGGAGCTGTCCGGCTGGAGCCCCTCCTTCCAGGAGGCGCTGGCCCGTCGGCTCGGCGACGTGGTGCTCGTGCTGGACGGGGTGGACGAGGCCGTCCGCGGCGCGCTGGTGGAGGCCCTGCCCTCCATCCGGGTGCTCAGCCTGCCGCCCCCCCCACCCGCCGCGCACTCCGAGGAGGCCGTCAGCGCGCTCTTCTCGGCCGTGGAAGAGGCGCTCACCCGCAGCAGCGACCGGGTGGTGCTCGTCGCCGCGGGGGCCGCCGGAGAGCGGAGCCTGGGCGCCTTGATCGAGGGGGCCGGGCTGCGGGACCGCTGCCTCGGGGTCTTCTTCCTGGGGCTGCCGCTCGCGGCGCCCTCGCTGGCTGGCCTGGTGGCCCGGGGCTTCGACAACCAGCACCTCGACACCGAGATGAAGCGCTCCATCCCATACTTCTGCCTGGCAGACGTCGACCCGGCGCGGCCGCTGGACCCCTCCGCGACGAGCCAGGTCCTCCCTCAGCCCGCGCCGCTCAGCAGCGGCCGCTCGGCGGTGGAGGTCGTCGACCTCGGCTCGGTCGATCTGCGGGCGCTCTCTCCCCGGATCCTGGCCCGGGGGCTCCTCTTCCTCCTGGCCTTCCGACTGGCGGCATGACGTGAACATCGTCTTCTACGGGCTGGTCCTGGCCTCCTTCCTCTCGGCCCTGCTCTTCTCGACCCCCGCCGAGGTCGGCAAGGCCGCCCTGGACAGCGCCAAGTCGGCGGTCGAGCTGGCCATCGGCCTGGTCGGCTACATCGCGCTCTTCCTGGGCCTGATGAAGGTCGTCGAAGAGGCCGGCGGCCTGCGCTTCATGGCCCGGCTGATCCAGCCGGTCCTGGTCCGCCTCTTCCCCGATGTGCCCCCCGACCACCCCGCGATGGGGGCGATGGTGATGAACCTCGCCGCCAACGCGCTGGGGCTGGGCAACGCGGCGACGCCCTTCGGCCTGAAGGCCATGAAGGAGCTCAACGAGCTCAACGCCGAGAAGGGCACCGCCACCAACGCGATGGTCCTCTTCCTGGCGATCAACACCAGCGGCCTCGCCCTGCTGCCGACCGGGATCATCGGCCTGCGCGCGCTCAACGGCTCGGCCGATCCGGCCGCCATCTTCCCGACGACCTTGATGGCCACGGGCATCTCGACCGCCTGCGGGATCATCGGCGCCATCCTCCTCTCGCGGCTGCCCTTCTTCCGGTCGGCCCCCGCCCAGGTCGAGGCCGACCTCGCCGTCCGGCAGGCTCGCCAGGTCTCGACCTCCTTCGTCGGCGATGTGCTGCCTCTGGCCGCCTTCCTGGGCCTGCTCTTCGGCCTGGTGGCCGTCGTCTACCGCTTCGGCGAGGCCGCCAGCGCCTGGATCCTGCCCGGCCTGATCCTGCTGATGCTGACCGTCGGCGTGGTCCGCGGGGTCAAGGTCTACGAGGTCTTCGTGGTCGGAGCCCGCGAGGGCTTCGCGCTGGCCGTCGGCATCATCCCGTACCTGGTCGCCATCCTCTCCGCGGTCGGGATGCTGCGCAAGAGCGGCGGGCTGGAGGCCGTCACGGGCTTCCTGGGTCAGTTCACCGGCCCCCTGGGGCTGCCGGCCGAGGCCCTGCCCCTGGCCCTGCTGCGGCCCCTGTCCGGCTCGGGCTCCTTCGGCATCACCGCCGAGCTGGTCCAGACCCACGGCCCGGACAGCTACGTCGGCAACCTCGTCAGCACGATGAACGGCTCCACCGAGACGACCTTCTACGTCCTGGCGGTCTACTTCGGCAGCGTGGGGGTCACCCGCCTACGCCACGCTGTCCCGGCCGGCCTCTTCGCCGACCTGATGGGCGTCGTCGGCAGCGTCCTGGCGGTCAGCTGGCTGCTGGGGCGGTGATCGCGGCGCGGGCTGCTGCTGCAGGGCACCCAGCACCCGCAGGGCCTCGTCCAGGCCGATCTCCGGCAGCAGCACATCGCTGCCGGCGACCCGCACCACCACGCTGGCCAGCCCCTGCCAGCGCATGAAGGGGCTCTGGCCGACGTGGACGCTCTGCACCTTGTCGCGGGCGACGATCCAGGTCTTGCGGGTGAAGAAGCCGCGCCGGGAGATGATCGCCCGGGGGGTGATGCGCCAACCCTGCCAGCGCCAGTCCAGCCAGGCCACCAGCACGCCGAAGAGGGGCAGCAGGACCAGGCCGACCGCCCCCCAGGGGAAGTAGAGGCCCGTCAGGCCGGCTCCCAGGATGCAGCCGGTGAGGAAGCGCCGAAAGGCCGCCCGCAGCAGCGCCCGCGGGTGAGGCGGGAGCAGCCTGGCGGTCCAGGGGTCGATGTCCAGGAGGGGGATGGCGGTCGTCGCCAGTGTCGACAGCTCGGCGCGCTCGACCATCGGGAGCTGGGCCTCGGCCTGGCTGACCTGCCCCTCGGTCACCCCGATGCCGGCCGTCTCGATCTGGACCGTGCCGTAGCCCATGCTTCGTCGCAGCAGGGTCTCGTCGGTCTGGACGATCTGCACCTTGGAGATGGGGATCTCCACCCGGCGGCGGGTGGCGAGGCCCTCCTCGGTGACCAGCCGGTCGTCGACCTTGAGCAGCCGGAAGCGGTGGTGGCGCAGCAGCGCCTGCCCGACCGACAGGACGAAGCTGCCGGCGAAGGCCAGGATCACGGCGCCGGCCAGGGTGGCGCCCCCCAGCTGGGCGGCGACGTCCTGGGCCTGCTCGGGATCCGAGACGTTCATCAGCTGGTAGAAGACCGCCGACAGCAAGGCCGCCGTGCCCATCGTCCGCCGGGTCAGGCCGAACGCGATGATCTCGACCGTGCCCAGGCTGAGCAGCACCGGGTCGCTGCCCTCCAGCGGCTCATCTGGAGTTGCCGCGGCGCGCTCGCTCTTGCGCAAGGCGTCCCGCAGCCGCTCGGCCTCGGCCACATCCAGGGCGGAGAGCAGGCCCTCGGTCGAGGCGTCGCCCGCGGTCTCGATGCGCAGCTCCACCAGGCCCGAGAGTCGGTGGAAGGGGTTGCGCACCAGCTCGATGTTCTGGATGCGCTTGGGATCGATGGTCCGGGCCTGCCGGTGCAGCAGCCCGCTGCGCAGCTCCAGGCGGCCGTCGTGCAGCCGGTAGCGCAGGGTCAGGTAATGCAGGACCGTCCGGACCAGGGTGAGGCCGGTGAAGAGCAGCAGGATGCTGAGGTCGAAGGCCCGCAGGCCCATGTCGTCGCCGCCGACGAACAGGGCCAGGAAGAGCGGCCAGGCCCCCCGAGCGGTGCGCCAGGCCTGGGGCAGCAGGTTGACCGCGAGGCTGGCGGGATGCAGGCGCCGCCAGGGGGTCTCGCTCCCTTCAGACCCCTTCTCTTCAGACTCCGTCATCGCCGCCTCGCCGGGAGAGGGCGTCCCGCAGCCGGGCGGCTTCGTCCTCGGCGAGTCCGGGGATGATGCCGTCTGCGCTCATCCCGGCGGCGGTGTAGACGGCCAGGCTGCTCAGGCCCAGCCAGCGCTCGATCGGACCCTGGCGGGTGTCGACGTGCTGGATCCGGGTGTGGGGCACGCTGGACCAGCGACGGAAGAGGACGCCGCTCTGGACGAGCAGGTCGTGCTCGCGCACCCGGAAGCGGAAGGCGCGCCAGGCGAGGGTGGGCCAGAGCACGGCCAGGCCCAGGCGCAGCAGCAGGAAGGCGGTCGAAGCGGCCGCCGCCAGCCAGATCGGCGCGATCTGGGAGAGGCCGACGCCGATGCCGATGGCCATCGGCAGGCCGACGATGGCGACGTTGAGGAGGCGCTGCAGGCGCCAGTGGGTGATCACCCGGGGGTCGAGCGAGCGCTCCTCCCCGGCGAAGGTCGAGTCGGGCGCCGGCGGTTCGGCGGGGGGGAGGAGGTCGGGGGTGTCGCTCACGGGGGGGGGATATCAAGAAAGCGACCCCCTCGGCACAGCCGGGCTGCCAGCGTCACAGCCGGGCTGCCAGCGTCACAGCCGGGCTGCCAGCGTCACAGCGTGCCTGGATGCGGCCGAGCGGGGCGCTCCGCGCTACAGTCGCGCGATGAACGACTCCCCATCGGCGCAGCCACTCTGGCGGCTGCGGGTCTGGACCCGCTTCTTCGCCCCCCCCGACCAGGTCTGGGCCCTGAAGACCGACCCCCAGCGCTTGCGCGAGGAGCTCAGCCCGCTCCGCCTGGTGGTCCAGGACTCCCAGGGCCTGCACGAGGCGCTGGCCTCGGGCCGCGAGGGCAGCTTCCAGGCCCGCCTCTGGCCCCTGGGTCTGAGCTGGCCCTTCCAGGTCTCCGAGATCGAGCCCGGCCGCTCCTTCCTCGACTGCTCGAGCAACGCCCTCTTCCATCGCTTCGAACACCGCCACCTTGTCGAGGCCACCGAGGAGGGCTCCCGCTACATCGACGACCTGCTGCTGGGCCCGACCTCACCCGCGGCCGCGACCAAGGTGGATATGCTGCGCCGCCTCTTCCAGCGCCGGCACCTGCGGGCTGCCCGCCACCTCCCCCACGACGACCGCGCCACCGCCGTCGTCGTGCTGCGCGAGGTCCTTGAACACGAGCTTGCCCCCGCCTGAGCCGGGGTGGAGTGCACGCGGATGCTCCTGGTCATCGACGTCGGAAACACGAACACGGTCATCGGCTGCCTGGAAGGGACGGCCCTGGTCCATCACTGGCGGATCTCGACAGTCTCGCGGACGACGGACGAGGTGGGCTTGTTGATGCTCCAGCTCCTCGACCACCGCTCGCTTCAGGCCGCAGACATCCACGGGGCGGCCATCTCCTGCGTGGTCCCCTCGCTGCTCTACACCTTGGAGAAGGCCTGTCGACGCTACCTGGGTGTCGAGGCCATGGTCGTCGGCCGCGGCATCCGGACCGGGATGCGGGTCCGCACCGACAACCCCCGCGAGGTCGGGGCGGACCGCATCGTCAACGCCGTGGCGGCCCTCGATCGGCACCAGGCGCCGCTGGTCGTGGTGGACTTCGGGACGGCGACGACGCTGGACTGCGTGGACGAGGCCGGCGACTACGTCGGGGGCGCCATCGCCCCCGGCTTCCGCATCTCGGCGGACGCCCTCTTCGACCGGACCGCCAAGCTGCCGCGGATCGAGGTCGAGCGCCCGGACCGCTCCATCGGCACCAACACCATCTCCAGCATGCAGTCGGGGCTCTTCTGGGGCTACGTCGGCCTCGTCGACGGCCTCGCCCGGCGGATCAAGGCCGAGCTCCGCACCCGGCACCCGGATCGGCCGGTCCCCTGCATCGCCACCGGTGGCCTCTCCAACCTGATCGGCAGCGCCTGCGAGGAGGTCGACGAGGTCGACGCCGACCTGACCCTGCAGGGGCTGCGCATCTTGTGGGAGCGCAACCAGAGGTAGGCTGTTGTCCTCGCCCTCGGACCTGCGCGGCATTAGGTTCCCCGACTTCATCGTGATCCCCTCAGTGTGGAGCTCCTCATGGCGGCCAAGGTCTTTCCCTCCGAATCCATCCGCAACATCGCGCTGACTGGCCACGGCCACTCTGGAAAGACCTCAGTCGGGGAGGCCATGCTCTTCCTGAAGGGCGTCACCAGCCGCCTGGGCAACACGGTCGACGGCACCTCCGTGCTGGACTTCGAGCCCGAAGAGCAGCGCCGCGCCGGCTCCATCGCCAGCTCGCTGGCTTGGCTCGAGCACCGCGGCTTCAAGATCAACGTCGTCGACACCCCCGGGGACCAGAACTTCGTCTACGACGCCCTCAACGCCCTGCGCGGCGTAGACTGCGCCGTCCTGGTCGTCTCGGCGCCCGACGGGGTCGAGGTCGGCACCGAGCGCATGTACAGCGCCGCCGTCGCGATGGGCATGCCCCAGGTCGTCTTCGTCAACAAGATGGACCGCGACCGCGCCGACGCGGCCGCCTGCCTCGAAGACATCGAGAGCTCCCTGGGCGTGACGCCGGTGCCGCTCCAGGTCCCGATCGGCTCCGAGCACGACTTCCGCGGCGTGGTCAGCCTCCTGCGCCGCAAGGCCCTGCTCTTCAAGCCCGATGGCAGCGTCGAGGAGGCCCCCATCCCCGCCAGCGAGGCCGACGCGGTCCAGCACGCGACCGAGGCGCTGATCGACGCGGTGGCGGCGACGGACGACGCGCTGCTGGAGAAGTACCTCGAGACCTTCGAGCTGACCGACCAGGAGCTCCGCGGCGGCCTGCACAACGCCATCAAGGCGGGCAAGATCCTCCCCGTCGTCTTTGGCGCTGCCGCCTCCCTCGGTGGGGTCTCCACCCTGCTCGACCTGATCACCTGGGCCTGCCCCTCGCCCCTTGAGCGCGGCCCGGTCGCCCTGAGCGAGGGGGGAAGCCTGCAGCCCGGCCTGGCCGGTGACTTCGCGGCCCAGGTCGTTCACACCCTGGTCGACGAGCAGTCCGGCAAGCTCTCGCTCTTCCGGGTGCTGCGCGGAACCATCCCCGGCGACCCCCTGGTCATCAACCCCCACAGCGGCGAGACCGAGCGCCTGGGCGCGCTCTTCGCCATCCGCGGCAAGGATCGCGAGGTCATCAGCGAGGTGGTCTGCGGCGACATCGTCGGCGTGGCCAAGCTCAAGGCCACCCACACCGGCGACACCCTGGCGGCCCCGAGCTCCCCGGTCCAGCTGGAGCGCCTGCGCTACCCGGCGCCGATGATGTCCTACACCATCAGCCCCCGCTCCAAGGGGGACGCCGACCGCATCAAGACGGCGCTGGAGCGCCTGCTGGAAGAGGACCCCACCCTCAGCCTCAGCACCGATGAGCTGACGGGCGCCCTGGTGCTCAACGGCATGGGCCAGGCCCACCTGGAGATGGCCATCGAGCGCATGTCGCGCAAGTACAAGGTCAACGTCGACGCCGCCCTGCCGCCGGTTCCCTACCGCGAGACCCTCAAGTCGGCCCAGCAGGGGGTCGAGGGCAAGCACAAGAAGCAGACCGGCGGCGCCGGCCAGTTCGGCGTGGCGATCATGAACGTCAGCCCGATGGAGCGCGGCGGCGGCTTCGAGTTCGCCGACCTGGTCAAGGGCGGGGCCATCCCCAACCAGCTCATCCCCAGCGTCGAGAAGGGCATCCGTGAGCGCATGAAGTCGGGCTTCCTGGCCGGCTACCCGATCGTCGACATCAAGGTCGAGCTGATCGACGGCAAGTACCACCCGGTGGACAGCAAGGACGTGGCCTTCCAGATGGCCGGCTCGAAGGGCCTGCGGGCCGCCTTCGAGCAGGGGGGCACGCAGCTGCTCGAGCCGATCATGGAGCTCGAGATCGTCGTGCCGACCGAGTCGATGGGCGATGTCCTGGGCGACATCACGGGCCGCCGCGGCCGGGTCCTGGGCATGGACCAGCGCGGCCGGAACACGGTGATCCAGGCCCAGGCCCCCCTGGTCGAGGTCCAGCGCTACGCGCCCGAGCTCAAGGGCATGACCGGCGGCAAGGGCAGCTTCACGATGGCGCTCAGCTCCTACGAAGCCGTGCCCGCCCATATGGTAGATCGCATCGTGCACGCCTCGCCCTTCAAGCGAGACGACGAGGAGTAGGACCGATGCGCGAAGAGATCCCCTTCTCCCGGCTGGGGATCCCCTCCGAGCACCGCGGGCTGCTCGATCCGAGCGCGCCGCTGGCGGGTCGCCTGGCGGCGGCTCGCGGCCTGATCCCGACCAGCCCAGAGGTCAGCATCGCGATGGCCTTCGTCCTGCAGGGGGACCCCGAGGCCGAGGTGCAGGAGGCGGCCGTGCAGACGCTGCGAAGCCTGCCGGTGGCGATGGTCTGCAACGCCCTGCACGAGCGCACCCACCCGAAGATCATGGAGTGCCTGGTCGATCTGCGCGCCGAGCCCGAGCTCGACGACAAGGTCGGCATGATGCGCATGGCCAACGACCGCACCGTGCGCCTGATCGCCCGTCGCGCGGGGCCGGGCCTGTGCGAGAAGCTGGCGCTCAACCACGAGCGGATGTTGATGACCCCCGAGGTCTACGTCGACCTCTTCAACAACCCCAACACCGCCGAGCGGGACCTCCAGAGCGCCGAAGGCTTCCTGCGCATGGAGCACATCCTGCCGCCGGTGCCCGCCGTGCGCCCCGGCGCCGCCGCGGCCGCCGAGGACACCGCGGACGAGGCCGCGCGGGAGCTGGAGCTGGACCTCGAGGCCGAGATCATGGCCGCCATCGCCGGCGAGCAGTCCCCGGCGCTGCTGGCCTCGCAGCAGACCAATCTGAGGACCTTCGACGTCGACGCCCTCAAGGTCGACCTGGGCGGCTTCGAGTTCACCTTCTCGGACGACACCGACGAGCTCTCCTGGATCCTGACCGAGGAGCGCGAGGATCGGGCCAACGTCGACGAGATCCGCTCGATGGAGGCGCTCATCCGCGACATGAGCCCGGGCAAGAAGATCAAGCTCGCCTACCTGGGCAATCGGGAGTCTCGGGCCATCCTGCTGCGCGACAGCAACAAGATGGTGGCCGCGGCGGTGGTCAAGTCCGGGCGCATGTCGGACGGCGAGGGGCTGGCCGCCGCGAACAACCGCAACCTCGCCGCGGACGTGGTGCGCGAGGTGGCCAGCAACCGGGAGTGGGTGCGCAAGTACCCCTTCCAGGTGGCGCTCGTGAACAACCCGAAGTGCCCCCCGGCGATGGCGATGACCTTCATCCGAACGCTGAACCGCAACGATCTGCAAGCCCTGACCCGCAACCGCAACATCGCGGGCGCCATCAACCAGGCGGCGATCCGGCTGTACCGCGAGAAGTTCAAGCTGGGCTGAGCCTCAACCCTCGCTGCAGCCCGCCTCGGCGATCGTGCTCAGGCGCTCACGGCCGACGGTCCCCTCGCTCTCCAGCCAGTTCGTAGCGGCCCGCCGCGCCGGACCGTTCCAGCCCATGGCGCAGAGGGCGTCCACACGAACCGCCTCGATCACCCTGCGGAGACCAGCGCTCGAGAGGGCCCGGGAGAGCATCAGATCGGCGGTGGCGACGAAGGCTTCTGGAGAACTCTGCAGGAGCTTCTCCTGCAAGTAGTTGTACTGCTCCGCTTCGCTGAGGCGGACCTCGTCGGGAAGATCGGGCCGGTCCAGGGCCTGCATATGGACCAGCAGGCGCGCGTCAGCCTGCGCCTCGCAGGACTCGCTCTGGCCGGCGGCGACCAGCTTGCGGCGCCCATCCTGGCACTCCAGCTGCACGAGGCCGCGGCGGGTCGACACCTCGGTGCGGCCCGAGGGCGTCTGCACCGTGTAGCGGGTGCCCAGGACCCGCACGGTGCCCGAGGAGGTCTGGATGGTGAAGGTGTTGAAGCCCTGGTCCACCGCCGAGCGGTCCAGATCGACCCGCACCGCCGAGTCCGAAGCGAGGTTCAGCACCGGCTCGGCCTCGGTCCCTCCCAGGATGGCGAAGCCCTGGTCGACCCTCAGATCCAGGCCGGGCACGACCGTCCCCCGCCAGGCCACCGCGCTGGCGTCGATCTCGCCCGCGGTGCTGAGGGGGGGGCTGGTCGGCGCAGCGACCGGGCTGAGCTCGACGGCGACCGGAGGCGCGGGCACCTCGACGATGATCGCGACNNGGGGGGCCTCGTCCACGGCGAGCTCGAGCCGGTCGACCTCCGGAGCCGAGGGGGGCAGCGGGGCCGGCGCCTGGGGGGTGGGCAGAGAGGCCTGCTGCTGCGGGTCCGCTTGGACCGGCGCGGGCAGCGGCGCGGGGGGCAGCGGCGCCTCCGCGAGGGGCTGCAGGGTCGGGGTCGCCGCCAGCGAGCCGGCGTCGAGAGACAGGGCCGGCTGCGAGGGCTCCCCCGGCGTTCGGCCCATCCAGCCGGCGACGCCGATGGCGAGCAGCGCGCAGGCCGCGATCGCCAGGCCCATCCAGGGCCGGACATGCGAAGGCCGGGGCGTCGCAGGCGACCGGAGCTGCTGGGCCGCGAAGGCGCGGAGGCGACGATCGGCGGCGCCGCCGTCGGCGGCCGCATCGAACCAGTGCGCCAGGACGAGCGGCTGGACCGCCAGGCGCCGCTGCTGGCGGGCCTGTCGGATCTGCAGGGTGGAGGGCCCCTCGTCGTCGAGGGTGCTGGGCTCGTCAGTGGGGATGGGCTCGTCGGGGACAGAGGCCCCCACCTCGACCGGCATGTCCCCCAGCAGGCCATCGACGAAGCGGCGCAGGCGGTCATCCGCCGCCGCGTCCTGCCCCGAGGCCTCGAACCAGCCCTGCAGGGGGTCCGGTTGATCGAGCAGGCGCTCCTCGCTGACGCGCTCGCGCTGCATGCCCTCTGCGACAGGGAGGACCACCAGGTTGGAGGGCGGGTCGTTCGGTCCGAAACGGTTGTCGTTCATCGTCCGACCTCCTCTTCGATCGTGTCGCTGTCCGCGCGGAGCCCCAAGGCGAGGCTCGCTTCGCGCACATGACGGTTGGCGCGGCGCAGGCGGCTGGCCACCGTGCCGCGCGGGGAGTCGGTCATGCCGGCGATCTCGGTCTGGGACCAGCCTTCCAGGTGCAGGATGAAGGCCTCGCGGGCGTCGGGATCGAGGTCCACCAGGATGCGCTCCCCGATGGCCACGGCCTGCTTGCGCCACGCATCGGTCTCGGGCGAGCGGCGCTCGCTGCCGGGCATCGGCGGCTCCTGCGAGAGGGCCGAGGCCAGCTCGATGTCGGCGACCAGGACCCGCGGGCGGCGGCGCTCCTTCTTCAGGTGATCGGCGGCGACCCGGCGCAGGATGCCCATCACCCAGTAGTCCAGCTTGGCGGCCTCTCCCAGGCTGTCGATGCGCCGCACGACCACCGTGAAGGTGTCCTGGCAGAGCTCTTCGGGGTCCAGGTTGTTGCCGTACAGGCGCCGTGCCGCCGCCGGGAGCCACTCCATCAGGTGTGCGAAGACATGACGGAGGGCACCCCGATCGCCGGCAATCGCGGCCTGCGTGATGGCGGGGGTCAGGGGTCCGAGGGGTACGAGCTGCATCGTCCGTATCAGTGGCCGAGGCCGCCGAAGCGGATCAGCCCGTGGCTCAGATCTGCGTCCAGGGCAAGCCGTGGGCCTCGCCCACCGCCTGGTAGGTGATGACGCCCTGGCAGACGTTCAGCCCCTTCTTCAGCCCGGCGTCCTGCTCGATGGCGGCGCGCCAGCCCATGTTGGCCAGCTTCAGGCCGTAGCCGAGGGTGGCGTTGTTCAGCGCGAAGGTGCTGGTGCGAGCGACCGCGCCGGGCATGTTGGCCACGCCGTAGTGCACGATGTCGTCGATCACGTAGATCGGGTCGGCGTGGGTGGTCGGGTGGGTGGTCTCGACGCAGCCTCCCTGGTCGACGGCCACGTCCACGATGGCCGCGCCCGGCTTCATCAGGCTGAGGTGCTCGCGGCGGACGAGGTGGGGGGCCTTGGCGCCGGCGACCAGGACCGCGCCGATCAGCAGGTCGGTCTCGGTCAGCGAGGTCTCGATGTTGTGCCGGCTGCTGTAGAGGGTCTTGACCCGCCCGCGGTAGAGGTCGTCGTACCAGCGCAGCACGTCCATGTTGATGTCCAGCACGGTCACATCGGCCCCCATGCCCACGGCCATGGCGCAGGCGTTCTTGCCGACGATGCCGCCGCCGATGATCATCACCTTGCCGGGGGGGACGCCGGGCACGCCGCCCAGCAGCACGCCCCGCCCGCGCTGGTGCTTCTCCAGGCAGTGCGCCCCGGCCTGCACGGACAGCCGCCCCGCCACCTCGCTCATCGGCGTCAGCAGCGGCAGGCTGCGGTTGACCTCGACCGTCTCGTACGCGAAGGCCACGCAGCCGCTGTCGAGCAGGGCGCGGGTCTGGGCGAGGTCGGGCGCGAGGTGCAGGTAGGTGTAGAGGATCTGCCCCTCCCGAAGCAGCGGGTACTCGGGAGCGATCGGCTCCTTGACCTTCCAGATCATCTCGGCCTCGCCCCAGACCGCGGCGGCGTCGTCCACCAGGATGCCGCCGGCCTCGATGTACTCCTGGTCGGAGATGCCGGAGCCCTCGCCGGCGCTGCGCTGGACGAGGACCTTGTGACCATGCTCCACGAGCTGCCGCACATTGCTGGGAATGCAGCCGACGCGGTTCTCTTGTGGCTTGATCTCCTTGGGGATGCCGATGATCATGGTGTGCTCCGGAGGGGGGGGAGGGTGCCTGCCGTTGACGGGGTAAGGAGCAGCCGCTTAGCCTGTCGGTAGATTCCGGCGAGGTCGCTTCCGATCCGAACCGTACCTCCCACCATTTGCTGACCAGCCGGAGGTGCCCGATCGCCATCATCAAGCCTGCCGTCGACGCTCCCGACCGCGGTGACACCCTGGTCGTCGAGCGCTTGGACGAGGGCGAGGGCCTCGTTCGCCTGACGCTCGACTTCAACGAAGCCAGCGCCGTTCGAGAGGTGGCCGGGCAGGTAGGCCAGAACCTGCAGATCCTCTCCAAGGCCCTGGGCGTGCAGGTCAGCCATCGCGGCCAGCAGCTCATGGTGCGAGGGCCCGTCCTCAACGCCGAGCAGGCCGCCGCCGCGATCGAGCAGCTCTACCGGGTGGCGATGGCCGGCTTCCCGCTCTCGGGCGCCGACGTCGACCAGGCCTGCCGGATGCTGCGCGAGGACCCCGAGATCGTCCTGCTGGACCTCTACCGGGATGTCGTCAACATCGGCGTCGGCCGCAGGCAGGTCCACCCGCGCTCGCCCCGCCAGCGCGCCTATGTGCAGGCCATTCGTGACCACGACCTCGTCTTCGGCCTGGGGCCCGCCGGCACCGGCAAGACCTACCTCGCGATGGCCATGGCCGTCTCGGCCTTGATGAGGCAGTCGGTCCGCCGCATCGTGCTCTGCCGACCGGCCGTCGAGGCGGGGGAGAAGCTCGGCTTCCTCCCCGGCGACCTCGTCGAGAAGGTCAACCCCTACCTGCGCCCTCTCTACGACGCCATGCACGACCTGATCGGGGTCGAGCGCTCGGCTCGGTTGATGGAGAAGGACGTGATCGAGGTCGCGCCGCTCGCCTTCATGCGGGGTCGGACCCTCTCGGACGCCTTCATCATCCTGGACGAGGCCCAGAACGCGACCCCCGAGCAGGTCAAGATGCTGCTGACCCGGACCGGGGTCGGCTCCCAGGTGGTCGTCACCGGCGACCCAACCCAGATCGACCTCGAAGGGGGACGCAGCGGGCTGATGCACGCCGTCCAGATCCTCGAAGGGGTCGATGGCATCGCCTCGGTGCGCTTCACCGACGCCGATGTCGTGCGCCATCCGCTGGTCTCCGCGGTCATCCGCGCCTACGCCCGCGCCGAGGCCAAGGGTTGATGAAGGCCATCCTGGTCAGCTTGGGCGAGCGCCTCGCCTCCGCCCCCACCCGGCGGCTCCTGGCCCTGCTGATGCTGGCGATCGGGACCGCCCTGCTGGTCATCGACTATGTGCGGGTGCCGACCCGGGACTTCCAGGCCGGCGAGGTCTCCGACCGCGATGTGCGGGCCACCACCTCGTTCAAGTATGTCGACTGGTCCAGCACCCTGGAGCAGCAGCGGCGGGCCGAGGCCTCGGTCCCTCCGGTCTACGACTTCGACGCCACCCTCGCCTCGCGCTTGCAGGCCCGCCTCTCGACCGCCTTCGAGCAGGCTCGCCGCCGCCACGACGAGGCCCTCCTGGGGGCGCGTGCCTCGGGCCGCGCGGTGCTCTCGGACGAAGAGCAGTCCGCCCTCGCCCGCGACTTCCTGCGGGACATCGAGCTGCCGGTCTCCGAAGAGGACATCCAGCGGGTGGTCGGCTCGCGCTTCGACGCCCGAATCGAGGCCCAGACCGTCGACTTCGTCGGCGTCGCCCTGCAGCGCTACATCGTGGCCGACCGCAGCCTGCTGCCCGTGGACGGGCGGGCGGTCTCGGTGGTCCGCATCCTGCCCAACAGCCGGGACGAGGGCCTGCTCGAGGACCTCGACACGGTCCGCACGGCGGAGGAGGCGCGGCAGGCGCTGAACCTGTACGCGCTGGAGCGAGGCGGCTCCAACGGCCCCGAGGCCGAGCTCGCCCGAACCGCCCTGGGCGTGGCCCGCGCCGCCATCCGGCCGAACTTCTCCTACAACCAGCTGATCACCGAAGAGCGCCGCCGCCAGGCCCGCGAGGCCCAGGGGGTGCAGGAGGTCTTCATCCAGCAGGGCAAGTCCCTGGTGCGTGAGGGCGACGTCCTGACCACCCAGCAGGTCGACATGATCCGCGCTCTGCAGGCCACCCGCAGCGGTCCCGGCATCATGGGCGTGCTGCTGGCGCTGGTCGCGCTCTGCGCCCTGGTCTACGGGGTGCTCTACCTCTACGGCTCCAGCCAGATGGAGCGCTTCTCGACCCGGGTGCGGGACATCGAGGCCATGACCCTGGTCGGCCTGCTGATGTTGTTGCTCTCGCGCGTCCTGGTCCAGATGGCCGAGCCGCTGGCCACCGCCATGGGCAACGGCATGGCGCCCAGCAGCCTCTGGTACATGGCCCCGGTGGCGGGCGGGGCGATGGTGGTCCGCATCCTCGTCAACAGCGAGACCGCCCTGATCTTCGCGGTCGCCATGGCGGCGGCCGCCGGCATGATGATGGACCAGCAGGTCCTGCTCAGCCTCTACTTCCTGCTCAGCGCCCTGGTCGGCGCCTCGGCCGCGGTGCAGTCCACCGAGCGCGCCGGCATCCTCCGCGCCGGCCTGCTGACCGGCCTCGTCAACGGCGGGGCGGCCCTGCTGATCAACCTCGTCCAGGTGCACCTCGGCCACACGCCGACGGCCGTCCCGGCCTCCTCCCAGCCGCTCTGGGACGTCGGCTTCGCCTTCCTCGGCGGCCTGCTCTCCGGCGGCATGGTCCTGGTCCTGGTCCCCCTCTTCGAGCTGGGCGGCTTCCTCACCGACTACAAGCTGATCGAGCTGGCCAACCTCAACCACCCGCTGCTGCGGCAGCTGATGATGCGCGCGCCGGGGACCTACCACCACAGCGTCATCATGGGCTCGCTCTGCGAGCAGGCCGCCACGGCCATCGGCGCCAACACGCTGATGGTGCGGGTCTCCTGCTACTTTCACGACATCGGCAAGGCCATGCAACCCCAGTTCTTCATCGAGAACCAGGGCGGCGGCCCCAACCCGCACGACCGGCTCCACCCGCGGCAGAGCGCGCGGGCGATCCTCTCCCACGTCGTCGACGGTCAGGCCGTCGCCCGCCAGTACAAGCTGCCTGGGCCCGTGGTGGACGGCATCTCCATGCACCACGGCACCGGCCTGATCCAGTACTTCTACGTCAAGGCCCTCGAAGCCGCCGGCCCCGACGAGCCCGTCGACGAGCGGGAGTTCCGCTACCCCGGGCCCATCCCCGACACGCGCGAGGCCGGCATCATGCTGCTGGCCGACCGCTGCGAGGCCGCCTGCCGCACCCTGAAGGAGCCGACCGCGACCAACATCCGCGCCCTGGTCCAGCGGCTGGTCAACGACGCCGTCACCGACGGCCAGCTCGAGAACTGTCCGCTGACCGTGCAGGAGCTCTACAAGATCGTCGACAGCTTCACGACGACCCTTCTGGGCATCTACCACCACCGGGTCGAGTACCCAGGCATGCCCAACCGGGCGCCACCCAGCCCGGCGACGGACAGCTCCTCGATCATCACCCTGGACATCCAGAGCCCGCTGCGTCGGCAGCCGGAAGAGGACTCATCCAGCACCTCCCGGAGCGGGGGCCGCCCGGACAAGCCGGTCGAGGATCCCAGCGCCGACCTGCCCCCCAAGGAGCACTGAGCCATGGCTCTGTTCATCGGCGTCGACACCCAAGGCCAGGTCGAGGAGCGCTGGCTCGAGCCCGTCGAGGCGCTCGCCCAGCAGGCGCTCCAGGCCCTGGGCCTCGATCAGGTCGAGCTCAGCGTCCTGCTCTGCGACGACGAGGTCATCGCCGCGCTCAACACCGAGTGGCGCGAGGTCGAGGGCCCCACCGATGTGCTCTCCTTCCCGCAGGAGGAAGACGAGTGGGCCCTGCCCGAGGGCATGCCGCGGGCGCTCGGCGACGTCGTGATCAGCCTGGACACCGCCCAGCGGCAGGCGACCGCGCTGGGTCACGGCCTGGAGCAGGAGCTGCGGGTGCTGCTGGTGCACGGGCTGCTGCACCTGCTGGGGCACGACCACGAGGAGGACGAGGAGGAGGCCGCCGCGATGCGAGAGGCCGAGGCGGGCCTGCTGGCGGCGATGGGGCAGAGCGAGGCGGGGCTGATCGCGCGGTCGGGGTGAACAATCTATTCATGATTGGCCGTCGGGATCGATATAATTACCTAAAAATCTTGACAATATCCATTCGAATATCTATTCATTAACCATGCACGACCCGCTCCGACTGCTCGCCGCGCTCACCGCCGCCGGCCCCAGCGCGGCGCCCGAGCTGTGCGCGCGCCTCGGCATCAGCCAGCCCAGCTTCTCCCGGCTGGTCCGCGAGGCAGGTGGGGGCCTGCTGCGCGTTGGACGGGCGCGGTCCACCCGCTACGCGGCTCGTCGGGAGGTCCTCGCCGTCGAGGCGCCCATCCGGGTCTACGACGTCTCCGAGGGCACCCGGGCTTTGTGCGACCTGCACCCGGTCGCGCCCTCCGGCTTCTACGTGGAGCCCCTCTGCGAGGACGTCGACCCAGGCTTCCACGCCGATCTGCCGTGGTTTCTGCACGATCTGCGCCCTGCCGGCTTCCTGGGGCGCCTGGCCCCACGGCGCCACCCCGAGCTCGGGCTGCCCGAGGACGTCCTCCGCTGGAGCGGAGACCAGGTGCTCCGCTACCTGACCGTCGCGGGCTCCAACCTCGTGGGCGCGCTCGTGGTGGGCGAGCAGGCCTGGGTGCGCTGGGCCGAGCAGGCGCGGGCTCCCGCCGACCTCGTCCGCAGCGAGCATCGCGCCGAGGCCTACGGCCGGCTGGCCTCCGACGTGCTCGCCCACGGGCCCGCCGGCTCCTCGGCAGGTGGCGAGCAGCCCAAGTTCGCGGTCAGCCGCGTCGCGGGGGAGGAGGCCGTGCCCGTGCTCGTGAAGTTCTCTCCGCCCGTCGCCAGCCCCGAGGCCGAGCGCGTCGCCGATCTCCTCGTCGCCGAGCACCTCACCCACCGCGTGCTCGCCGAACATGGCCAGTCCAGCGGGCGCTCCGAGCTGGTCTTCGGCTCCGACCGGGTCTTCCTCGAGGTGGAGCGCTTCGACCGGGTCGGGCCCGCCCGCCGTCGAGGCCTGCTGTCGTTGGCGGCGCTCGACGCCGAGTATGTGGGATCCGACCTGCGAAGCTGGAGCAGCTCGACGGCGGCGCTTGTGCGGCTGGGCCTGGTCGGCGCCGATGCCCATCGGGACACCCGCTGGCTCGAGCGCTTCGGCGGCCTGATCGCCAACAGCGATAGGCACTTCGGAAACCTGTCGTTCTTCGCTCGGGGCGCGCGTGTGACGGGCCTCGCCCCGGCCTACGACATGCTCCCGATGGCCTACCGCCCCGTACAGGGCGAGCTCGTCGACCGGCCGTTGTTGCCGCCGCTGCCCGGCCCCGCCGACGCCGATGTCGCCCGGGGCGCGTGGACCGCCGCGGTGGATCTCTGGGCGCGGGTCGCGGCGGATGACCGGGTGTCGGCGGGCTTCCGGCGCATCGCGGCGGAGAACGTTGACGCTGTTGCGGCGATCCGGTCTGTCGTGGACCAGCTTCCGGGTTGAGACCGGGAGGGGGCGCGGTTCGGGTGAGGTGGGGCCCGCGGTCGGCGTGAGGGGGGCGCGCATGGTGGGGGTGAGGATCATGGCGTAGGGGCGCGATTCATCGCGCCCGCCGTGCATTGGCGGCACCGGGCGGGACCAACTCGGGAGATGAACCCTCATCTCCCGAGTTGGTCCCGCAATTGCGTCCCTAAGTCGGGCGGTGCCGGTCACCTCCCGAGTTGGTCCCGCAATTGCGTCCCTAAGTCCGGTGATGGCCGGTCATCTCCGTGGTTGGTCCCTCGGATCCCTCCAGATCCAGCTTCAGGCCGTGGGCCCGGACGAGATGTTTCGACGAGCGACGAAGACAATGACCGTTCATGGGTGAGACACGCAGGCACCGACGGACTCGATGGGCCCTGGTCTCAGCCCACCGACCGCTCGGCGTCTTGGAATGGCAACGCTGCTTCTATCTGCGCCAGCAGAAGGTCGATGCGGCGTACGGTGTCGTTGTTATCGTCTCTCGAAGAGACGCTCGTTGAGAGCTGGGCACGAATCTGAGGCCAGGCTGCTGGATTGAAAGCCGCTCGGATCATCTCCGCCGAGAGTCGGTCCAGGCGCTGGGCGGCTTCTGCGTCATCGGTCTCCGAGGTCTCGCGAGTCGAGAGCCATGTGCGCAGCTGAAGCAGTTCTGCCTGCACAAAGGGATGATCCTCGGAGGAGAGCACGCATCCCGACTCGAACAGGGCGATCCACTTCAAGTCGAGGGCCAGTATATCTGGAAGCCATTGCCGCCAGAAGTTCATCAACGTAGCGACGGACATGTATTCCTCACGGCCGTCGTAGGATACGATCGCTGATATCGTCATCGGTGATGTCCCTGGAAGCGGGGAGAGAGCGTCGGCATCGGATCCTCGTCTAACCGGACCGGCCAGATGGGTGGCGCAACCGCCGCAGCGCCGCCAGTGGGTGAGCAAAACCATACCGCATCGCCAGGGCGAGGCCCAGGTCCACCTCGGTGCTCGGGTCCTGCCCCCGAGCCAGCGCCAGCCTCGCCAGCATCTGGTGGGTGATGCACTCGTTGAGCCGGTCGCCCAGGGCTCGCGCGTCGGCCAGGACCCTCCGGAACAGCGGCTCGGCCGCATCCAGCCGCCCGGCTTCGAGGTGGGCCATGGCCAAAATCCCTCTCGGGGTGAGCGCCTTCAAACGAAACTCGGGCATGGCCTCCAGGGTCTGGACGCAGCGCTCCAGGAGTGCGACGGCCTCCTCGTCCCGCCCCAGCGTCAGCAGGGTCAGGCCCAGGTTGGCGCCGTAGATCGCCCCGTTGGCCTCGGCTAACCGGGCGGGGGGAGCAGCCAGCGGGCGCTGGTCGGTCAAGCGAGGGTTCGCCTCCCGGGCGACCCGCTCAAAGGCCGCCAGGGCGGCTTCGTTCTGGGCCAGCTCTTCGGCCCTGTCGCCCTCCTCGTTGGCGATCGACGCCAGCTCACCGTGGATCATGCCGACATCGAGGTAGACCTCCGCGCGCTGCGCAGCGACCAGGGCCTCGTCTAGGAGCAGACGGGCCCGGGCTGGCTGGCCCCTCCGCCAGACAAGGCTGGCCAGGCGCAGGCCGCTCAGCGCGATCAATCCATCGTCCGCGAACTGTCTGGCCTCTTCCAGGCACTGCTGCATGAGACGTTCGGCCTGATCCAGCTCTCCCTGGACCGCCAGCACCTCGAAGGCCCGCGCCACCCGCACCGGGATGCTCTCGCGCGCCTCCAGAAGAGCGATGGCGGCGTCGAGGTGGGCGAGGGCGGCTTCGGAGTTTCCGACCCGCTTCTGCTCCACCGCCGCGGCCCGGTAGTGGTGCGCCGCCTCCCGGCTCTCACCACACCCGGCCAGCAGGGGGGCGAGGCGGCTGGAGTGGGGGCCGGCGGCCTCGCCGTAGCGCTGTATGATCAGCTCGGCCAGGGCGCGGTGCAGGTCCCGGACCCGCGCGGGTGGTGTGCGACGGGCGACGGTGCTGCGCAGCAGCTCGTTGCGAAAACGAAGGCTCTCGCTCTCCAGGACCCCGCGTCGCAGCAGCTCCTGCACGCCCAGGTCCAGCGAGCGTTCTCTCAGGCCGGCCAGCCGGGCCAGCCACTCGGGTTCGGGCACGGGGCCAAGCACCGCGAGCACCGTGGCGATCCGGGCCGGGGCGCCCCGCAGCCCTCGCAGCGCATCGTTCACGATGCTCCGCAGGGCAGCGCTGCGAGCCGGCTCCCGACCGACCGAGACCTGCCGCGTGAGCTCACACAACAACCAGGGGTTGCCACCCGCCAGGGCACACACCCGCTCGCGTTTGTCTACCTCCACCCCACCGATCAACTCCTCGACGATGTCCTGGGCTGCCCCCTCGCCCAGGCGGTCCAGGACGAGCTCCTGCCCCAGCCGCCCCCCCGAGACGAGCAGGTGCACCCCCTCGGGCAGCTCGCTCCTCGCCCAGGCCCGGGTGGCCTCGTCGGCGAGGTGCAGATCGTCGATCACCAGAAGCAGAGGCCCAGCCAGCTCGGCCAGAGCCGCGGAGAGGGCCTCGACGAAACGGGCGCGGGCACCGGACTGCCCGGCCAGCACGGCCGGAGCCTCTGTTCGGGCCGCCCACTCCGGCCAGAGCAGGGCAAGGACAGCGATGGTGTCCGGCTCCTTGATCTCCTGGTCCGCCAGCGCATGGCGCAGGCTCGCCAGGGGCGCCTCCTCCTGGGGCCGGCCCGCCGCGTACAGCACCCGCCAGCCGGCCCGCCGCGCCTGGGCGCCGGCTTCCAACAGCAGCCTGCTCTTGCCGCTGCCCGCGACCCCCTCGACCGAGACCGGACCCATCGCCAGCAGCCTCTCGATCTCCCGAAGTTCCCGCCCGCGACCGCGAAAGGCCGGGTTCGGCAGCCAGGGTCGAGGCGGCGGCAGCATCGGTCGAGGCGGCGCCCCACGCAGCTCAGCCAGGGCGGCGGCCACCCGGACCGCGTCGAGCCGATCCGAGGGCGAGCGCGAGAGCAGGCGGGCCAGCAGCCTGTCGAGCCCCGCAGGCACCCCCGGGACGAGGGCCGAGGGCCGGGGCGGACTGTGTTCGAGGTGGGCAGCCAGGGTCGCCTCCAGGCTCTCGTTCGCGAAGGGCGAGAGGCCCGTGACCAGCTCGTAGAGGATGCAGCCCAGCGAGTACAGATCGGCCCGCGCGTCCCAGGCCTCGCCACGCACCCGCTCCGGCGCCATCCAGGCGGCGCTCCCGCCCCCACGAGGGGCGTCCTCGACCGAGGCCCGCAGGCCCGTGCGGGCGGCCAGCCCGAAGTCGATCAGCACGATCTCCTGGCCCGCGACCACCACATTCGAGGGCTTGAGATCCCCGTGCACCAGGCCCTCGCCATGCAGCCAGGCCAGCGGCGCGCAGATGCGCTCGACCAGCTCGCAGGCGGCGGCTACCTCCATCGGGCGCTGCGACAGGCCCACCGCGGCCAGGGTGTCCCCCTGGACCCGCCGGGTGACCAGCCAGACCCGACCCTCCTCGACCCCGTGGTCCAGCACCTCGGCGATGTCGGGGCGCTTGATCTCGGCCAGCAACCGCACCTCCCGCCGCAGGCTGGCCCCGTCCCCATGGCTGATCTTCAGCGCCCCCTCGCGGCCCGAGGCCTCGCGCGCCAGGAAGACGGTGCCCGAGCCCCCCGCGCCCAGCGGCGCCAGCAGATGCCAGGATCCCAGGACGCGACCGATCTCCATGCTCCTCCTGTAGCATTCGGGGATGGAGAATTCCCGCACCCTGAGCCGCCACGACCCTCTGCCACGAGCGCCAGGAGCCGCGGTCGGGCTCTGGATCGCGCACCACGAGCAGGCCTCCCTGGTCGGGCAGTGGCTGCCGGTCGGCGAGCGCCCGCTGGAGCTCGGTCGTGGCATGCCGGTCGGCCTGGAGGTGCTCGACGACCCCCGCCTGTCCAAGCGCCACGCGCGGATCGAGCGGGTAGGCGATTCCTTGCAGGTGGTCGATCTGCAGAGCCGCAACGGGACCTGGGTCGGCGGTCGGCAGGTCGAGGCCGCGCCCCTGCCGGTGGGGCAGCTCCTGCGGGTCGGCGATGTGCTGCTGATCGCCGACAGGGGAGGGGAGAGCGGGCCGCAACACCCCCGCATCCTCGGGGTGAGCCCGGCGATCCGGGAGGTGCTCCGCCAGATCGCCCAGGTAGCGCCTCATGAGGCCACCGTCCTGATCCTGGGCGAGCCGGGCACCGGCAAGGAGCTTGTAGCGCGAGAGATCCACCGCCTCAGCGGCGCCAGGGGGCGCTTCGTCGCCCTGAACTGCGCCGGGGTGGGAGATCCCGTCCTGCACAGCGAGCTCTTCGGCCACACCCGCGGCGCCTTCACCGGGGCGGTCGGCGAGCGGGCCGGGCTGGTCCGCGAGGCCGAGCAGGGCACCCTGCTCTTCGACGAGATCGGCGACGCCAGCCCCAGCTTCCAGAGCAGCCTGCTGCGGCTGTTGCAGTCCGGCGAGGCCCGCCCGGTGGGCAGCGATCGTTTCGCCCAGGCCGCGGTCCGCTTCGTCGCGGCCACCAACCGCGACCTGGACGTCGCCGTACTGTCAGGGGCCTTCCGGGCAGACCTGCGCTCCCGGCTGGAGCAGTGGGTGATCCGGGTCCCGCCCCTCCGCTCGCGTCCGATCGACATCGCGGTCTTGTTTCACCGCCTCGCACGGGCGCGGGCGGGAGAGGGGCTGCGCGTCGACCCGGCCCTGGTCGAGCGGCTCCTGGCCTGGGACTGGCCGGGCAATGTGCGCGAGGTCGAGGCGACCGTCACCCGCCTCGCCATCACCCATTCACCGGGGCAGCGCTGGGAGGATGGGTCCTCATTGCCGACGTCCAGGCAGGCCCCACTCCCGGCTCCGGCACCGCGCCTGGACCGGGACCAACTCTGCGCGGTCCTCGAGCGCCATGGCGGCAATGTGCGCGCCGCCGCCCAGGAGCTCGGCATCGGCCGGAACACGCTCTATCGCCGGGCGCATGAGCTCGAGCTCGACCTCACGACCTTCCGGAAGGGCCGGAGCTGAGGAGTGCTCCACGCGGGGACAGCGAACATGCCCGGGCATGTCCCCGTGTGCCTCGACCGAGGGAAACGCCTTGAAATTGTTGGAGCCGGCCCGGGCACGCCCCTTGCTTTCCCCGGGACTCGGAGGTGTCCATGACCCGTGTGTGTTCGATCCTGGCAACGGTTCTGCTGTTCGGCTGCGGTGACAAAGAGGGGGGAGGCGAGGACTCCGGCACCGACGAGACCATCGATGTGAGCGAGATGTGTGTGCCCCCCGACGCCAGCGGTCGGCTGCAGGCCACCCTCAGTGGCGCCATCGAGGCCTCGCTGGACTGGGGGGACGCCGACATGAGCTGCGGCGGGGGCGTGACTGGTCCGACCAGCGCCGCCTTCAGCTTCGAGTCCGACCTTGGTGATGAGCGCCTGATCGTCCTGATCACGGTCGAGGGCTACGACGGCGAGAGCGCCATCACCGACGCGGTCGGTCGGGTCGATCTCACCGGCTCGGCGGCCGGCGATAGCGCCGCCTACACGGGCTCCGAGTGTCTGGTCAGCCTGACGGCCCCCACCGAGGTCGGCGAGTACAACGGCGTCTTCATGTTCGCGCTGGACGGCACGGTCGAGTGTTCGACGCCCGCCGACGCCATGGTCGGGGAGGGGTCGGTGACCATCACGGACCTCAGCTTCCGCGGCGTGCTGGTAAAGGCGGGATCGTAGAGCGCCCAACTCGAGGGACGAGGGGGCGCGGCCATCAGGAAGGCAGGAAGGGAGGAAAGCAGGAAGTGGGGTTGGTAGCAGTAAATGCGTAGGGGCGCGATCCATCGCGCCCAGAGGTGTTGTCAAGCCAACTTGTCTCCCCGTCGCTTCCACGTTACACCCGACCCATGCCCCTCCACGTCCACCTCCGAGCCGCCCGCCTGCACGCCGGCTGGTCCGTCTCCGCCCTCGCCGAAGCCGTGGGCCTCTCCCGCCAGGCTTACACGGCGATCGAGGCCGGCCGCGCGATCCCGGCGACCGACACCGCCCTCCGCCTCGCCCAGGCCCTGGACACGCGGGTCGAGGCCCTCTTCGGCCTCGCCCCCCCGCCCCAACCCGCGACGACAACCCGCACCCGCGCTGTCCAGATCGGCGACCGCCAGGTCCAGGTCCCGACGATGCCGACCCTCACCCTGGCCCGTGCGCCCGCCCGCCCCGACGCCCCGGTGCTGGTGCTGGCCGGCTGCGACCCGGCCACCGACCTGATCCGCGCGCTGCTGCGCGAGAGACACGGCGTCGAGCTGCTCTGGGTGGAGAGCGGCAGCCAGGCCTCCCTCGATCGGCTGGCCCGGGGCGAGGCCCACATCGCCGGCTCGCACCTGCCCGACACCCGGGCGCCGGCCGGCACCCAGCTCGTCCACCTCGCGGTCTGGCAGACGGGGCTGGTGGTGGCCCGCGACAACCCGCTGGGCCTCGCCCAGGCCGCCGATCTGGCCCGGCCCGGCCTGCGCCTGGTCAACCGAGAGCCGGGATCCGGCAGCCGCCGCCTGCTCGACGAGCGGCTGCGCCTCGCGGGCCTGCCGGGCGCCCGCATCGCCGGCTACGACAGCGCCGCTCGGGGGCACTTCGCCGTCGCCGCCGCGATCGCCAGCGGGCTGGCCGATGCGGGGGTCGCCACACAGGCCGCGGCCCAGGCCCATGGCCTCGGCTTCGTGCCCTGGGTCGAGGAGGCCTACCGGCTGGTGGTGCCGACGGCCCTGGTCGAGGATCCCGCTGTGCGCGCCCTCTTCGACCTGTTGCGGACCCCTCGACTGCGAGAGGAGATCGAGGCGCTGGGCGGCTACGACGGCCAGGGCATGGGAGAGGCGGCATGATCGCGCTCCTCCTCGCCCTGGGCTGCAGGCCCGAACCCGAGGCCTGCGTGCCGCCCGTGGTCCTGGCCGCCTCGGACCTCCAGCATGCCCTCACCGAGCTGGGTGAACTGTACAGGCAACGTGTCGGCTGCGCGCCGCTCCTCTCCTTCGGCTCGACGGGGGCATACACCAGCCAGATCGAGCAGGGCGCGCGGGCCGATCTGTTCTTCGCCGCCAACGCCTCCTTCATCGACCGCCTGCAGAGCCAAGCCCTGCTGCACGAGGACAGCCGGATGGTCTATGGAACCGGTCGGCTCGTCCTGGTGGGCTCCGCAGCGCCGCCGCCCTCCCTGGCCTCGCTCACCGACCCCGGGATCCGCTACCTCGCCATCGCCAACCCCGAGCACGCCCCCTACGGCCTCGCCGCCCAGCAGGCCTTGCAGGCCTCGGGGCTGTGGGAGGAGGTGCAGCCGCGGCTGGTCCGGGGAGAGAACATCGCCCAGACCTGGCAGCTCGTCCAGACGGGCAACGCCGACGCGGGCATCGTGGCCCTCTCCCTCGTTGTGGAGAGCACGCCCTACACCCTGATCGACAGCTCCCTGCACGAGCCCCTGGTCCAGGTCGCCGCCGTACCCCGCTCCGCCGAGCACCCCCAGGCCGGCCGGGACTTCCTCGCCTTCGTCATGGCCCCAGAGGGCCGGGCCGTGCTCCAGCGCTACGGCTTCGGGCCCTGAGCATGCTCGACCTGATGCTCCGCTCCCTGCTGATCGCCGGGCTGGCCAGCCTCGCCGTCGTCGCCGTCGGCGTGCCCTTCGCCCGTCTCCTGGCGCGCCGACGTGGCCTCTGGGCCGAGCTGCTCTCGACCCTGGTCCTCCTGCCGATGATCCTGCCTCCCACCGTGCTCGGCTACGTCCTCCTCCTGCTGATCGGGCGGGGCTCCCCTGTCGGCCAGACCTGGGAGGCCCTGACCGGCTCGCCCCTGGTCTTCACCCCCGCCGCGGCTGTGCTGGCCGCCTTCGTCGCCGCGTTGCCCTTCCTTGTCCGGGCTGCACAGTCGGCCTTCGAACAGATCGATCCCCACTTCGAAGACGTCGCCCGCACGCTCGGCCGCACGGAGCTCGACATCTTCCTGCGGGTCTCGATCCCGCTGGCCCGCCGCGGCATCGTCGGCGGGGCCGCGCTTGCTTTCGCCCGGGCGATGGGCGAGTTCGGCGCCACCGCCATGATCGCCGGCAGCATCCCCGGTCGCACCCAGACCGCCAGCCTGGCCGTCTACGACGCCGTGCAGGCCGGCCGCACCGCCGACGCGGGCCTGATCGCCCTTCTGCTGGCCCTGCTCAGCGCCAGCATCCTGTTCGCCGTGGGCCGGACGGGGGCCCGGTGAACGGTCTCTCTGTAGACATTGTCGCCCGCCAGGGGGACTTCGACCTGCAGGTCGCCTTCGACACCTCCGCCGCGGTCACCGCCATCCTGGGCCCCTCGGGCGCCGGGAAGTCCCTCACTCTCCGGGCCATCGCCGGCCTGCTGCGGCCCGAACGCGGCCGGATCGTGCTGGACGGCCGGACCCTCTTCGACCATCCGCAGAAGATCGACCTCCCAGCCCGCTCCCGTCGGGTCGGCGTCGTCTTCCAGGGCTACGCCCTCTTCCCCCACCTCGACGTCGGCGCCAACATCGGCTTCGGCCTGGTCGGCAGCGCCGCTGAGAGAGACCGGCGGGTGCAGGAGCTAGCCGCGCTGGTCGAGCTCGACGATCGCCTCGAGGCTCGCCACTCCGAGCTCTCCGGAGGCCAGCAGCAGCGCATCGCCATCGCCCGCGCCCTGGCCCCTCGCCCCCAGCTCGTCCTGCTCGACGAGCCCTTCGCCGCCGTCGACCCCGCCCTCCGCCAGCGCCTGCGGGAAGGCCTCCGCGCGCTCCTCGCCCGAGAGGGAGTCCGTGTACTGCTGGTCACCCACGACATCGCCGACGCCCGGGCCCTCGCCGAGCGGGTGGTGCGTATGGAACACGGGCGGGTCGTCGCGACCGGGGGAGTGGAGCTGGCGGGTGGTTGAGGCTCAGCCCACCTGCGCGAAGAGCACCACCTGGTTCTTCCCGAACCGATCGGCACACTTCGGGCAAGTCGCGTAGAAGCTGTACAGCCTCTTCAGCTCGTGCCCCTGCGCCCGCACATGCTCGGCCATCGCCTTGGCCCACGTCCCGGCGTCCTTGTACGGGCCCTCGAAGACCCGGGTCAGGAAGGTCCCCGAGAGGGTCTCGACCGTGGCCCCCGGCAGGCTGTCGCGATCCACCGACATGTAGACCTCGGATCTCCAGGGTGAGGAGTCGTCGGTCAGCCAGATGGGGTCCTCGGGCCAGGCGCCGGCCTCCTCGATCAGGGCCTGGTCTCGCCCCATCACCGTGCCAAAGTTGACCGGGACGTGCAGGACGGCGCGGATGTGGTCCCGCAGGAAGGGCTTGTCCTTCCAGACGAGGGTCTTGTCGGCCCAGCGCGCGGCGTCGAGGCGGGCGCAGCAGCCGGTCTCGGAGTTGTCGTAGTGGGTGGCGGCCAGCTTCATGGTGGTGCTCCCTCCATGGACCCACACCCTAACGCGGCGCGCCCCCCGAAAGCGCATCGGCCCCGACTGCGTTAGCCCGCGCCGACCTTCGCCCTGGAGACCCTCATGGCCACCGACTACTACGAGCTCCGCAAGGAGCTTCGCCAGCGCATCCAGTCCATCCGGGGGTCGCTTTGACCTGGACAGCCTGAAGCGCAAGATCGCCGAGCTGGACACCCGCGCCGCCGATCCGGACTTCTGGAACGACACGGATCGCGCCCGGGCCACGCTTCGCGAGAAGGCCGCGCACGAGCGCTGGGTCGAGGGCATCGAGGTGCTCGACCGGGCCTTCGACGACGCCGTCTTCCTGATCGAGCTGGGCGAGAGCGAGCACGACAGGGCCACCCAGCTCGAAGGCGAGCGGGCCTTGGAGGCGCTGGAGCTGCAGGTGCGCGAGGCCGAGGTTCGACGCATGCTCTCCGACGAGCTGGACGAGAGCGACGCCGTCCTGGAGATCAACTCCGGCGCGGGCGGGACCGACGCCAGCGACTGGGCCCAGATCCTGGAGCGCATGTACATCGGCTGGGCCAACAAGATGGGCTTCAAGGTGGAGATCGCCGACGAGCAGTACGCCGAGGAGGCCGGTATCAAGTCGGCCACCATCTACGTGCGCGGGCCCTTCGCCTACGGCTACCTCAAGGCCGAGATCGGCGTGCACCGGCTGGTGCGCATCTCGCCCTTCGACAGCGCCGCCCGCCGCCACACCGCCTTCGCCAGCGTCGGCTGCTACCCCGACATCGACGACGACATCGAGGTCGAGGTCAAGGAGAGCGACCTGCGCATCGACACCTACCGCTCCAGCGGGGCCGGCGGTCAGCACGTCAACACCACCGACTCCGCGGTGCGGCTGACCCACCTGCCCACCGGCATCGTGGTCGCCTGCCAGGCCGAGCGCAGCCAGCACAAGAACAAGGCCAAGGCGCTGAAGATCCTCGCCGCCAAGATCTACCAGTACGAGGTCGACAAGCGGCAGGTCGAGATCGACGCCCAGAACGCCACCAAGAAGAAGATCGAGTGGGGCAGCCAGATCCGCAGCTATGTGCTGCAGCCCTACCGCATGGTCAAGGACCTGCGCACCGGGGTCGAGATGGGCGACACCGACCGGGTCTTCGCGGGCGAGCTGCTGCCCTTCATGGAGGCCTGGCTCGCCCGCCGGGCCGACGAGGCGGCCGAAGAGGCCGCGAAAGAAGTCTAGTCCACCACCTGGGTTGCCCCATGTTCGAGTTCGATCCCGAGCGCCTCGAGAAGCTCCAGTCCCTGCGCGATCAGGGCGTGGAGCCCTACCCGCACGGCCTCTCCATCGCCGACACCACCGCCGCCGTCCGCGCCCACATCGGCGACCGGGACGAGGCCGACCTCGCACAGGATCCGGCGACCTTCCAGATCGCCGGCCGCCTGATGGCCAAGCGCGAGATGGGCAAGGCCGGCTTTGCCCGCGTCCAGGATCGCGGCGGAGAGCTGCAGGTCTACCTGCGGAAGGAGGACCTGGGCGAGGAGGCCTTCGCCCTCTGGCGGCGCCTGGACCTGGGCGATCACATCGCCGTCAGCGGCCGCTGCATGCGCACCCGCACCGGCGAGGCCTCGCTGCACGCCAGCAGCCTGCGCCTCTCCGCGAAGTGCATCGCCTCGATGCCCGACAAGCACAAGGGGGTCGAGGACCGCGAGTTCCGCAGCCGGCACCGCTACGTCGACCTCTTCGTCAACGAGGACAGCCGCGAGGTCTTCCGCCGCCGCAGCGCCCTGGTCAGCTTCACCCGGCGCTTCTTCGAGGATCGCGGCTACATGGAGGTCGAGACCCCCATGATGCAGGCGATCCCCGGCGGCGCCACCGCCCGGCCCTTCGTCACCCACCACAACNNACCGATCCCAACATCGCCTCGTTCGCGCTCGAATTTTCCGGTCGCGTCGAAGGCGGATCGCGCACCCGCTGGCTGCGCACCTCGGCCGAGTTCCCGATGAAGCGCCTGCTGGCGGCAGGCATTGGCGACTGCTATGAGCTGGGACGCGTGTTCCGCGACGGCGAGGCTGGCGGTCGGCACAACCCCGAGTTCACGATGCTGGAGTTCTACCAGGCCTACGCGACCTGGTACGACCTGATGGACATCACCGAGGAGCTGATCTCCAGCGCCGCTCAGGCGGTCTGCGGCACGACCTCCTTGCCTTTCGGACCCCACCAGATCGAGCTCGGGCGTCCCTGGCGCCGCGCCGGGATGGGTGAGCTGATCGCCGAGGCGACCGGGCTCAGCGCCCAGCAGGTCCGCGATCCTGCTGCCCTGCGTGAGCGCTGGCGGGTCGATCACCCCAAGGCCGACCCCGATGGGCTGCCCACGACCATGGGCCGCTGGTGGGAGTGGTTCTTCGAGGCCTATGTCGAGCGCGACCTGATCCAGCCGACCTTCGTCACCGGCTTCCCGGCCGAGATCTCCCCCCTGGCGCGCCGCACCGACGGGGACCCCGAGTTCACCGACCGCTTCGAGTTCTTCATCGCCGGGCTGGAGTTCGGCAACGGCTTCAACGAGCTCAACGACCCGGTCGACCAGGCCGGTCGTTTCGCCGCCCAGGCCCAGGCCCGGGACGCCGGCGACCACGAGGCGATGTTCTTCGACGCCGACTACATCCAGGCCCTGACCTACGGCATGCCGCCCACCGCGGGCGAGGGCATCGGCATCGACCGCCTCGCGATGCTCTTCAGCAACCGCGAGTCGATCCGCGACGTGATCCTCTTCCCCACCCTGCGGCCGGTCGTCTCCGGTGCGGTCGACCCCGACGGATCCCGCTGATGCGCTTCGCCCTGCTGGTGGCGCTCTCCCACCTTCGTGCCCGGCGGCGCGAGGCGGGCATCAGCGTCATCACCGGCGTCTCGATGGTCGGGGTCACCGTCGGGGTGACCGCCCTGATCATCGTGCTGGCCGTCATGCAGGGCTTCGAGATCACGCTGCGGGACAAGATCCTGGGCAGCAATGCCCACCTCGTCGTGCTCAGCAACGACGGCGAGTTCGAGGACCACCAGGAGGTCGCCGACAAAGTGCAGGCCGTCGAGGGCGTGGTCGCCGCCGCCCCCTTCGTCTACTACGAGGTGATGATCCGCTCGCAGTGGGCCGCCGCCGGGGCCGTGATCAAGGGCATCGACGTCGAGCGCAGCGGCGGAGTCACCGATGTCGTGGCCAACCTGGAGCGCGGCCCCGAGGGCGCGCTGGACACCCTGGAGCAGCGCCAGGCCGTCGTCCGCGCCCTCTCGAACCCGGCGCCGGCCATCGCCCAGGATGTCGGCGACACCGAGGAGCTGCCGGGCATCATCATCGGCCGGGAGCTCTCCCAGCAGCTCGCCGTCACGGTGGGCGACAAGGTCCACCTGATCAACCCGATCGGCGGCGGCGCGGGGCCGATGGGGATGCCAGTGCCCCATGTGCGGCCCTTCCGGGTCGCCGGGGTCTTCTACTCGGGCATGTTCGAGTACGACACCAAGTGGACCTACCTCGCCATCGGCGACGCCCAGGAGTTCCTCAAGATGGGGAACACCGCCACCGGCATCGAGGCCCGGGTCGCCGACCTCGACGCGGTCGAGGACATCTCCGACCGGGTCGGCCTGCAGCTGGAGTGGCCCTTCTACACGCGCCACTGGAAGAACCTGAACAGCAACCTCTTCAGCGCGCTCAAGCTCGAGAAGGTCGTGATGGGGCTGATCCTCAGCCTGATCGTCGCCGTCGCCAGCCTGAACATCGTCGGCACGCTGATCCTGATCGTCGTGACCCGCGCCCGCGAGATCTCCATCCTGCGGGCGATGGGGGCCAGCAAGAACACGGTCCGCATGATCTTCGTCTTCCAGGGTCTGATCATCGGGCTGGTCGGCACCACCCTTGGCACCATCCTGGGCCTGCTGGGCTGCGAGCTGCTCAAGGTGATCGAGTTCCCGCTGGACACCGATGTCTACTACCTGGACAAGCTGCCCGTGGTGGTCGAGGCCGACAACGTGGTGATCGTCGCCATCGCCGCGGTGCTCATCTGCTTCCTCGCCACGCTGTACCCGGCCACCGTCGCGGCCAACATCGATCCCGTCGAGGGGCTGCGCTACGAATGAGCACGCCAACGAACCGAGGGGTGGCCGTCCGAGTCGAGGGCCTGACCAAGCGCTTCGGCGGGCTGCTGGCGCTCGACGGCGCCAGCTTCGCCGTGCCGGAGGGCTCGGTCACCGGACTGATCCGGCCGAACGGGGCCGGCAAGACGACCTGCTTCAACATGGTGGGCGGGCAGATCCGGCCCGATGCCGGCACGGTGCGGCTGGGCGGGCGGGACATCACCGGGCTGTCGCCGCGGGCGGTGTGGCGGCTGGGGGTGGGGCGGACGTTCCAGATCACCGCGACCTTCGCCAGCATGACGGTGCGCGAGAACGTGCAGATGGCGCTGATCAGCCACGGCGGCCGCAGCCGCGCGCTGTTCCCGCGCGCCGACCGCATGTATGTCGACGAGGCGATGGCGCTGCTGGAGCGCGTCGGCATGCAGGACCAGTACGACCGGGCCTGCAGCGTGCTCGCCTATGGCGACCTGAAGCGCGTGGAACTCGCGGTGGCGCTCGCCAACAAGCCGAAGCTGCTGCTGATGGACGAGCCCACCGCCGGCATGGCGCCCAAGGAGCGCGTGGCGCTGATGGCGCTCACCGCCGAGATCGTGCGCCGCGAGAACATCAGCGTGCTGTTCACCGAGCACGACATGGACGTGGTGTTCGCGCACGCCGACCGCATCATGGTGATGAACCGCGGCCAGCTCATCGTCGAGGGCAAGCCGGCCGAAGTGCGCGCGAACAAGACCGTGCAGGAGATCTACCTCGGCACGATGCACGGGCTGGCCGACTGATGGACCCGATGCTGAAAGTCTCCGGCCTCAACGCGTTCTATGGGCGCGCGCACATCCTGTTCGACGTGGCGCTCGAGGTGGGGGCCGGCGAGGTCGTGGTGCTGCTCGGGCGCAACGGCGCCGG